>NZ_MKTM01000020.1:0-160874 GCF_001898245.1 Flavobacterium sp. 40-81
AGCCATATAAGATGAGTGGTTTCGTTTATGATATTACTGGAGTAGTGAATCCTGCTTATCCTTTAGGTGTAAAAGGGCAGTTGAGTATGGAAATAAACCCAGTTAACCTGAACACAGCGCAATGGAAAGTAATATTACCTATGGGAATGCGTGGCTCAGACGAACCAAGTACTTTTACGATACCCACTAACATAACACTAACAAAAGTTAATCAGTAACATAAAAAAGCCGGGAAGTTTTATCGGGTTTTATATACTTTTTGGGACTACTATTCAATGACGATATTGCAGCAATTTGTTTGTTACAACTGACCTAATTGCTATCAGGTTTTTGTGTTATATCATATAGACATATTTTTTAATTAGTGATTATATATCCGTTTAGTCTGAGATAAGTTAATCCTGTTAAACTCATATATTATGAAAAAAATAGTATACCTGTTTTTATTAATATTTACAGTCTTTTTTTCTTATGCACAGACAGAGAAAACAGTGGACATAAGACAATTTTACAACTCTAATTTTAAAAAGAGTCCTCTAATCGCTTATTACTACTATAAGGATGTAAACAATTATTTTACTCCATTTATCGGAACCTGGATTTATCAAAACGGAAACCAAACTTTTGTTATAAGATTTTGGAAAGAAACGAAAGCCAGCTACATCAATGAAAATCCGAAGTTTTATATAGATGAATTATGCGGACACTATAAATTAGTTCAGAATTACGGGCAGCCAAATGAACAGGTTATTTATACATCTGAAAAAAATATAGGTAATTCAGTCACCCCATGGTCGACAATTATTATTGCGGGTAAAGCGTTAGAGAATTATAAGATGACAGGACAAGTATTTGATGTTGCCGGTGTCTTAAATCCTTCATACCCAACAGGAGTAAGGGGAAATTTAGAAATGACAATCAATCCGGTTAATCCTGATACGGCGCAATGGGAGGTAACTTTACCTATGGGAATGCGTGGCTTAGGCCAGCCAAGCACTTTTACAATACCCACTAACATAACACTAACAAAAGTGAATTAAAATAACAATAAAAAAAGCTCGTTTTAAATATTAAAACAGGCTTTTTTTGTTGTTAATACATTCAGAAAATAACATAACTTTAATACGGATTTATCTTAAAAAGAAATACAGGCTAAAATGAAAAATGTTATATTCTCAGGAATGGCTGCCTTGCTGTTTTTGTCATGTCAGCACAAGATTGAAAATGTGGAAAAAGCGTTCTATTACTGGAAAAGTTATGATGGGTATTTTTCAAACAGGGAGGATTCGATTGTTAAAAAGCTGCAGGTACAAAAATTATATGTCAAATTTTTTGAAGTTGACAATAGCAATGAAATGGGAAATTATCCGGTTTCAAAGACCAATCTGAATTTTTCAATGCCCAAAGGCAATCTGCATATTATTCCGACGGTTTACCTGAAAAACAAAGTTTTCAGTCAAAGCAGTAAGGGAAGTCTGGATACACTGGCAGACAATGTTCATTTCCTGATTGAGAAATATTGTAAGGAACGATTCGGGAAGCAGCCGGAAGTTAAGGAATACCAGATGGACTGTGACTGGACTTTAAAAACGAAGGACAATTATTTCTATTTTTTAAAGAAACTCAAATCCCTTTCCGGGAAACAGATCAGCTGTACGCTGCGCCTGTATCCGTATAAATACCCTGATAAAATGGGTGTGCCTCCGGTGGATAAAGTGACGTTAATGTGTTATAACCTGATTAATCCGCTGGAAAGTTCCCGTAAAAATTCGATACTGGACCTTGAGGAATTAAAAAGCTATTTGCCTGCTAAAAAGAAATATCCGCTGCATCTGGATGTTGCGTTACCGGTTTATTCCTGGCTGCAGGTATACCAGAACAATCAGTTTTCAAAAGTGGTTTATACCGATATTAAAGCGGTAAAGAAAATCCTGAAACCTGTAAAACCGTTATGGTATGAAATTACGAAAGATACGGTTGTGGAAGATGTGTATCTGCGGATTGGCGACCGGGTTAAACTGGAAGAGCTTACTGCCGGAACGATCCGGCAGGCTATCCGGATTATCAAAAAGAATGTGGCCTTTGATAAGACAACCACAGTGACCCTTTTTCATTTAGACGAACAACAATTAAGCAATTGCAGCGATGAAGAACTTTCTGCTTTTTATTCTGATTTTAGTCAGTAAACCGCTTTTTGCCTGCGGGTTTTATCCTTACGGAGAAGAACTGCGCTTTTCATTCTTTAATCCGAATGTTTTCCGTTATTACGGCTATTCGGAATTTAATTATTCTTCGGATTCGTTTAAGCCAAAAGCGCTATATGAAGAGGAAGAAGCAGAATTATCGCCTAATGAGGTGTTGTGGCTGCGGTATTGTAACCATAAAGTTCCTGCTTCGGCTGTCTGGGAGGTTTTGTATGGAGATAAAACGATCGGGAATGATAATAAAATGCTGCAGTATTTGCACCGGCAGCAGGATTGGGAAGCAATCAATTACCTGAAATTTGCCAAGAGCTGTGAGTTTTTTAACACCTGGCTGGATGATCCCTGGGAACGCCGCTCGGGAGCAATATTGCCGGAACGGACCAAACAGATCGACAAAGCCATCCGGCTGTCTAAGCAGGTTGCGAATAATGAAATAAAACGCCGCTATACTTTTTTAGCCATTCGGCTGGCCTTTTACAATAAGGATTTTGCAACCATCCGGAAGTTGTATGATACCGTGTTTAAGAATCAGGGCAATCAGGATATTCTGAACTACTGGAGTTTGTATTTCAGAACTTTGGCTGAAACAGACAAGGCACTGGCTAATTTTTATGCCGCCAGGGTTTTTGAAAATGCCCCGGACAAACGTTTTATGATTGCCCAGCAATATAATACAGCTGTTCCTATTGATCAGGTTTTGAAATATGCTGCAACAAACCAGGAAAAAGCAAGTGTTTATTTTTTAGCCGGTATTTTAAAACACGACAGAGCTTTGGAAAATCTGGAAAAAACATACCGGTACAATCCCAGATCGGAAGCGGTAAATTTTCTTTTGTTGCGGGAAGTCAATAAAATTGAAGACTGGATTTTTACGCCTTATTATTCCTTGTTCAGTCCGTCCGTAACGTCATTTTGGGAAGATAATTCCGTGAAAATTGTTTTAAAAAGGGTTGAAAACGACAGGGACTATGCCCGGAAAGTTTTGCGTTTTGTCAATACCGTGAATATAAACAAGGTTGAAGATGCCGTATTCTGGAAAACTACTAAGGCACATTTGCTTTTTATCACGAAAGACTATTCGGAAAGTTTGGTACTGATCGGGCAATTGGCTCAGGAAAATAAATCGAATACAGCCCTGTTAAAACAGTTAGCGCTGCTAAAGGCATTAAATCTCACCGCTAATCAGGCAAACGGGAAGGCTGTTATTCCGGAAGAAGTACAAACAATCATTCTTAAGAATAAAGACAACCAGAAATTTATTTTTGCTTTGGGCAGGGAGTTAGAGTATAAAGGAAATACAACAGATGCCGCTTTGCTATATACCCGATTAGGAAATGGTGATCGTTACAGTTCGGAGGTGGTTTGGAAAACACAAAAGAACAAAGGGGATACCTATTTCGATTTTTATGACAATTATTTTGATTATGTGAATGTCATGTATACTCCGAAACAACTGGAACGGCTGATAGGCGATATACTGGCTAACCGAAATAAAAAGGACGTTTTCTCTGCCTGGAAATATAACGGATTGCAAAAGGAAATACCCCGCTTGTATGATTTGCTCGGTACAAAATACATCCGCCGGAATGAGTTGCCTGCTGCCCTGGCGGGTTTTAAAAAAGTAACGCAGGATTTTTGGGATAAAAAATATACAGCCTGGGAAAAAACAGCTAGTTATTGGGATTACAGCAATGTGTTTGACAAAAATCCATTTTATGAATTGAATTATACCCCGAAATTTATTGCGGTAAAAGATTCGATGCGACTCACCAAGACCAGTATAACCCGCCAGCTGATCAGGTATCTCAATAAAGCAGATAATCCGGCAGAGCAAAACCGGGACTATTATTATTTTCTGGCCGCCAATTGCTATTACAACATGACGCAATATGGGAATGCCTGGATGATGCGGCGTTATTCCTGGTCAAGCAGCGGCAATCACAGCGTACTGGAAGATGAATCGGAATATTACGAATGCAATCTGGCTAAAAAATATTACAGGCTGGCACTGGAAAATGCTAAAACCCGGAAGTTTAAAGCGTTGTGTCTGCGAATGATCGGGAGATGTGAAAAGAATAGATTGGCCTATCGTTATCCGGATCGTTATGGCTCGGACATAAAGGATTATGACAGCTATCTTCTGGGTAAGAACCGCTATTATTCCGATTTAAAGAATAATTACAGTGACGATTATACATCGTTAACCAGCGACTGTTCTTTCTTTGAAGATTATTTCAAAGCACGCCGCTAACAAAAAACGCGTCATTTATGACGCGTTTTTTGTGGTTATGATTTTTTCTTCATCGGATAACTTTCCTTGCTTTCTTTTCCGTTTTTCATTCCGGAAATTGCTGCGACCAGGCTATCGTTTGTAATCTTGTTATACGTGATCTTCTGCGGGAAATCATGTTTCGGGTTTTCAAAAACCAGAAGCTGATCTGTGCTGCTGGTCAATTTAAAAGTAACCGGCTTGCCGTCGTTTTGATTTTTAACGGTAGGGATATAAAACAAACTGTCCATTTTTTGTTCCAGTACAACACTTTCGGTATGAACGGTGTCTTTACCCGTCACAAAGTAGGTCTGTGCGGTTAGCGTACTGTCGTTTAGTCTGGTCCAGGTTTCGGTTAAAACACCTTCTTTGGAGGTATTGCCCCATTCGCCAACCAGCCAGGAAGCCTTGTCAATCAGGGCATAGGTTTTTGCTGCGGGTTCCGGGGCTGTGGTTTCCGTTTTTTCTTTTTTCTGGCAGGAAACCACCAGAGCCGTCATTGCGATTGCCGCCAGTGTGATACTTTTTTTAGCCATAATTATCAGGGTTTTTAGTTGTTGAGCATTGGTTTTAAATTAGGATTCCTGTTTCTTAAATCCAGTCCGCCTTCATAAACGGATTTCAGATTCACCAGATAAAAGGACCAGCCGCTGTGACAGCCCAGACGGATTTCTTTTTTGGAATGATCATCTGTCGGAATGTCTTTTTGAGTCAGTTCGACCAGTACATATTCTTTGTGGTCGGTAAGTTTGATTGCAACCAGGCACGATCCGGCAAAGGTAAACTGAAGGGCATCCCTGCCGTTAGCTTCGGTAAATGTTCCCATCTCCATGACATCATACAAATACCAGTTCCATTCATAGCGAAACCCTTTTTGAACCGGGGTGTTTTTAGCGATGATATTTCCGTCGGGATCGAAATTATTGGCATTGCTCAGGAACCATTTTTCTATTTCGGAAGCCTGTGTCCAGGCAGCATAAAGTTTTGAAATAGTAGTGTTTATGGCAATCCTTATCGTGAATGTAGTCCAATCGAAATTTTCCATAACCGCTTGATTTTAATTTCAAATGTATAAAAAAAATCTACAGGGCTACTGTTAGAAACTAAACGGATTTTTTTGTAATTTTGCACTCCAATAAAGGAGAAACAAAAGATGTTAGACAGACTTCAAATAGTAAAACAACGTTTTGATGAGATTTCGGACTTAATTATCCAGCCGGATGTTATTGCCGACCAGAAGCGTTATGTACAGTTAAATAAAGAATACAAGGATTTAAAAGCATTGGTTGAAAAACGCGATGAGTATGTAAATCTTGACGGGAATATTAAGGAAGCGAACGAAATAATTGCCGACGGTTCTGATGCGGAAATGGTAGAAATGGCCAAATTGCAATTGGATGAAGCAAAAGAACGCTTACCGGAACTTGAAGAAGAAATCAAGTTCTTGTTGATCCCGAAAGATCCGGAAGATGCTAAAAACGTAATGGTGGAGATCCGTGCCGGTACCGGAGGAGATGAAGCCAGTATTTTTGCCGGCGATTTATTCCGTATGTATACCAAATACTGTGAAGGTAAAGGATGGAGAACATCTGTAGTGGATATGAACGAAGGAACTTCGGGAGGATTCAAAGAGGTTATTTTTGAAGTAACCGGAGAAGATGTGTATGGTACTTTAAAATTTGAAGCAGGTGTTCACCGTGTACAGCGTGTTCCGCAAACGGAAACTCAGGGACGTGTTCACACTTCGGCAGCGACCGTTATGGTACTTCCGGAAGCAGAAGAATTTGATGTACAGATTGATATGAATGATGTGCGTATTGACTTTTTCTGTTCGTCAGGTCCTGGTGGTCAGTCGGTAAATACAACAAAATCGGCTGTACGTATGACACACATTCCAACCGGTTTGGTGGCACAGTGTCAGGATGAGAAATCGCAACATAAAAATAAAGATAAAGCACTAACGGTATTGCGTTCCCGTTTATACGAAATGGAATTGGCAAAGAAACAGGAAGAAGATGCTAAAAAACGTAACTCACAGGTGAGCAGCGGTGACCGTTCTGCTAAAATCCGTACCTATAACTATCCGCAGGGACGTGTTACCGATCACAGAATCGGATTGACATTATACGATCTGGACGGGGTAATGAACGGAAGCATCCAGAAAGTAATCGACGAATTACAATTGGTAAGCAACACCGAGAAATTAAAAGAAAGCGAAGTATTTTAATTTTTTTTAAATGCAATACTATCAAAAAATGTCACACGGAAGAACAATCTAAGTGTGGCATTTTTTTTAACCTTTTGGCAGCTTTCTGAAACTTTCCGAAATTTGCCAGTAATCATAAACAACACACTACTTTGACAACACAACAACTAATTCAGCAGATTCAACAAAAAAAATCATTCCTGTGCGTGGGCCTGGATGTCGATTTGAATAAAATTCCAAAGCACCTTTTAGCACTGGAAGATCCTATTTTCGAATTCAATAAAGCAATCATCGATGCCACACACGATCTTACCGTTTCCTACAAACCGAATACAGCTTTTTATGAAGCTTACGGAATTAAAGGCTGGCAGTCACTGGAAAAAACAATCCGTTATATTAATGAAAAGTATCCGGACATCTTTACAATAGCCGATGCTAAAAGAGGAGATATCGGAAACACGTCGTCTATGTATGCAAAAGCTTTTTTTGAAGATCTGAATTTCGACAGTGTAACCGTGGCGCCATATATGGGGAAAGACAGTGTGGAACCGTTTTTAGCTTTTGAGAACAAACACACGATAATGCTGGCCTTAACGTCCAATGAAGGAGCCTTTGATTTCCAGACCCAAATGGTGGATGGCGCAGAGCTGTATAAAAAAGTAATTGCAACTTCCAAAGAATGGAAGAACAGCAGTAACCTGATGTATGTGGTTGGGGCAACCAAAGCAGAATATTTTACGGAGATCAGAAAGATCATCCCGGATAGTTTTTTATTAGTTCCCGGAGTTGGCGCACAGGGCGGCAGCCTTTCGGAAGTATGTAAATACGGTATGAACGACAATGTAGGCTTACTGATCAATTCGTCACGCGGTATTATTTATGCTTCAGACGGGACCGATTTTGCCGAAAAAGCCAGAGCCGAAGCACTAAAAATGCAACAGGAAATGCAAGCCATCCTGGCTGCAAAATAAAATTACCTTATAAGGTTTCAACCCTGTATTTCATCCGCCGGATAAAACAGGGTTGAAGCAAATGGGGAAAACCGCAACCATTCCCGGTTCCTGATTTAAGACAACCATTTTTTGTTTTTAGCGGCCAATACCCATAAACACAAACAGTCCCGAAAACCAAAATAAAAGTTTTCCATTCAGGCTGATTTTTCATTACAACGATAGCGCTTTTTGTATTTTTGCACTATGAAAATGTTCACAGATCAATTAGGAACACTGCATTCTTTTGAAACCACTCCCAAAAGAATAATCTCTCTGGTGCCTTCGCAAACAGAATTACTTTTCGAATTAGGATTAGAGGAAAATATTGTCGGGATAACAAAATTCTGCATACATCCGTATCATTTAAAAGCAACCAAAAAGATCATTGGCGGTACTAAAAAAGTACATGCCGAAAAGATCCGGTTACTCGAACCGGATATCATTATTGCCAATAAAGAAGAAAATACCCAGGAAATAGTGGAGGAGCTGTCTAAAATCTGCCCGGTTTGGGTGACCAATATTATTACGATTGAAGACAATTTAAAAATGATTTCCGACTTCGGACAATTGTTCAATAAACGCACCGATGCCCGGAAATGGATCGATAAAACCAATTATGCCTACGAAGATTTCAAACGGTTCATAGCAGACAAACCCGTCAAAAAAGCGGCCTATTTTATTTGGAGAGATCCGTATATGGCGGCCGGTTCCGATAATTTTATCAATGAATTATTAAAGCTGAATAACTTCCATAATATTTATGAAAGTAAAGGACGTTATCCGGAAGTCGAACTAAAAAAGATTCGTCTGGAAGGCGATCCGGACCTGGTTTTTCTTTCGTCGGAGCCGTATCCGTTTAAGGACGAGCACACCTTTGAGATCGGCAGGTTTACCCATCATGCCAAAACCGTTTTTGTAGACGGTGAAATGTTTTCGTGGTATGGAAGCCGCCTCGTTAAAGCCTTCGAATATTTTAAACAACTGCACGGCAGGATAGCATAAAAAAAAGCTGTTTGAATTTCAAACAGCTTTTTTGTTTACAGGCAATTATGATTATTGTCTTTTGAAAACATATTTTTTAGTTACGGTCACACCGTTAACAGTAGTAGTTTTTTCATAGTAGAACTTATTCCCGTTATCGGTAAAGATAATATTTTTAGTATCTGTGATGTTGGTACTGGTCAGGTGGTAAGCGTTTTCTGCATTTGCCCAGTAACCGATAACTGTTTCAGCCAGTACACAAGTTCCGCTTCCGTTACCGCCGTGATCGTCATCGTCGTCGTCGTCACCGCCTCCGTTACCTGGATTTGGATTAACCGGTCCGTGATCGTCATCGTCATCGTCGTCGTCTCCACCGCTTCCGCCGTGATCATCGTCATCATCGTCGTCTCCGCCTTTTTGAGCCAAAGAATCGTCAAATTTCATTTTTCCGGTATTGGAATATGCTTCGTGTGTGAATTGTTGTTCCCCGAAAATATAGGTTTCCTGCAGGTTACAGTTGTTTAAAACAACTAGCTGATTGTTGCTGTATTCCTCAACAAGCTTCCAGGTCCCGATAATCGGATTGCTTTGCAACGCAACAGTATCTTCATCTTTGTTACAGCTAAAAAAAGTAATAGCCGTAATAATGGTTAACATTAAAAATAGTTTTTTCTTCATAAGAGATAACATTTAAATTAATTGATAAATTATTTGGTTAGTATTTATTGTACAAATTTGATCCCCAGTGAAAAGATGTCGGCTTTTAAAGCATCGCTTCTTTCATACCGGTTGTAGCGGAAATCAATATTCTTTAATCCGAATTTCAGGACCCGGGCGTGGGTCAGGATATCCGAATAGCTTAACCCGATTCCGTACTGATGACTGTCAAATGACGACAGGTCATAATCGGATGTATAATACTTCTGAAACGAATAATGCTTTTCAAACGGAGCGAAATAGCGAACCCCTTTTTGCGTATAAAAACGGTACATCGGCAGTATGGTGAAATATTCAGAAATGCGGTACGGAATTTCAATACTGGCAGTATGAGCCTCAAGTCCCCAATCGTCAGCATAGTAACGATAGTAACTTCTAACGACAAACTGCTCGTTGATATAATAATTCAAACGGGCGCCCACAGGAACCTTAAAACGGGTTTTCGGCAGTCGCTCCACATCATCCGCCAATCTGAAAACACCAACATTCCCCGGACTATCATAAATAGGGATATAGCGCGGTTGTCCGATATAGTAATTCGCCTTATCGGCAAAATAAATACGGTGGTAAGGTGTAGAAAGTAAACCATCCTGATAAAGAAGATCCATGAATACGGACGCCTGCAGGTTCTTGGTCAGTACTTGCGAGAACCCTAAAGACATCGAATAGGAATTTCTTTTCTCGTTTGAAAAAGGATGGAAGGATTTCGGCAGGTAATTCGTTGTGGCCATACCGTATTCGTCCAGGATGTTTACTCCTTTAAAGTAGCCGCTATTCTGGAAATGCATCCCGTATAAAGAATACTCGTGCAGCTCTGTTGGATAAATAGCATACCATTTGTCAAAATAGGCACTGGCTTTCAGACTGATCTCCGAGTTTTTATCGTTAAAAAGCTTCGCAAGGCCTGCGCCAACGCCAAAGGACTGGTAGTCATATTCTTTAGAAACACTGGCATTCGCATTCCAGATCGTATTACGGTTGTCGGAACTGTGACTGTAGCTCGCCGAAAGTGTTTTTAAAACATCCTTGCGCGAAGCACCGGTCGATTCTATCCACGGACTTCCGTATGGTGCCGGAACAGTTGTTGTTGTATTGTAGTAATCATCGTCTTTATTCGTATACGGCGTGTTGGAATTCATACTTCTTGAAGCGCCCGTATTGTTGTTATTGGTCGTGGTCGTAAAAGAACCGTCACTAACAAAAGGATTGATGTTACTGGAAGAAGCAGAAGTATAGGCCGAAAAACCGGCATCGATGGTTAAAACACCATCATCACTCACCGGAATGGACAATACAATATTAGAAGTGTAATCTTTTAGTTCTTCACTACCAATACCGCCACCCACAGGGGAATGTTTCCCGTCCTGCTGGTAATAACTTCCTAAAAACTCGATTTCGGCTGTTTCTAAAACTCTTTTTTTATAAACAGCGGTGCTGTCTTTTTCCTGTGAATTTGCTGAGGTAAGATAAAAAAGGCTTGTAATAAATAGAATTTTTTTCATGATTTAATTGCAGCCACAGCCTCCTCCTGTTTTTCCGCCATTGGCACCGGAAGCGCCTTCGCGATAAATTTGAAAATTAGTTTCATATCGTTCGGACGAACGGGCAGAAAGTTTCATATCGGGATCATTGATGTTTTGCTTTTCATATTCCTTAACGGTATTGCAGGAATAACAAACAAGACACAATAAGCAGAGTATTGTTAATTTCATTTACGTAATTTTTTTAATTTCTTAATATGGGCATTCCTGGAATAATAAACCTTTCCGGCATCGTCAACAATTACGGCACTTACCTGCGGAATCTGGTCGATCAGGTTCATTCCGGTTTCGCGGCCCAGTACCACTACGGAAGTTGAAAGACCGTTAGCCATTTCGGCACTTTTGGCAAATACCGTCACACTGGCAATTCCGGTAGCCGGGTAACCGGTTCTGGGATCGATAATGTGGGAATAGCGTTTGTTGTTGAGCATGACATATTTTTCATAATTGCCGGAAGTTACCACGGCACTGTTTGTTAAAGGAAAAACAGCAAAAACACGGTCTTTATTCATCGGATTGGTAATGCCAACGGTCCATTCTTTGCCATCCGGCTGTTTTCCCCAGGTATTCATATCGCCCGAAGCGTTAATAATACCGGCGACAACACCTTTAGCCATCATGAAATCCTTGGTTTTATCGGCTGCATAGCCTTTTCCGATAGAACCGAAACCGATTTTCATACCCGGAAGTTTTAAGAATATGGTACTCTTTTCCCTGTCCAGGATAATGTTTTGATAGCCGATCTTTTTTACCGATTCTTTAACGGCTTCCGGCGAAGGCAATTCGGTCATGCTGCCGTCGTATTTCCAGATCTTATCGGCAGCGGCAAAGCTGATGTCGAAAGCACCGTCCGTTAGTTTTGAAAAACCAATGGCCCTTTCGGTCAGGTCAAACAGCTCTTTGTCTACCACTACGGGTTTGATTCCGGCATTCTGGTTGATTTGGGAAACCTGCGTATGCGGCATCCACTCGGAAATAAGATTTTCAATTCGCGTAATTTCAGCAACAGCGGTATCGATGTAGGCATCTGCCGTTGGAGCATCTTTGGCGACTATGGTAATGTCAAACCGGCTTCCCATTAGTTTTACAACTCTTTTCTGGGCAATCTGGGCAGAAAGGGTGGTGAGGCTAAAAAGACAAAAAAGAAGAATTAACCGTTTCATATTTTCTTTTCTAAAGTGTGTAATAATTTGATGTATTCTTCCGGATTAACGTTTTTGTAACCGGTTTTTCCCAGTACTTTTCCGTTTTTATCCAAAACCACAACCAGCGGAAAATGGCCTTCTTTATTATATTGTTCTGCCAGAGAGGCATTCTGGGATTTCAGGGTTTCGGACAGTGCCGCGGTTTTCTTCTTCGGAAAATCGGCTTTTACCAGTACCCAGTTGGTTTTTGCTTCTGTTTGAAAAGCTTCCGAACTCCAGATGGCCTTGTCTAATTTGATGCAGGGTGCACACCAGTCGGAACCGGAGAAAACCAGGATAATATTCTTGTTTTCTGCCGCAGCACTTTTTTTACTTTCTTCAAAATTTGTTTCCCAGTGCTGTGCATAACTAAACGTACTCAACAGCAATAGCAGGCAGGTAATTTTCATGGTAATAAACTATTTTTTAATAATCTTTTTAAACTGGATCTGTCCGTTTTCAAATTCAATTTTAACCGGATAGATTCCCTGGGTGTAAGCCGATAAATCGATTTGATTTTCTTTGCCCGATATGATCTGCTGACCCAGTGGTGTGTATACGGAAATGGTTTTTATTGTTTCTGAAGATGCAATGGTCACAACATTTGCAGTGGGATTCGGGTAAATTTTTACGGCAGTTTTATCAAAATCCGATACTCCCATAGGCTGTTCGGCGATGTTTACTGTATAATCTTCTACTTCTCCGCGGGCACTGCCAATGAATTCACAGGATTCTGCAGCAGTAACACCGGTTAATCTTTTCGAACGGATTCGCATCCGGGTGGTTCCGGTTTGTGCCGTTGCCGGAATCTGTATCGCTGCACTGCTGAAAACAGTACTGTTGCTGCTGTTTTGCGTTCCTAAACTAAAAAACTCCGAGCTTTCAAAAATACCATTTTTATTAAAATCGATCCAGGCACCCACACCGCCGCTATTTCCCGGATTGTCAACGGTTACGCTTAAAGTATAGGCAGCCCCTTTGGTAACCTGTGCGCCATTAACCGCCTGCGTATAGTCGATATACGAATAGTTGTCCTGGCTGCATTCGGTGGTATTGTTAATTCCGGCAAAGGTAACGTTCGTTACCGTTCCGCCATACAGGCAGCTGTTGTTGTTCCCGATAGGGCAGTAGCTTACCGTTGTGGCCATCGTTACACGAAGATTCGGACGGTAGAAAAAACGATCCATGCTCGTCGTACTGGTCCACGGCTGGGCAGTAGGGTTAAAAAAGTTGACTCCATTGCTGTATTTACGGGACAAATAATTCGGGTTGGTTGTTGTTGCTCTGAAACGCGGATAGTTGTTATCGTCTTTGGTAGCGGCATCTCTGACAACCAATACCGACAGGTTACCGGCACTTTTATTATAAGCAAACGGTGTGTTAAGCGTTATTGTATTCCAGCCCGCTGTAGCGATTGCCGGAAGGCTGCCGGAATAGACTTCGGTATAGCCTGCAAAATCGGTAGTTCCCACAGCACCGGTAGGTAAACTGTTGAGGCTGGATAACTTTAAATAAACTTTCAGATTGTTCGTCGCAGCGGCATTAAAAGTCGAACTGTGCTGCCACGATAGTGCGGTTATAGTCCCGGAAGTATTGATTTCACTGGAAAGGTAAACACTTTCGCTGGCAGATTTTTCATAAACGGCGTTTAGTGGAGCGTCGTTGGTAATATTATTGCTCGTTTCATTTCCAATGGTAATTGTCTGCGCCTGCAGGATACTATTTTGACCCAACAGGGAGAATGTTAAAAAGAAAATGGCGCGTAAAGTTGTATTCATGAGTAAGTTATTTTTATTTATACTAAATCTAAATAGAGAGTGCAATACTACTAATTTTATTTAGTATTTGTTCCAAGTTTTTTTACTTTTTTTAAGAATAGTTCAAGGTTTTTCGGATTTTAGAGTGTTTTGTTGCTATTAATCGTATAATAGAATCCATTCATTATGAGAAAAGTAATTCCATTCTGCCTTGGCAAAATCGACATTGGGATCAATAAGCCTTCGGAGCTGCTTTTTATTAATAGCCACTTTTGAATCGATATAAATACTCACTTTTTTTCCTTTTAGCTGATAGTGTTCCTTGATTTTTTGGGCTGTCTGCCAGATCATATCCGGTTTGGTCTGCATCCCGCGGATCTGTTTTTTGGTAAGCAGTTTTTTCAGCTTGAAATAATGCTGCCTTCCGGTTTCGTTATTGACCACTAAAAATTTGGTATAGCCGCTGCGGTTGCGCAGCATCATCCGCCAGCTCAGGCGGTGTCCTTCTTCGGTCCAGAGCACGTCGCCTTTAATTACCCAGTGCCGCAAAGGGCATAAAACCTGGAATATAAAAAACGGAATAAAGAAATACAGCACCATTTTTCTTCCGTAATCGGGTTTCAGCGGTGTCTTTTCAACAGCAGTTCTATTCCGGAAAAACAGCTTTCGGATGGTTTCCGGCGGAAAGAAAAAGATCGAAAAGGACAATGCCATAAACGGGAAGATACCAATGCCCAGGTGCAATTTGTTGAACAAATGGAAAAACAGCGAAGCCATAAAAGCATATTTCCGGGTTTTGTGCCATAGCAATGCCGGCACAATCAATAAGTCGAATAAAATTCCGGCATAGGCAATAAACAGATAAAACCACTGCTGGTTGTATAAATTTTCTAAAAGCGGAATGGCATTTTTGTGCAGCATCCCTTTGGTAAAACTGCCATCCAGCCAACCGGAATAGAGTTTAGCAACTGTAGCAAAAAAATAGACAATGGCGATTTGCAGGATCATAACCCAGATGCACCAGGAAGGAACCGTATTGCTGCGGATGTCCGGATTTCGTCTGGCATCTACAGAATGGGAAGCATTGGCAGGGAGAAACAGCATGATAATGCAAACCAGCAATAACAAATAGTGATGATTGTTATAGGCTGTTTTCTGCATAAAATAAGCACCTGCCCATAAAAGGGTAAACAGACCGAGGCTCCAGCGGTAAAATAAACCAATGGAAATAAAAACACCCAAAAGTGCCATAAAATAGAAATAGTAATGCATGCCTTCTCCCGGCAGCGGTTGCAGCCATTCCATCCCGATATGGGAAAAAGTATAGGTGGGCAGTATAAAATTGCGTCTTACCCATTCGTTCATAATGCACTGGATGCAATGCCATGAAATCAGTATTCCGAAAACTATCCGGAATAGAATTAACTGCGAATTATCAATCGGGGTGAATAAGGCAGAACGGCATTTTTGAAAACGGTTTTCCAGGTATTTTTTTAAAGAAATGAAAATGCTGAGAAGCGTATCGTTAGCGGATTCGGACTCTTTTAACATAAAAAAAGCTTAAATAAAAGTTAGGGCAAAGTTAAAAAAATAATGAACTTATTTAGACTTATTAAAAATAAATATATAGCTTTGCCGAAAATTTCAAAATTACATGAACCGAATATTACTTTTATTACTAGCCATTTTTACTTTTAACGGATACGCGCAAAGCGTTGACTCTGTAAGCGTTAAGAAGCTTAAGGAGGAGATAAAAAAAGAGTTGAGAGAAGAACTGAAACAACAGGTTAAAGCCGATTTTATTAAAGAAAATAAAACCCTTTTTGACTGGAGTAAGTTTACTTTAAGCGGATACGGAGTTGTTAACTATTACAACTACAGACGTTACGATACCGATTTGGGAATGAAAGATAAATTTGATGCGGAACGCCTTAATTTATACCTGGGATACAATTTCAATGATTGGATCAGTTTTAAATCGGAAATAGAATTTGAACACGGCGGAACCGGTTCCACAGTAGAGCTGGATACCCAGGAAGAAGCCGGAGAATATGAAAAAGAAGTGGAAGCCGGAGGAGAAGTGAAGATCGAGCAGATCCACATCAACCTGGCCGTTCGTCCTTACTTCAATGTGCGGGTGGGAAGAATGAAGATCCACTTTGGACTTGCTCAGGATTTAGACCGTCCGATCTCTTATTTTACCACACACCGTCAGGAAATGGAAAACGAAATCCTTCCTTTGGGATGGTATGAAAACGGCGTACAGTTCCACGGAACCTTCTGGAAAAAAAGATTCAAATATGAAGTGTCCGTTACCAATGGTTTAGACGCTTCAGGATTTAGCTCAAGAGGCTGGATCAAAGAAGGATACCAGCAGCGTTTTGAAATGTCTGTGGGCGAAAGCTGGGCATTTACAGCCCGATTGGACTACAAATTCGGAACCCATAAAAATACCTATTTCGGAGCGTCAGCCTATATTAACGATGCGGCTGCAAACAGACCGAAAAACGACATGAAAGAAAGTGCTTATGTAACCATTTTTGAAGGACATATCACTTATGACGAAGATTACCTGCGTTTCAATTCCATTATCTTATACGGAAATCTTGAAAACTCGAATATCGTTTCCAGAAAGAACGCCAGTTTATCAAACAACTTAGGGGTGAAAAGAACACCGGTTGGAAAAAGTGTTTTAGGATTTTCGGCAGAAGCCGGATACGAGATCCTGCATTTCTTCAACAAAACGACCAAACAAAAATTCTATCCGTTTATGCGATACGATTACTACGATACGATGCATGGAGTGGAAGGAAACGTTGTTAAAAAACCAAGATGGGAAAGAAGTGCTATAACCGGAGGATTCAACTGGTTTGTACACCCGCAGATCGTGTTAAAAGCACATTATCAGAACAGAAATTTAGGTTCGTATCAGTTTGATCCGGTAACCGCATTGAATACAGGAGAGAAACAACAGGAAAATACATTTTCTGCCGGTATTGGTTTCTCCTTCTAAAAACAGATTACTAACACAAATATTTTATAAATGAAAAGAAGAGTTTTAAGTTTAGGATTTATTGCAATGGCATTAGCATTAGTAAATTGCAGTAATAACGACGACACAAATTATGTAGACCCGAATGCGTCATTATATTCAAATGTAATTAGTAATGTTGCCTCTAACGTTGTAGTGGAAACATATAAAACACTAAACCAAAGAGCAACGGCGTTAAGAACAGCTATTAACACTTTAGCAGCTGCACCAACTCAGGATAATCTTGCTGCTGCAAGATTAGCATGGAGCGCAACCAGAAAACCATGGGAACAATCGGAAGGATTTTTATACGGACCGGTAGCAGATGATGCACTTGGTAACGGAGGTTTGGATCCTGCCATGGATACCTGGCCGGTAGATGTGGAAGCGATGAACAACATCCTGTCCAGTGGCCAGCCAATCACTGCTAACGTTATTGCATCTAACCCGGAAGCAAGAGGATTTCACCTTATAGAGTTTTTATTATGGGGAGAAAACGGAACTAAAACCGTTGCTCAGATTACAGCAAGAGAATTTGAATACCTTAAAGCTGCTGCTGAAGATTTACAGAACAATACACAAACATTAATTAACGGATGGAGCAGTTCTGCCGGAAATTATGTAGCTTACTTCTTAACAGCCGGAAATGCTAATAATGTGAAATACCCGTCACAGAAAGCGGCGTTAGAAGAATTCGTACATGGAATCATCACAATTGCCGATGAGGTTGCCAATACTAAAATCCAGGAGCCTTTAAACGGTCCTAACGGAGAAGGAGTTTCGCCACAGGCTGAAGAATCACGTTTCAGTAAAAATTCATTATTGGATTTTGCAGACAACATCCGTAGCGTTCAGAATGTTTATTTAGGAGATTATAATGCTATAGACGGTAAAGGACTTACCGATGTGGTTGCGGCTAGAAACCCACAATTGGATGCTACTATCAAAGCGAAGATCAGTGAAGCAATTACAGCAATTGAAGCCATCCCGGTATCGTTTACAGATGCGATCTATAACAACAGACCGGCAGTGGAAAATGCTCAGGAAAAAGTAAATGAATTATTCAATTTATTACAGACTCAGTTATTACCGCTAATTAATAATTAACGAATAGTATTGCCATAGTAACTATAAATAAGACTGTTATAATATAGGCTCAGGGATTGAGGAATACCAGCGACTATTATTATGATGTCTTTTTAATACCTCACTTATTTATTAAGTGGGGTATTTTCTAATTTATACCAATAATGATAAAAAAATACCTAGTATTAAGTTTTTTGAGTGTCGCTTTCCTTTCCTGCGATAATAGTGACAATGATGTTTATGAAGATATTCCTGATTTAAACGATCGGTTACTGGCAGGTGGTGGTACGACCGTATTTTTAGCGACAAGTAATGCGTTTAGTACTCCGGCGCCCAATCTTGATGCCGAAAGTTTAGGAATACATTTGGCTGGTGATGTACAGTTTGAAGCTGTTTTTGTAACAGCTCCGGCAAATGTGAATCCCGGTTTAGGACCTATTTTTAATAACTCTTCCTGTATTGCCTGTCATCCCAGAGACGGGCGTTCGGCCTTTCCGGTGATGATTAACAACCGAAGCGGATTGCTGGTCAGAGCCAGTATTCCAGGAATGGACAGTCACGGCGGACCGCTTTCGGCACCGGGCTTCGGCTTACAGATTCAAAACCAGGCTTTGTTTGGTTACACACCGGAAGCAGCCTATCAGGTTGTGTTTACGGAAAAAACGGAAACACTGGCAGACGGTACCGTTATAACCTTACGAAAACCGACAATAACCCTGGTGAATCCTTATATTCCTTTACCGGCAAACATGATGCTGTCCCCAAGAATCGGAACTCCGGTTTTCGGATTGGGATTACTGGAAGCCATACCGGAAGCCAATATCCTCGCTTTACAGGATGTTAATGATGCCGATGGTGACGGGATTTCCGGGAAAGCAAACTTTGTCTGGGATCCGAAACTGCAGCAAACCGTATTGGGAAGATTTGGCTGGAAAGCCAATACCGGAACCATACTGGTACAATGTGCGGCGGCTTATGTGGAAGATATGGGGATCACGAATCCGGTCTTTCCTAACGAAACCGGTTACAATCAGTCCAACGGGCAGGACGGTCTGAACGACGATCCGGAAATCAACAATGATGTTTTAAACCAGGTGGCGCTTTACTGCAGAACTTTAGCTGTTCCGGCACCGCGTAATATAAACAACAAACCGGTAAGAGAAGGGGCTAAGATTTTTGACCGCATTGGCTGTGCAAAATGCCACACGCCGAAACAGGTTACCGGATATCATGCCATTGCGGCCTTGTCCAACCAGACAATTTTCCCGTATTCCGATTTATTACTGCACGATATGGGCGATGATTTAGCAGATAACCGACCGGATTTCCTGGCAAATGGAAAAGAATGGAAAACACGTCCTTTATGGGGAATCGGATTAACGGAGCTGGTAAACGGGCATACCAATTTCCTTCATGACGGAAGAGCGCGAAATATAACGGAAGCCATATTGTGGCACGGTGGTGAAGCCCAGCAGCCTAAAGAAAGGTTCAAACAGCTCACCACATCAGAAAGAGCTTCTCTTTTAGCCTTTTTGAATTCATTATAAGATATAGATAAAATAAAAAAGCCGGTGATGAGAAGCACCGGCATTTCTTTTTTTAACTAACCCTAACCAAATGAGAAATCATTTATTACTCTGCAAATGTCCGACATTTTTTTTAGCCCAAGTGTTAACAGAATGTTATTTGTATGTTATTGATAATTAAAAATTTAGATTTCTAAGAATATTTAAAGATTTTTCTTTCCGATCTGTATATTTTTCCATTTTTAGCAATTTCAGGACTATTTTTTATCCTGTAAAGCGAATACTTTTTTAAGCAGTCCGGAGGTTCTCGAATTCAGATTGGTTCGGATGTTTTTCTCTTCTACAGAGATCATTTTAAAAACACCTTCCATCGCTTCATTGGTTACATAATCCGTTAAATCCGGGTTTACTTTTTTAACAAGTGGGATACTGTTGTATTTTGTAATGATCGTACTCCATACCTTATCTGCCCCTACTTTATCAAAAGAACTTTTAATTACCGGGTTAAATTTGCCATACAAAGCTGTTGTTGTAGAAGTCTGTAAATAGGTCGTTGCCGAATTGTCACTTCCCATCAGGATGTTCTTGGCATCGGTAATGGTCATACTCTTTACCGCATTCACAAATATCGGTGTCGCTTCTTTTACAGCGTCCTCAGCAGCTCGGTTCATCATTTTTATACCTTCATCGGCAAGACTTCCCATCCCGATACTGCGCAATGTTTTGTCTACTTTCTGCAATTCTTCCGGCATCAGGATCTTGACCATTTCATTTTTATAAAAACCATCAACCTGCGTTAGCTTTACAACCTGTTTTTCCACACCATTGTTTAAGGCCTCTTTTAGTCCGGCAGCAATATCCGTCTGATTTAAAATACCGGAGGTTTTAGCCTTATTCGGTAACTGATTGAAAATTTGCTGTGCTTCTGCACATCCGAAAAACGGTAAAAAAGCAAATAAGAAAATAATTTTTTTCATATAGGGAGAATTTGATAGGCAAAGGTAATCAAAGTTCATACCAATTTTAAGTATAGTTTTTTGCTATTAAAAAATAAAAACAATCGATTTGATTTATAGTTTTGATGCGGTTACATTGGATAAATTTGAGTAAATTTAAAGTGCAATAGAAATTGATGTTCAGGACTTTAAATGTGATTCCAGTATTTATTAACTAAAAACAGCAATACAAATGAAAACTCACAACAAACTTACTACTGCCTCAGGAAAGCCTTATGTTGAGAATGAAAACTCACAAACAGTCGGAGCGCGCGGCCCCATTTTACTTCAGGATTTTATTCTGCACGAAAAAATGGCCAGCTTTAACAGGGAACGTATTCCGGAAAGAGTGGTACACGCCAAAGGCTCCGGAGCATACGGAACATTTACGGTAACCCATGATATTACAAAATATACAAAAGCAAAAGTATTTAATACTATAGGGAAAGAAACAAAAGTATTCCTGCGTTTCTCAACCGTTGGCGGCGAAAAAGGATCGGCCGATTCGGAACGTGACCCGAGAGGTTTTGCGGTAAAATTCTACACGGAAGACGGAAACTGGGACCTGGTTGGAAACAATACACCCATCTTCTTTATTAAAGACCCCAAAAAATTCGGGGATTTTATCCACACTCAGAAAAGAGATCCGCAAACCAATTTGAAATCACCAACGATGATGTGGGATTTCTGGTCGTTAAACCCGGAAAGTCTGCACCAGGTACTGATCTTAATGTCCGATAGAGGGACGCCAAACGGTTACCGGTTTATGCACGGATTCGGAAGCCATACCTTTTCGATGATTAATGCCGGTAATGAGCGTTTTTATGTGAAATTCCACTTCAAATCGGCGCAGGGAATAAAAAACTTTACCGGGCCGGAAGCCGATCAGATGCGGGCACAGGATATGGATTATGCACAACGTGATCTTTTTAATGCCATTGAAGACGGACACTATCCGAAATGGAACCTGAAAATCCAGGTAATGACCGAAGCAGAATCCAAAACCTATCATATCAACCCTTTCGACCTGACAAAAGTATGGCCGCATGGCGATTACCCGTTAATTGATGTGGGTGTGCTGGAACTGAACCAGAATCCGGATAACTACTTCCAGGATGTGGAACAGGCGGCTTTTGCACCGGCACACGTTATTGACGGAATCGGTTATTCGCCCGATAAAATGTTACAGGGACGTTTGTTGTCCTATCCGGATGCACACCGCTACCGTTTGGGAAGCAACTTCGAGCAGATTCCGGTAAACAGATGCCCGTTTGCGGTAAACAATTACCAAAGAGACGGTAAAATGCGTGTGGACGGTAACGGAGGAAGCAATCCGAACTATTTTCCAAACAGTTTCGATGCTATAGAAGTCGATCAGGCTTATAAAGAACCGGCATGGGATTTAGGAACCGGTCTGGCCGATTGGTATGACAGAAACGCCGAAGGAGAAAACGATCATTTTACGCAGCCCGGAAACCTGTTCCGATTGATGACACCGGAGGCACAACACAATACGATCAACAATATTGTAGGCGCGATGAAAGGAATAGGCGGACCAAAAAGACTGGAAATCATTAACCGCCAGCTTTGCCACTGGTTCCGGGCCGATGCAAAACTCGGAATGGGAATTGCACAGGGACTGGGTGTTGAAGTGGATATGGATAGTATTCACAAAGCATAAGGCTGCCGGACAAATAGCTTCAGGACACACGATATCGCGAATATCGTTTTTAAATAAAGATCGGCTCACTTTGGTGGGCCTTTTTTGTTATAAAAATGCCTGAAATACTTCCTGAAAAGCATTCTATTAACAGTATATCGCTTTTTTAATTTTTAATTATTCACTACATTGCGACCTCAAATTCAGTAACAAAAATGGAACAAGCACAACCTTACCAACCTATCAATAAAGTCCGGATTGTAACAGCAGCGTCTTTATTTGACGGTCACGATGCGGCCATCAACATCATGCGAAGAATTATTCAGGCAACCGGTGTTGAGGTAATTCACTTAGGACATGATAGAAGTGTGGAAGAAGTGGTAAACACCGCTATTCAGGAAGATGCCAATGCAATTGCGATGACTTCCTATCAGGGAGGACACAATGAATATTTTAAATATATGTACGACCTTTTAAAAGAAAAAGGCGCCGGACATATTAAGATTTTTGGAGGCGGTGGAGGAGTAATCCTTCCGGAAGAGATAAAAGAATTACACGAATACGGAATCACAAGAATTTATTCTCCGGATGACGGACGTGAACTAGGGTTACAGGGGATGATTAACGATTTGGTACAGCGCTCGGATTATCCGGTTGGCGATACCTTAAACGGAGAAATCAACCATCTGGAAGAAAAGAACCCAACGGCAATTGCCCGTGTTATTTCATCGGCAGAAAACTATCCGGAAGTAGCGAAAGCAACGCTGGATGCCATCCATCAGAAAAATAAAGAATCAAACATTCCTGTTTTGGGTATTACCGGAACGGGTGGTGCCGGAAAATCCTCTTTAGTAGACGAATTAGTACGTCGTTTCCTGATTGATTTCCCGGAAAAAACAATCGGATTAATTTCGGTTGACCCTTCCAAAAGAAAAACGGGCGGTGCTTTATTAGGCGACAGAATCCGAATGAACGCCATTAATAACCCGAGAGTATACATGCGTTCCCTGGCTACGCGTCAGTCCAATTTGGCATTGTCAAAATATGTAGCGGAAGCCATCGAAGTATTGAAAGCCGCTAAATATGATTTGATCGTATTGGAAACTTCCGGTATCGGACAATCGGATACGGAAATCTTAGAACACTCAGATGTGTCATTATATGTGATGACACCGGAATTTGGTGCGGCGACTCAGTTGGAAAAAATCGACATGTTGGATTTTGCCGACCTGGTAGCGATTAACAAATTTGACAAAAGAGGGGCTTTGGATGCCATTCGCGATGTAAAAAAACAATACCAGCGAAATCATAATCTTTGGGACGTAAATCCGGATCAAATGCCGGTTTTCGGAACAATAGCCTCACAGTTTAACGATCCGGGAATGAACACGCTTTACAAATCCATTATGGATAAAGTAGCAGAAAGAACCGGAGCCGATTTACAATCTACTTTTGAGATCACTCGCGAAATGAGTGAGAAAATATTTGTAATTCCGCCACACAGAACCCGTTACTTGTCGGAAATTTCAGAAAACAACAGAAAATACGATGAGCAGGCCTTAAGCCAGCAGGAAGTAGCACAGAAATTATACGGAATATTCAAAACCATCGAAACGGTTTCCGGTAAAGTACCGGTAATCAATAAAGCCGGAATTGATGAATATTCCATCGCGGTAACCGATAAAGAGAAAGAACCGTTCCTGTCGTTGCTGACCAAAGAATTCGACAGGGTAAAAATGAATTTAGACCCGTACAACTGGGAAATCATTTTAACGTGGGATGAAAAAGTAAACAAATACAAAAATCCGGTTTACTCGTTTAAGGTTCGTGATAAAGAAATTAAAATTGCGACACATACGGAAAGTTTATCGCATTCTCAGATACCAAAAGTTGCCTTGCCGAAATACAAAGCCTGGGGTGACATATTACGTTGGTCGCTGCAGGAAAACGTACCGGGAGAATTCCCTTTTGCATCCGGATTATATCCGTTTAAAAGAGAAGGTGAGGACCCTACGCGTATGTTTGCCGGAGAAGGCGGACCGGAGCGTACAAACCGCCGTTTCCACTATGTGAGCTTGGGAATGCCGGCAAAACGTCTTTCAACAGCTTTCGATAGTGTGACCTTATATGGTAATGATCCCGGACACCGTCCCGATATTTACGGTAAAATTGGAAATGCCGGGGTATCGATCTGCTGTCTGGACGATGCTAAAAAACTATATTCCGGATTCAATTTAGCACACCCGATGACTTCGGTGAGTATGACAATTAACGGTCCGGCGCCAATGTTGTTAGGATTCTTTATGAATGCAGCAATCGATCAGCAATGTGAGCTATACATTAAAGAAAACGGTTTAGAAAAAGAAGTTGATGCTAAGATCAACGCTATCTATAAGAAAAAAGGAGTGGAACGTCCTCGTTACAATGGCGAATTGCCACAGGGTAATGACGGACTTGGACTAATGTTGTTAGGAGTAACCGGAGATCAGGTTTTACCTGCCGACGTATATAGCGATATTAAAATAAAAACCCTGGCACAGGTGAGGGGTACTGTTCAGGCAGATATCTTAAAAGAAGACCAGGCGCAGAATACCTGTATTTTCTCTACAGAATTTGCACTGCGTTTAATGGGTGACGTTCAGGAATACTTCATTAAACAAAATGTACGTAACTTCTATTCGGTTTCCATTTCCGGATACCATATTGCAGAAGCAGGAGCGAACCCGATTACACAGCTGGCTTTCACGCTTGCAAACGGATTTACTTATGTAGAGTATTATCTGAGCAGAGGAATGAACATTAACGATTTCGGTCCGAACCTGTCGTTTTTCTTCTCAAACGGAATCGATCCGGAATATGCGGTAATCGGACGTGTGGCCCGTAAGATCTGGGCAAAAGCCTTAAAAAATAAATACGGTGCCAACGAAAGAGCACAGATGTTGAAATACCATATTCAAACATCCGGACGTTCGCTTCACGCACAGGAAATCGACTTTAACGACATCCGTACTACATTACAGGCATTGTATGCGATTTATGATAACTGTAATTCATTGCACACCAATGCTTATGATGAGGCGATCACAACACCTACAGAAGAATCGGTACGTAGAGCAATGGCTATCCAGTTAATCATCAATAAAGAATTAGGATTGGCTAAAAACGAAAACCCGATCCAGGGATCATTCATTATTGAAGAACTTACGGATTTAGTGGAAGAAGCCGTTTTAACCGAATTTGACAGAATTACGGAAAGAGGTGGTGTATTGGGGGCTATGGAAACCATGTACCAGCGTTCGAAAATCCAGGAAGAAAGTTTGTATTATGAAACATTGAAACATACCGGAGAATTCCCGATCATCGGTGTAAATACCTTCCTGAGCTCAAAAGGTTCGCCTACGGTAGTTCCGGCTGAGGTTATCCGTGCTACGGAAGAGGAAAAACAATTCCAGATCCTGACCTTGGAAAACCTTCACAAAGCAAATGCGGATGAAGTGGCGCAACAACTGGATATTATCCAGGAAGCTGCGATTCAGAACCAGAATATCTTTGAGAAATTAATGGATGCTGCTAAATATTGCTCTTTAGGTCAAATCACGGCTGCTTTGTTTGAAGTAGGCGGTCAGTACCGAAGAAATATGTAATTCATTTGTGAGATAACCATAAAAAAAGGAGTGCTGATTCAGCACTCCTTTTTTAGTATAGTATTATCGTATTAGTTAACGATTATCTTTTTAGTTGTCGTTTGGTTTTCTGCAGACAATTTCAATAAATAGAAACCGTGAGGCAGGTTATCTATAGTATAGGTTTCCTGATTGTGAACCGGTTTTTTGATTTGTTGTACGATCTGACCGCTAATGTTGATTAACTGAATTTCATCCAGCTCTTTTTCAGAATAAATATTGATTCTCTGGTCGTTAGACGGATTCGGATATACGGATACATTGGCTAAAGCATCGAAAGATTCGGTTGCCAAAGCTGCTCCCCATACGGACTGCACATATTCCGGGTGGTCAATATACGGGTTACGGTTGTGCTGACGGTTGTAGATAGCATTATTACGATCGATTTCACGTTGGCTAACCGGGTCTAAATTGTGCCAGTTTACTAATATTTTAAGGAAAGTATTGGTGAAAACCTGATTGCTGGTTCCGTTAAACATAGGGTATGTATAACCGCTTACAACATTTTCGTAGCGTGTCGCAAAATAAAGGTACATTCTGGCAATATCGCCTTTAAACTCGTCAATTGGTTCAAAAACAGTTCCGGTATATCCGGCTGCATAACCGGAGTTTGAAGCCGCTCCCAGTTTGGATCCGTTTGTTGAGGTCCACGTTGCCGTTCCTACCATACCATGCGGATAATTGTCTCTTCTGTTGTTTACATAACCATCTGTAGGTGGAATATGATGCGCATCAGAATACATCGGAACCTGAGAACCAAATACCGATTGAGGAATGGTATGTTCTCTGTTGTAACAGCTGCCTTCGCCGGTGTAATTTCCACATTGGTCCGTGCTGTAAGTATAGCTGTAAGCGTCCGGTCCTGCCGGTTTTTCCGAATAGATGTCTAAAATAGTATTGTCATTCTCATAGTAGTGATCCCTGTCGGCTGTACTGTAAGTGGTCCAAAGACCATTATACCCCAGATCCGAGTGACCTTTGATAATATTATACAATTGGGTTTTTAATGTATAACCGGTGCCGGTAGCACTGTTATAATAGCCCACAGGAATTTGGGCAAAACCCATAAAAACCGACATCAACAAGACGGTAGTGTAAAGTTTTTTCATAGTGGATGAATAATTAGGATGTAAAATTATAGCGTTTGCTGTTATAAAAAAAGAATTTTAACTATTTAGATGTTAGTGAATTATGACTTTTTGCGATGTTACAGGGTAAATGAGGTTAAAAATGTTTTATTTGTAACTTTTTGAAATAATTATAAAAAGGCATAAAAAAAGCCTGTTATTGAAGACAGGCTTTTTATAGTTAAAGGAACTCCTTTAATTGACAATAATTTTTTTGGTAGTGGTCAGGTTTTCAGACGAAATTCGAACCAGGTAAAAACCTTGCGGCAGGTTTTCTATCGTGTAAGTCTGCTGATAGTGTGCCGGTTTTTTGATTTGTTGAATAATCTGACCGTTAATATTGATTAACTGGATTTCATCCAGTTCTTTTTCAGAATAAATATTGATTCTCTGGTCGTTAGACGGGTTTGGATAGACCAGAACACTTGCCAGAGCATCGAAGCTGTCTGTAGCCAGGATGGATGGCCAGCGATTTTCGGCTACCGGACCGCCCCAGATAACAGTTGCTAAATACGGATTGTCAATAAATGGATTTCTGTTCCCCTGACCGTAAGTATTACCGGCATTTCCCAAATAGGTATTTCTTCTGTCTTCAAATTCCGAAACCGGGTCTTCGGCATTCCATTGCAGGAATAGCGCAATCATATTGGCATCGGAAGAAACGGTCGAACCGGTACCTACATTTTTAGGCAGGCATCGGGTTGGATAGCGCAGGTACATATACATGATCATACGGGCTACATCGCCTTTCCATTCGTCACCCGGATACCATCCGCCGGAAACAGGTCCTGAATTACCGGAACCCGGAGCAAATTTTAAACTTCCTCTGGCACCGTTACGCTGTACGTCTGAAGCTCTTAAATGGTGTGCATCTGCACCAGGGCCCGAAGTTCCTAAATCCGGAGTTCCCAGTGATTTTGCAAAAGTATGTTCCCTGTTCCATTCGCAGGTGGTACCGCCGCCGTTACTGTTTTTATTTCTTCTTCTGTGATTGTTGTCATCAGAAGTGGAAGCCGGACACATCGTGCTGCTAAATCCGTAAAGCAATAAAACATTGGCATTGGAAGCATCATTCGGGTCCAGGTCAATGATCTTGTCGGCATCCCAAACGTTGTCATAGCTCAGCGTTTTGGTATGCGTATTCGTAATTTTGGTAGCCAACGCACTTTTTAACGTACTCCCGGTTACAGTCCAGTTAAACCCGTTGTAATAAGGAGACGCCGGCGCGCCAGCTTGAGCGTAACCAATCAGTGAAGTGATTGATAACGCTAAAGAGTAGAGTTTTTTCATGTAAGTTTTGTTTATTATATCTTCCGATCAAATAAAGCCATGTAAAATCCGTCAAACCCTGATTCGGATGCCAATACTTTTACATCTTTTACAAATTCGAAGTTTTTACCCGATTCTGTAGCAAGGAATTTTTTGACTTGTTCCTGATTTTCCGATGGAAGAATAGAACAGGTAGCATATACCAGTTTTCCTCCGGGTTTTACAATTTTTGAATAGCTTTCCAATACTTCAGCCTGAACTTTTCGGATGTTATCGATAAATTCCGGCTGTAGTTTCCATTTACTGTCAGGATTTCTTTTCAGTACTCCTAAACCACTGCAAGGTGCGTCAATTAAAACCCTGTCGGCTTTTTCATGAAGCTTTTTAATAACTTTGGTTGTATCAATAATACGGTATTCAATGTTGAATGCCCCGTTTCTTTTGGCGCGAAGTTTTAATTGTTTTAGTTTGCTTTCATATAGGTCCATCGCGATAAGCTGCCCTTTATTTTCCATCAGCGATGCCATGTGAAGTGTTTTTCCGCCGGCTCCGGCACAGGTATCCACAACGCGCATACCCGGTTTTACATCCAGAAAACGGGCCACTAATTGTGACGAAGCGTCCTGAACTTCGAAAAAGCCGTCTTTAAAAGCCTGTGTCAGGAAAACATTAGCACGCTCTTTAAGTACCAAAGCATCCGGATATCCTTCTACGAATTCCGTTTCGATGTTCAGGTCCATTAAAATGGCACGAAGTTTTTCTTTCGTTGTTTTTAAAGTGTTCACACGCAAAATAACTTTGGCCTGCTCATTTTGTGAAGCCAGCTCCTTTGACCAAAGTGCCTCTCCTAATTCCTGAACACCCAATTCATCCATCCAGTCCGGAATGGATTCTTTGTATTTTCTGATTTTTGACAACTCGTCGAAACGGCCTTTGATTTTTCGAACCGGTGTACTTTCAAAATACTTCCAGTCCGGAAGCGTATAACCGCGCAAAACTGCCCAAACTGCAAAAATCCTCCAGACATTATCCCTGTCATAAGGTTCTTTTACCTCTGCAATTTCGCAGTATAAACGTTTCCAGCGTACTATTTCATAAATGGTTTCCGCGACGAATTTTCTATCGCTGCTTCCCCATCTTTTATCTTTTTTTAATGCTCTCGCAACAACCTTATCGGCATATTCTCCCTCGTTGAAGATTGCCATAATGGAATCTATAACGGTAAAAACTAAGTTTCTGTGTAATCTCATCTGTGTAAAAATCAGCTTGCAAAGATAAGCAAATTATTGTCTTGATTGCCTATCTGTATTTGTTAATAAACGCCGAAGGTGTTTCCCCGCATTTTTTCTTGAAAAGTTTAGAGAAATAGGCATAGTCGTCATAGCCCAATTGGAGGGCAACTTCGGCAAAATTATTCTTGAAACGGATCAGTTCCCTTTTGGCTTCCAGAAAAACACGGTCCAGTATCACATCGGAAGTGGTTTTGCCAACCATGGACTGGGTAATACGGTTAAGGTGCTTGGGACTCACGTTTAGCCAGTCGGCATATTGCGAAGGCGATTTTTCGGTTTTATAATGCTTTTCAATTAATTGTTCCAGTTCCTGGAAACGGATGGCATACGCATTCTGGGTTATTATTTTAGGAGTGTTTTTTTCAATATAAAGCCGCGTACTTTCAATATAAAGCCGGTCGATGCTGTTAAGGATTATTTGGTTTTTTAAAAAGTGATCTGCGTGGTTTTCGGTATAAATATCCCGGAACATCGATGTAAAACCGGAACAGTTTTTTTCATCCAATTCCAGATAAGGCGAGTTTTGAACACTATAGAAAAAAGGAAAATGCGTGACCCTGTTGCGGGTAAAGTGCAAATCGTAAAAAGCCTGGGTGTGAAAGAAGATATAACCGCTAATGTCTTCGGAAAGTTCCCAGTGATGGGTTTGTCCGGGATTCAGAAAAAACAAACTGCCTCTCTTTACTGCATAAGTCGTGAAATCGATCTCGTGAATTCCTGTTCCCTGCGTGAATAGTACAGCAAGATAGAAATTGTGTTTATGGGGTTTGTGAATGTTCCGGTGGTTGGTAATGATATGATTTTCAATAGTATTCACGTAAAACTCTTTCCGGTTTCCGGTGGCGTCGAATTGCCTGATATCGAGAATAGCCGTTTGCATGGGGTAAGGGAGGGTTGCTTTTGTGTCCGAAAAGTACAAAATATAGTGTAATTAGTCTATAGCTAAAACGGGAATTCTTGTGAAATTTGTATAAAAAAAGAATATGTCAGTTTTAAAGAATATTATTACCGAGAAATGTCCTAAATGCGGAGAGGGAAAAGTTTTTGAGAAAAAGGGAAACATACTGCTTTTTCAAATGCCGAAGATGAACAAACGCTGTTCGCATTGCGACCATCAGTTTGAAAAAGAACCGGGTTACTTCTTTGGTTCCATGTTTGTGAGCTATGCAGTAGCCGTAGCGGAAATGGTTGTTTTCTTCCTGATCATTCAGTTTTTCGTACACAGTTTTGTCACAATCGTGGTTTTAATTGCCATCATGTCCGTATTGCTGAGCACGTTCAATTTCAGGTTGTCCCGAATGTTGTGGATGCACCTTTTGGACGGTAAAAATAAAAGACTGTAATCGCAGCATTGTTTTTGTAAATTAGCCTTTTAAAATTTTATAAATGAAAAAAGGCTTTTTGCTTGCCATTATCTGTATTTGCTTTTCGTGTAAACTGAAAACAAAATCCGATAATCCGGAAACGATCACCACCACACCCAGGTCCGGCTTTACAAAAGTTATTGCGGACACTTTACTGACGGAGAAAATCAGTATCCGGGCAATTGCTGCAGACAGCAACCGGATCTGGTATGCCGGAAACAACGGGAAGTATGGTTATGTTACGCTGGATAAAAGCAAAACGTTTACCGGTCATGTGGCCAAAGACGATTTAAAGTTAGAATTCAGAAGTATTGCCCAGACAAAAGAGCATGTTTTTATACTGAGTATCGGTAACCCCGGTTTGCTGTACCGGATTTCAAAAGACGGGAAACATACGGCTTTAGTGTATGCCGAAAAAGGAGAAAAAGTGTTTTACGACAGCATGCAGTTTTGGAATGATAAGGAAGGAATTGCTGTGGGCGATCCGGTCGAAAATTGTTTTTCCCTGATCATAACCCGGGATGGCGGAGAAAGCTGGACCAAAATAAACTGCGGTGCTTTACCGGAAATCGCTGCCGGAGAAGCTTTTTTTGCAGCCAGTAATACCAATATTATTATAAAAGGCACGCATACCTGGATTGTTTCCGGTGGGAAAAAATCAAACGTTTTTTATTCACCAGACAAAGGAATGACCTGGAAAACGTATGCAACGCCAATAGTTCAGGGCGAAGCGATGACCGGAATATTTTCGGCTGCTTTTTATGATGAAATGACCGGATTTGCAGTGGGCGGGAACTATGAAAAACCGGAACAGAATTTTGGTAACAAAATCAGTACTGCCGATGGCGGTAAAACATGGAAACGCATCGCGGAACATGAAGGATTCGGGTATGGTTCCTGTGTACAGTTTTTTCCGGACAGTAAAGGACAGGAATTACTGACAGTGGGAGTTTCGGGAGTTTTTTACTCAGCTGACCAGGGAACGAGCTGGCGTAAAATTGCAGACTACAAAGATTTGTTTACCCTGCGTTTTATGGACTCCAAAACGGCAGTTGCTGCCGGAAATAATAAGATAATACGATTTCGATTTCAATAAAAAAAGGAGCTGAATGCTCCTTTTTTTATTTTCGGTCCCTCATCTGTCGCAACAGCTTTCGGTTAAAATCGTCTTCTGCTTTTTTGAATTTTAAGATCTTGGTAGGACTTAAAACCGTTTTTAAATCGGCTATCAGTTTCAGCCTCAGGTTAAACAGTTCCTCTTCCGTATTTTCAATCTGGTTTAGAAAAGCAAGTGCTTCTTTTTCGGTCATTTTATCAATGGCATCATCCTTCATATTGTTCTGGAAACCGCGCATTTTTTTATGTCTCAGTTCAAACTGCCTTTCGTCAAAAGTATTGTAAATAGGCCAGAATTTAGTGGCTTCTTCGGTTGTTAGTCCTACTTCTGTCGTAATAAAAGCAACTTTAAGCTGTTTTATCTGCTCTCTTTTTTCTTTGAAATCCTGTCCGAAACCGGTGATGGAAATCAGTAAAAGTATAAACGGTAAGATTCGTTTTGCAATCATGGTATTATTCGTTTAAATAAAGGTCTAAATTGTTGTTATCGGATAGATAGGACTCTACGGCATCGTCGCTTAAAACGATGGATTTTTCAAGTTCTTTAATATCTTTTTCATCAAGATGCTGGATAATGTCGAAAGAATTCACATTGGCCTGCAGGTAGGATTCCACCACGGCATCGTCTAAATTTCCGGTAGACGGTGTGCCGGCAAAATAATAAACAGACAATCCGGATACCAATAGCAGGGAAGCGGCTATGCCCGACATCCAGACTACTTTTCGCTGGGGCAATGCGATGACCTTACCACTTTCTGGTACCGGTAGTTTCGCCATTATCTCCGCAGCGGATTTTTCAAAATAAGCATCCGGAGTTTTAAAACCGGAGGTTATTTTCGGATCGTTATGTAAATCAAACTTTTTCATTATTCTCAGTTTTCGTGCTTCATAAACGGTATTTATATAGTAAAACACCGCTATTTCATATTCATGTTATCTATTTGACAAGGTTCCGAAAAAAAGGTTTAATCGGAATTTAAATATTCTTCAATTTTTTTAACAGCATGATGATACGACGCTTTTAAGGCGCCTACGGAGGTTCCTAAAATTTCCGACATATCTTCATATTTCAGTTCTTCAAAATATTTCATTTTAAAAACCAGCTGTTGTTTTTCCGGTAAGGTAGCCACAGCTTTCTGTAATTTCAGCTGGATGACATCACCGTCATAATCCACATCGGCTTCCAGGTTATTCACGGCTTTCGATTGCAGCTCTTCGCTGGAAACACCGGCTTTCCGGGCTCTCTGATGGATAAATGTAATGGCTTCATTCGTAGCAATACGGTAAATCCAGGAAAACAATTTGCTTTCGCCTTTAAAACCATTCAGATTATTAAATACTTTGATAAAAGTGTTTTGTAAAACATCGTCGGTATCGTCGTGATTGATAACGATGTTCCGGATATGATTGTATAGCGGACGCTGGTATTCGGATAGCAGCTTTCGAAACGCTTCATTCTGCGTTTTCGGATTCAATAATTCGCTGATAAATGTTTTTTCGTCCTGCAAAAGCCATGCTGTTTGTGAATTAGACTAAAGGTAAAGGAAAAAGTTTAATTAAAAATTCATTTTCAGCCGAAAATCGTTTGGAAGTGTTATTATTCAGCCGGATAGAACCGTTATAAAAACGGATTGTTCGCTTCCGCTTTGGAAAAATAAAACAATAAGCCGTACTTTTGCACAAACAACGACAACACAATGATTAAAACAGTGATTTTTGATATGGACGGCGTAATCGTAGATACGGAACCGGTTCATAAATATGCTTACTACAAACATTTTTCAGAATTGGGAATCGCAGTCTCAGAAGAAATGTATGCCACTTTTACCGGGAATTCCACCCGTAATGTTTTCCAGAAATTAAAAGATGCTTTCGGTTTGCCGCACGATGTGGAAGAACTGATCCTTCGGAAACGTTTTTTATTCAACGATGCTTTCGATACTAAGGAAGATTTAGAACTGATTGAAGGAGTGCGTAAATTAATCGTGGATCTTCATGGAAACGGGATGCAGCTTATTTTGGCATCTTCAGCTTCCAAAGGTACTATTGAAAGGGTTTTTAACCGTTTTGAACTGCATCCGTATTTTACACATACGGTGAGCGGAGAGGATTTTCCGAAATCGAAACCGCATCCGGCCATTTTTCTGCATGCCGCTTCGTTATCGGTGGCGCCAAAAGAAAACTGTATCGTTATTGAAGACAGTACCAATGGGGTAAGAGCTTCCAAAGCGGCAGATATTTTCTGTCTGGCCTATAACAGTGCCAATTCCAAACTTCAGGATTTAACAGAAGCCGATTTTGAAATCAACCATTTTGATGAGATCAATTTTGAAACGGTGAAAGGGATAAAAAACAGGATCGTTTTATAGAATAACAGGTATTGAGCCGTGGACTAATGTAAAATTATCCCACGGCTTTTTTATAGACGCTAAGGCATTTTTCCCGTGCCTCTTTATGGTCGACTATCGGTTTGGGATAAAGAGAGGTTTCCAGCTCCGGGATCCATTTTTTTATGTATTTCAAATCCGGATCAAATTTTTTGATCTGTTCGGTGGGATTGAAGATCCTGAAATACGGAGCGGCATCAACACCGGAGCCCGCTGCCCATTGCCAGTTGCCGACATTGCTGGATTGTTCGTAGTCCAGTAAATGCTGTGCAAAATAGGTTTCGCCCCATTTCCAGTCTATCAGCAGGTGTTTGCATAAAAAGCTGGCAACAATCATGCGTACGCGGTTGTGCATGTGGCCGGTGGCATTCAGTTCCCGCATTCCGGCATCAACAAAAGGATAACCGGTTTTTCCCTCACACCATTTTTGAAACAGAACTTCATTGTTTTCCCAAACAACAGCATCGTATTTTTCCCGGAAACTGCGGTTTACCGTATGTGGAAAATGCCACAGGATCTGCATGAAAAATTCACGCCAGATCAGCTCGTTTAAAAAAGTTTCATAACGGCTTTCGGACGCTTTTTGAACCATTTTCCGGATGCTTACCGCTCCAAAACGCAGATAGGTTCCCAGCATTGACGTTCCTGAAACAGCAGGAAAGTTGCGGGTAGCTTCGTAATGGTCAATTAATTTTTCGGAAATATCAAAAGGGCTTACCGTAATAGCCGATTTTTTAAATCCAATGTCCTCCAGACTTAAAAACGGATAGGCGTGGATGCTAATGTTGTCCAGATAGTCTTCAGAAGGATACCGGGACAATTGAATGCCGCGGAATTTTTCTTTCCATTTTTTGGAATAGGGAGTGTACACCACATAAGGCGTTCCGTCGTCTTTAACCACCTCATTTTTTTCAAAAATAACCTGGTCTTTACTGGTTTTAAAAGCAATATGGTGTTCTTTTAGCAGGCTATAGATTTCCATATCCCTTTTTCGTGCCAGCGGCTCATAATCATGATTGGTATAGACGCTGCTGATGTTATGACTGGCAATAAGTGTTTGAAAAACCGCCTGCGGCTTTCCGTGAAATACTGCCAGGGATTTTCCTTTCTTTAGGAGCTGTTCCTGGATTTTAGACAAAAGGGCGTGTATAAAAGTTACGCGGGCATCGTCTTCCGGCAGCTGGGTAAGGATATCAGGATCAAAAATAAAAACAGGGAGTACCTGTTCCCCGCTGTTGAGTGCGTGGAACAAACCGATATTGTCTTCCAGTCGTAAATCTCTTCTGAACCAAAAAATAGTCATATATAATTTGTTATAACCTTGATGTTTTAATATTCGGATCGTATTCCCCGAAGCGCTTGATTAATGCAGCTTTCCGGTAATCGAAAATAGCTTTCAGTCTGGGTTTTACGATAAGCGGATGAAACGATTCGCCTAAAACACCAAAAGGAACCTGATAATGTACTACGTCTTCCATTTCAACGCCGCCTTCAATGGCTTTGAAAAAATGTTTGTGGTGCCAAAACTTATAAGGACCAAACCGCTGTTCGTCCACAAAGAAGCTTTTTTCCTGAACATGTGTGATTTCGGTAACCCATTGCATCGTTATTAAGGGAAAAGGAGAAATCCGGTAATGGATGATCTGTCCGGCAAACATTTTTTGCTTATCTCCGGATAGGGTCCGGAATTTCATGTTATCCGGTGTAATCACATTCAGATTGCCCGGATCTGAAAAGAAATCCCAGGCTTCATCCACTGTAATGGGAAGCTTTTGTTTGGTATGTAAGGTATAAAGTCTCATACTTTTTTGGTAAAAGTACAACTGTTTAATTTTTTTAGGAAATCGTTAAACAGCATTTTTTTCTTTTAAATTAAAATTAACATTTTAAGTGTTAATTTTTAGTAAATTCGTTCGCTAATAAACAGACAATAGTTATGAGAAAAATTTTTATAACTGCAGCATTTTTTATGGCAACTTTAGCCATTGAAGCGCAGGTAAAAGCACCACAAGCGAGTCCAAAAGCAGAATTGGAACAAGTAGTTGGTTTGACCCAGGTGGAGTTGGATTATTCCCGTCCAAGTTCAAAAGGGAGAGCAGTATTCGGAGAATTGGTTCCTTACGGAAAGATATGGAGAACCGGAGCAAACGCGAATACGACGATCTCTTTTAGTGATGATGTTGTAATTGACGGTAAAACGTTGAAAAAAGGAAAATATGCCCTTTATACACTGCCAAAAGCGGATTCATGGGATGTGATTTTTTACACTTCAACAGATAACTGGGGGAATCCTGAAAAATGGGATGAGTCTAAAGTAGCGTTGCGTACAACGGTAAAACCGGAAACGTTAGGCCGAAAAGTAGAAACTTTTACTATTGCGGTAAACAACCTGGATAACGACTATGCTAACCTTGAAATTTCATGGGAAAAAACATTGGTAGCCGTTAAGTTTGAAGTACCTACACAAAAAATAGCCGCTAAGAGCATCGAAAATGTTTTAGCAGGTCCAACAGAGAATGATTATTTCTCAGCAGCTCAGTACTATTACCAATCCAATGGTGATATGAACAAAGCTTTAGGATGGGTTAACAAAGCTATTGAAATGAAAAAAGAACCACCTTTCTGGTATTTGCGTTTGAAATCATTGGTTCAGGCGAAACTGGGCGATAAAAAAGGCGCTATTGATACAGCAAAATTATCGTTGGCAGGTGCTGAAAAAGAAAACAATGGTGACTATGTTAAGATGAACAAGGATTCTATCCTGGAATGGTCTAAAAAATAAGTATTGTTATCACGATACGATGAAAGCCGGCTTAGTGCCGGCTTTTTTTATGCGCTATAATTTGAGGAGATAGTGGTATCTTTTTAATATTGATACTATTTTGCATATTATTTTCTGAAAAGTGTAACATTTCAAAAAAAGTACTGTCTTTATATAAAAACCTGATGCTTTCATTGGAAACGAAACCAAACGATATCGACAATTTAATTATACGCTGCCAGAACGGAAGCCGGGGTGCCCAATTTGAAATTTACAATCGGTTTTATAAAGCGATGTACAATACGGCCTATCGTATTGTGAAGGATGAGCATTGGGCGGAAGACATTATGCAGGAATCGTTTCTGAGTGCCTTCCTGAATATGGACGCATATAAAAAGGAAGTTTCTTTTGGAGCCTGGCTTAAAAAGATTGTCGTGAACAAGAGTATCGACAATTACAAAAAGAGGCATAAAATGGCAACGGAAGCATTGCATCCGGTGTTGAATAAAGTAGAAGACATTCCGGACGATAACACGCAAATGGATTACAGCAGCCTGAAAGCACAACAGGTTATGAAAACAATTCAGTCACTGCAGGACAATTACAGGATCGCTTTAACGCTGTTTCTGATAGAAGGATATGATCAGGAAGAAATCAGCCAGATCATGGGAATAACAGAAATGAACTGCCGGACAATGATTAGCAGGGCAAAAGATAAATTACGAATAAAACTAAATGAAGCCGTAAGATGAAAGAGGAAAAAGACAACTTAACAACGCTGTTTAAACAGTTGGAAAAAGACTGGGATTTTGAAGAACCGGAATCAGGACACCAGGAGCGTTTTTTTGATAAGATACAACAGAAAAAGAAAACCAGATATTGGATGCCGGTAACTGTAGCGGCTTCCGTTATCCTGTGTATAGGGTCATATTTTATGTATTATCAGCACCAGACTCCGGCAGCAAAAGAATGGGCAGATACTTCTCCGAAAGTACAGGAAATACATTTCTATTTTACAGCGATCATTGACAATGAATTGGAAAAAGTAACGGAACGCGATACGCCCGAAAACAAAAAAATCATAGCTGATGCGATTATACAGATGCAAAAACTGGATAGCGATTATGAAAAAATTAAGCTCGAGCTTCTTCATAATGGTGAAAACAAGCAGCTGATTTTTGCAATGCTCACCAATCTGAAAACAAGAATATCCTTTTTGGAAGATGTATTGCATCAAATAGACAATAATAATAAACTAAATAAGAAAACACATGAAAACAATATGCTCTAAAATAATGCTGTTTCTTTTAATAGTACCGTCTTTCCTTATTGCAGGTAATGGCAATCCGGGTAAATACAGCAAAGAAAAAAAGATTGAAAAAACATATTTAGTAAACCCGGATGCCCATCTGGAAGTCAGCAACAGTTTTGGAAACATTTATGTGACGACCTGGAATGAGGCTAAAACGGCCATTGAAGTATTCATTAAGGTTAGCGGCAACAACGAAGCGGCCGTTAACAAAAGAATAGAGGCAATCCGTATTGATCTGGAAGCTTTGAAAAACAGGATAACGGCCACAACGGTTCTGGATAAAATGGGTGAAAGCAAATCCAATTTGAGTATCGAAATCAATTATACGATTAAAATTCCCAAAAACGGAAGCGTAAAACTGGCAAACAAATTTGGCAATATAACGGTCGATAAACTGCTGGCAGAAGCAAATATCAACTGTCGTTACGGTAAGCTTACGGCTAATGAACTGCTTGGCAGCCGCAACACTATCGAGATAAGCTATTCCAGTGCTTCAACTATCGGTTACCTGAAAGAAGGTGTGCTGACAGCCAATTATTCGGATTTTACACTGAATAAATCCGATAAATTAAACCTGGTGAATAACTATACGCAGGCAAAAATCAAAGAGGTCAATGTACTGGATTTTAAATCAAAGTACGGCGGGCTTACTATTGGCAGTGCCGACCTGGTTAAAGGGGATGGTGATTACACAACAATGGTTTTCGGACAGCTTTCAAAAGATATCGCGCTTACGTCCGATTACGGGCAGATAACGATTAATGGGATAGAAGCAAAAGCGAATAATGTGAGCATAATTTCCAGATATACCGGAATTACAATCGGTCATGCCGATAACTATCCTTTTAATTATAATTTTGAGCTCACGTATGCCGATTTAACGGACAATTCCGATCTGGATGCCAACAAAACAACGGTTAAAAATACGACTACCTATACCGGATTTTACAAGAAAAGCGGTGCCAACACGATGACGATTAAATCTACTTACGGCAACGTAAAAATCATGAAAATGTAAGCGTAAATTACGACAGCCTTAAACAGGCCAACCCTTCGTTGTTAACCCTGATAGTTTCCTGTTTTTTAAGAACATCCGTTCCGGATGCGGGAAACTATTGCCGGTGCCGAAACAACAGGACTACACCATGTACCCTCTTTTGATAAAGAACAGGACAGGAAGACTATTGCCGTAAAACAACTAAAAAGCTGTTTCGAAGCGGAACAGCCGTAACCTCAAAAAATCAAAACAAAATATGCGTCTACTTTTTATTGTAATAGCCCTTGTTACTGTTTGGAGTAGGGCACAAGCCCAATATACGGTTTCCGGAAGAATTGCCGGTTCAGTCGATCTGGCGGAAATTCTGCTCCAAACAAACGACAGCCTGATCGTAAAAAAAGAATTCTCCGATGAAAAAGGCAATTTTAAAATAATAGCAGCTGAAGGCAATTATACGCTTAAAATTAACCGGCTTGGCAAAACGGTTTACCACAGCCCACTGCAGCTGGACAAGAATATCGATTTAGGCGACCTGAAAATTGGAAATACAGAAGTATTACAGGAGGTAGTGATCGAAAAGAAGAAAAAACTCATCGAACGGAAAGTGGACCGGCTGGTTTTTAATGTCGAAAACAGCGTTGCTTCCCTGGGAATGGATGCCACACAGGCTTTGAGCAATACCCCGATGGTAAAAGTAGATGCGAATAACGGGATTTCGATTGTCGGGAAAAGCGGTGTTTCGGTTATGGTCAACGACCGGATGCTTAACCTTTCGGGAAGTGAACTGGTCAATTACCTGCAATCACTCCGTTCAGAGAATATTGCCAAAATAGAAGTGATCACAACGCCTCCGGCAAAATATGAAGCCCAGGGAAATAGCGGAATCATTAATATTATCCTTAAAAAGAATCCGGTTTTGGGATGGAGCGGGAATGTATCGTCCACCTATGTGCGCAAAACGTTCAACGGTTATATAAACATTGCAGCCTTGAATTACCAGTCGGAGCGGTTCAGTACTTCGTTAAAGCTGCGGCATTACGACCGTAAAAAGAAATCGGTAGAACGAACCAGTGTTCAGGGCGATAATTCCGTTTACAGTACGGATGTCCGGGAAGATATGAATAAGGGAATAGGGGGAAATCTGAGCCTGGATTATACGCTGTCTGAAAAATCTAAAATAGGCGCTATTTATGATTTTAATATGGGGAAACTCAATATGGATATTCATAATGCGTCCATTTATAAAACCGGAAGCGAGACAGATTCACTGCTGACAACCAATTCGCAACACCGCTATAATGTTCCGTCGCATACGCTGAGTGTATTTTATGAACAAAAACTGGATACTTTAGGCAAAAAGCTAAACATTACCGGGAATTATTTTTCCAATATTCCGGATAACAAAATAAACTTCCGGACACTGAATACACAAACGGAGCAAAGCACAACCGTTCGCAATTACAGCGTCATTGATTATGCCATCTGGTCCGGTCAGGCCGATCTGGTATTGCCATACGACTGGGTCAATCTGGAAACCGGAACAAAATATACACTATTCCGGAATGCTTCCGATATTCAGTATTTCAACTTTTTACAGCATGAATATGTACTGGATCCGAACAACAGCAACCTGTTTCGTTACAACGAGCAAAATCTGGCAGGCTATCTCAGTATGCATAAAAACTTCAGTGAGCAGTGGTCGGCAAAAGCGGGGCTGCGTTATGAATATTCCATTATTGAAGGCTTGACGCCGGCAACAGGAGAGAAAACAACAAAGCATTACGGGAAATGGTTTCCGTCGCTATATGTGGTTTACAAACCCACTAATAATCACGCACTTTCGGTTAATTATTCCAGACGGATTAACAGGCCGTTTTTCAGAGCATTGAACCCATACCGCTGGTATTCCAATACCTATACTTATGCAGAAGGAAATCCGTTGTTGCAGCCGTCCTATAACGACAATATAGAATTGGGCTATTCGTTTAAAAATAAACTATCGTTTACGCTTTACCAGCAATTCAGTGACGATAATTACGGACAGGTAGTAAACTTTAATGACGGCTATAAAATTGTAGGCTACCAGAATTATTTCCGCGAAAGCAAAACCGGGTTAACGGTGAATTATGTTGATACGTTTTTCAGCCTCTGGGAAAGTTCCGTAAATCTGAATACCTATCACACCCAAACGAAAGGGCTATATGCTGACATTGTGGGGCAGCAGTCGTTTTCCTTTTACTATACGACCAATAATACGATAACGCTGAATAAGGACAAAACCATGTTCCTGTTGCTTAATTTCTGGCAGGCATTACCGTACACCTATGGAAATTCCTATATAAAAGGTTCCTATGAGTTTTCTCCCGGTTTAAAAATGGCGCTATTGGATAAAAAGTTACAGGTTAATGCCGTTATAAACGATGTATTCCGTTCCGACAGAGGCAGAGGAAATACCACCTATACAACCATCAGCACAACATACGATAACTATTATGACGGGCGGACACTAACGCTGAGTGCTACCTACAACTTTGGTAACAACAAAGTAAAAGGCGCTACAAGCAACATTAAGTTTGACGAAAAAAACAGGGCAAATTAACAATAAGAGTTTTCAATCATCAATCAAATCAAATCAAAACCTGTTTTTAATTATTTAGGCTTTTAATGTAGTTTTTCACGAGTGTCAGCCCTGCGGTATCGGTAACGGTGGTTCCTAATTTAGGCATGTGGAAATCCCCTTTGGTTTCCATACGGTAAATAATATTGAGTTTGTTTATGGCAATACCGCTTTTCCCGAAAGGAACGGCATAGTCCAGTTTTAGTGTCTGATTACCGGCCATTCCACCCGGATTGTGGCAGTGGGCACAATTGAGGTCCATATACGCCCGGGCACGTTGTTCCAACGGAATGCCGGTATCGTTATAATTGGGTAATGCGGTAATTTTTGGGGAAGCAGTGGTATTGTTTAGCAAACCTTTGGCCTGCAGTACATCCAGTTGGTTGTGCTGTTTTCCATCCAGCATTACCAGCCGGTTGAGGTTGCGTATTTTCGGACCGATTGGCAGTAAAACATCGCCAGCACGATGGCAGGAAGTACAGGCTGTGGCCGACGGAATCTGGTAGTTAATCACTGTGTCGTCAGCCAGGTTTACGGTTACGGTAGCACCTTGTGTAATCAGGAATGCTTCCGTTTGTTCGCGGTTCCATTGGTAGGTAACCGCATTCCATTTGGAATTTTTAAGCAGTAAAATACGGGTTTCGATCAGTTGTCTTTTGCTGTTGGCCAACGGGTAATAAAATGTTTTGGCAAGCAATGTCCCTTCCGGAAATAGAGGAAGTCCGTCGTCTTTAACAACTAGTTTTGTTCCTTTTGGGAGCCGTATAAGCCGTTGTTTTTCGGCATGATCGGTAAACAAGGTAGCCGAAAGTTCCAGTACTTCCAAACCTTCAGCCGGGGTTAAAAGCGACATCGGACCGGCAAACAGCTGTAAAGCCGACAGTTTTTTCGGGAAGGCATAGCTGTTTTGAATGGGGCGGGAGCCCCGTACACTAAAGTAGGTAACGGTAACACTAAAAAGCAGCAATAACACGACAACCCATTTGGCATTTTTCATGGCTTAATCGGTATCTTTTATTTTGCGAAGCAGGGTGTGGTCAATATAAAATGTGCCAAACGGAATAACACAGGCGAGTAAAACTTTCCAGGTGGTTTCCCGGAAGGTCCATTTTTGCTGGACGCCAACGCTTAAGACATTGAACACAAAAAGAAGAAATAAAGCCCCGTGAATCGGACCTAAGGTTTTTGACAGTTCCGGATGGTTTAGAAAATATTTAAAAGGAACGGCGATAAAAACTAATGCCAAAAGACTAATGCCTTCCAGGAAAGCAATGATCCGTAAACGGCCGATAGCGGATTTGAAATAGTGCAGCATGATTTAAAAAGGTCTTAAAAGTGGTCGGTTGGCTAAAGGCGAAAAAGGCCATGGAATAGCAATGAAGATAATCACAAGGGCTATGAAAAACCAAACGAGCATCGTTTTGAATTTGTCCCGGTCTGCTGTTACTCTTTTTGCTTTGGCAGAACCGATGGAGATAAAAACGATGGCAAAAAACATCAGGACAATATGAATAGCACCAAAAAACAGTGCTTCGATGGTCAGCTTATCCGTTTTGTAGGTATCATAAAAATAGGTCACAAACGGACTTTGGGTATACAGCAGCATCCCGATTGCCAACTGGATATGGGAAAGCGTTGCGGTCCAGTGCCGGATCGCATTGTCGGTTTTGGTGAACACCGTTTGTTTGTAATAACCTGTAAACGATCTGAAAAGGGCGAGTAATAAGGCGAACAAAACCAGCCATCGGAACAGGGAATGAAATTGTAGTAATAAAGTATACATCACCGTTGTTTTTATATGGTGACAAATGTAAATAAAAAAACATACTAATTGGTATGTTTTTAAAAAAGATTCATTTTCAAATAATGGAATTCAGCGCAATTTGTTTGTGCTTAGCATAATTCCTGTTATATTTAGGAACCTTTTAAACAGCAATCAGCAACAGTATGGCAAAACGGAAATTAGCAGTATTTTTTTTCTTTTTATGGGCAGTAATGGCAGCACAGGATAATAAAACAACAATTATCGCCACTGATGTTACCAACTTCTGGAATGCCTACGATAAAATAACGGCAACAACAGACAGCGTTAAGCAGTATGATATACTGCAAAAAATGTATTTTGATAAAGGAACCGAAGGCCTGAAAAACATAATGCAGGCAAGGCGTTATACTGCTAAAGACTATATAAAGGCAATAAACAATTATCCTGAGTTCTGGAAATCGATCCGGAAAAACACCCTTCAAACAAAAAAGCTGGCTTCGGAGATTGAGCATGACATCGCCAGGCTAAAAGCAGCTTATCCGGCTTTGCGCCCGGTTCCGGTCTATTTTACAATAGGAGCTTTCCGCACCAATGGTACAATTTTGGACAATACGGTATTGATTGGCAGTGAAATGGCCCTGGCAGATAAGGCTACCGTGATTAGTGAGCTGCCGGAAAACCTGCATTATTTTTATAAAACGTTTACGCCGATTAAAGAAATAGGTCTGTTGTGTACGCATGAGTATGTGCATACCCAGCAAAAAACACTAACGGGCAGCTTATTATACTATTGCCTGTATGAAGGTGTAGCGGAATTTGTTTCGACAAAAGTAACCGGAAAACCTGCTGCCACACCAGCCATCGCTTTTGGAAAAAAGCATGAAAAAGCGGTCCGGGAACAGTTTGAAAAGGAGATGCAGGTAATGGACAACACCTATAACTGGATTTGGGGCATAAACCAAAACGACTTAAAAGAAAGGGATCTGGGTTATTATATCGGCTACGCGATATGCGAGCGCTATTATGAAATGGCGGCAGACAAAAAACAGGCGCTTAAAGAAATGATAGAACTGGATTATACCCATGAGAAAGAAGTAGCTGCTTTTGTGGATAAAACAAAATTCTTTTCCCGCACTTTAGCGCAGATGGAAACGGATTATGACAACGCACGGCCGCAGGTTGTCAGCGTCACCCCGTTTTCAGACGGAAGTAAAAATGTAAGCCCCGGACCGGTTCGCATTACCCTTCACTTTTCGGAGGTCATGCATAAAAATTTCAGGGGATTCGATTTCGGCCCGTTGGGAGAAGAACATGTTTTGCGGGTGGCCAATGTTATCGGATTTTCGGAGGATGGAAAGTCATTTACCTTTGAAGCCGATCTAAAACCCGGGAAACACTATCAATCCTATGCAACCAGCCGTTTCAGAACAGTTGACGGTATTCGCTTAAAACCGTATCTGATAGACATACAGACCGCTGAATAAATTTGAGATATGAAGAAAAATATAGTCATTGCCTTTCTGTTATTCATTCCGGTAGCCGCCTGCCTGGCACAATCCGGCATTTATACCAATACCGTTTTTCTCCGTCAACTGTATCAGGACAAGTCTTACCTGAGGGAAAAAGACTGTATCAGTACTGTTTTCCGTAATGCTTTACCCGGTCATTGGGGAGAATTTGTAAAAGGCGTAGACGAAGACCTGGTTACCCGGCAAAAAATACTGGCTTTAACCTTTGATGCCTGCGGCGGACCGCATGGCGATGATTTTGATAAAGAACTCATTGCCTTTTTAGAACGGGAAAAAATTCCGGCAACCCTATTTGTTTCCGGAAAATGGACCGATGCCAATCTGGAAACCCTGAAACAGCTAAGCAAAAATCCGCTTTTTGAAATTGAAAACCACGGACTGAATCACCGTCCCTGTTCGGTTGACGGGGAAAGTGAATATGGAATAAAGGGCACACCCGATGTTCCGGATGCTTTTGATGAAATAGAAGCAAATGCCCGAAAAATAAAAGCAATTACCGGAAGACGTCCTGTTTTTTACCGTTCGGCTACAGCCTATACCGATGAATCCTGTGCGAAAATTGCCCGTTGCCTTCATACGACCATCATCAGTTTTGATGTACTTTCCGGTGATGCGATCCCTTTTTCGCCGGTAAAAACAATTGTCAATAATGTCCTGACTACCGTAAAACCGGGTGCCATTATCATCATGCATTTTAACCGTCCGAAATGGAATACGTATGAAGCGCTGAAAGTAATCGTGCCGGAACTCAAAAAACAAGGCTATTCTTTTGCACAGCTAAAAGACTATCCGCTCAAAGGACGATAATTAGTTTTGAATGGCTGGTTTCAGACTGTCTAAATAAGCTTTTAACTGGTCGAGGTAGCTGTTGTAATAACTTCTTCCGCCTATTTTTCCCAGGTTGCGGATACCGCCATAGCCCGAAATGATAAAAACGGCAACCTGTTCGGCATTGGTTTCCGGTTTAATAAGCTGCCTGCTTTTTGCTTTATCAATGCTGGTTACGATAGCCGCTTTCCAGTCGGACATTAAAAGGGAAAGCGCTTTGTTGAATGTCTCGCTTAACGGGGCAATTTCTTCAATCAGGTTAATGGCAGGACAGCCGTATTTCACATCAAAAAAAGTAGTATCCTGCAGCAGATTCGTCATCATCAAATAGATCTCGTCCATTGGATGTTCTGCTTCAATGAGCGGCCTGATCATAATGGTATGCATTTCCGGACGCATGTGTTCCCGGATCAGTGCCAGTGCCATTTCTTCTTTGCTTTTAAAATGATAATAAAAAGCCCCTTTGGTAACCTGTGTTGTAGCCAGTATCTCATCAATACTGGTTGCCTGATAACCTTGCCGGTAAATCAGATCAAACGATTTCTGAAGAATGGTCATTCGGGTATTCGCAGCTTTCGACATAAGATACTGATTGGTATGATTTGACGAAGGTAGTATAAAATTACCGGGGACTCAAAAAAACCGGCAGTATTCATAAACGCTGTCCGGCGGATTATTTCCAGAAAGGTTTTGTCTTCAGGTGTTTGGTATCCCAGTTTTTTTCATTGCGGAAATAATGCTGCAAAGCGATGCAGGCTTCCGGATGACCGGTAATATAAGCAAAGGGCAAAGGGCAAAAAGCAAAAGGTAAAAGGCAAAAAGCAAGGGGCAAGCCGGAGCTATATACTAATAAAAAAACCTCATCGCTTGTATGAGGTTTTTTTGTACTGGTGTCCTTTATAAATCTAGTTAATTAGTTTTACATTAGTTGCCGTTGGTCCTTTTTTACCGGTTTCGACTGTGAAGGATACTTTGTCATCTTCTTTAATACGGTCAATTAACCCTGTAGAGTGTACAAAGCATTCTTTATTCTCATCATCGTGTTTGATGAATCCATACCCTTTTTCTTCATTGAAAAATTTTACTGTACCTGTAATCATTGTGCTGTTTTTTAAAAATTATAATGGTAAATCTAAATATAAAAATTAACAAATTGTTACGTATAATTACGGAATTCGACAAAAATCAGAATTTATTTTTTTAGAGCTATTCGGGCATATAATTGGGTGGGACAGCTATTACGGAACGGTTAGCTGTATTTTAATTCATCATGGCTTTTGGGAGGCATTCTGAAAAAAACGCTTACTTTTGAACGGTTTTTTATACGATTATGTTAGAGATTATTTACCAGGACGATTATTTAGTGGCAATCAACAAACCGCACGGGCTTTTGGTGCACCAGTCTCCTATTGCAAGGGATGCTTCCGAATTTGCGATTCAGCTGCTGCGGGATCAGATCGGCAAAAAAGTATATCCTGTTCATAGGATTGACCGTAAAACGTCCGGCATATTGCTTTTTGCACTGGATAAGGAAGTAAATAAAAGTCTGACGGAACAGCTCACCTTAAAAACCGTTGAAAAAAAGTACTGGGCCATCGTGAGAGGGTTTACTCCGGAGGAATTGCACATCGACTATCCGTTATATAAAGACAACGGTGTGCTACAGGAAGCACAGACTACCATCAAAACGCTGGCACAAACAGTATTGCCCATTCCGTCCGGAAAACACGATACTTCCCGGTATTCCTTTATAGAGGCTTCCCCGTTAACCGGTAGAATGCACCAGATCCGCAAACACCTGGCGCATGTTTTACACCCGATTATCGGCGACCGTCCTCACGGCTGTAACAAGCAAAACAAGATATGGCTTGAAAAATTTGAAATGAATACGATGCTGTTGCATGCTCAAAAACTGGTTTTTACACATCCTGTTACAACTAAAGAAGTGGTGCTTACCGCCCGTCCGCATAAAGAATTTCTAAGATCGGCCGGTATATTGGGTTTTGAAATGGATAAAACCGGTGGGGTTACTGCTGCAGTATCAGAAAATTAATTGCAATTACGCAAAGTTTTCACAACTTTGCGTAGCAGATTACTTAAACCTTTTAATCTTTAGGTTTATGTTTATGAGGTTTTAAAGTAGGATGCTTTGGCTTGTTGTCCGGTGTAACACGCTGTCTTTTATCATCCTTTCCTTCTTCTGTTTTTCTTTTTGGTCCGGGTTTAATTGCTTGGATTGTTTCCATGATACTTGTTTTTATGTACTATTAATATTATTACGCAATGCCAAATAAAAGCAAATAAATCGCTGTGTAATTACGGGAAACCATAATTCAATCATACTAACAAACCTGTGGATTTTCAATATTTTATTTAGTTTTGCTAAGCAACACTACAAGTAGCGGAAAGTTTATAAAAACCGATCTCTATAAAAAATGAAGAATAGGATTAAAATTTTGAGAGAAGAGAGAAATATGACTCAAAATGAACTTGCCGAAAAGTCAGGGCTTTCCCTGCGAACCATCCAGCGGATTGAAGCCGGGAATGCTCTCAAAGGGTTTACCTTAAAAGCAATAGCCCGATCATTGGAAACCGAACCCGAAAAGCTGCTTGCCGGTAGCGATGAAAATACCGGAATTGACAGGGCAAAATTAATTAACCTTTCGGCTTTATCGGGTCTTGTACTGCCATTTGGCGGGGTGATATTGCCTTTGATTTTAACCTACAAAACAAAGGACGCAAAAAATAAAGAACTGGGAAAAAACATCGTCAGTATTCAGATCCTGCTGAGCCTGATTACTTCTGTCCTGATGATCGTCAGTCCGTTTGTTCAAAAAGCATTAGGACTAAAATTCCCGCTGTTTATCCTCTTTTTAATTGCATTTCTTTGTCTGAAACTATGGGTAGTCATCAAAAACGGCATCAGTCTGAATCAAAAAAATGATTTGTGTATCCGGTTGAAAAACAGTTTTTTATAAATGATGTCATAAAGATGTCGTAAAAATGGCGTAATGTTTTTACCGTAAAACTGAATGGTAATGCTGAATCTTGCAAAAAAATAGCAGCATGAAAACATTCAGAAAAATAGCATTGGCTATCGTTATCATTATCGTATTATCCCTATCAGGAGGGTATCTTTATTTTGAAAAAAAGTTTGCACCGCCTGAAAATTACCTAAGTGTTTCCGGGTTTACAAAAAACGTGGTAATACGGTGGGTTGCTGCCGACGGGAATCCTTATGCCGCCATGCTGCTACCCGTTCAGCTCGCCGGGATGGACCAGACATTTTATATGCAATTGGATTCGGGTTCCCCAACGACGGTGTTTTATAAAAAAACATTGGCATCTTTACCGGCAAAATTCCGGAATCAGCTTCAGGGACATAAGAACCCGAACGAAATTTCAACAGGTTTTAACATTGGGAACATGCAGGTGGCTTCGGATCGTTTTACAGTATTGGATTATGGTAATAAGATTGATATTGAGCATCCGGATACCGATAATATCATCGGAACCATCGGAACCGATTTGTTGGAAAAACGGACAATTGTACTGGATTTTAAAAACAGTTTATGTTCCTTCACCGCAGACATCCGGGATGGTGAATTTACCGGATTGGAATTTAAAAAACGCAGGATTATATTTCCGGCGACAATCGGAAATGAAAGCCTGAAATTGCTTTACGATTCGGGAACCAGCGGCTATGAGCTGATTACGAATAAAAAGGAATGGGAAAGCTATAAAACACCGAATGGAAAAATAAAGACAGAAAAAGGCAATTCCTGGGGGAATATACTAACCGTTAGATCCGCTCCTGCAGCTCTCAAAATAAAAATAGGGAACCGGGAGCTGAAGCTTTCCGAAGTGACCTATATAGAAGGAACATCGGCAATGCAGAACTTTTTAATGAAAAGATCCGGAATGCAGGGAATGACCGGGAATAAACTTTTTATAAACCACAAACTGATTTTAGACTGTAAAAACAAAAAATTTAAAGTGGAATAACGGTTTGAGCTGTATTTTGTAAAAACAAGTCAGGAATCAAAAGGATATATTCAGTGCTTTTCTTTAGATTTGTTTTATAGCCGGTTTAAAGGCAGCATCCTAAAAAATAAACAAGTACTGCTCTCAAAAAAGGAGTGTAAAAAAAAGAATATTATGCGATTTTTCTTAGTATTGCAGGAATAATAGCGATATATTTTTTTTCTGTTATGAAAGGAAAAAATACCTGAGAAAGAAAAAACCACTGGCAATTAGTTTTTTTAGGCATAGTAAAATTAAAAACCGCGATAAACAATAAAAATATGAATATGAAAATTTTATATGGTATTTTGCTGATATGCACTGTACTGACAGGTTGTGGCAATGTTTCACAACAGGATCCTGTTCCGGCTCACGATAGTTTTACGATGCCTTCTAAACAAGTTGGCGAAACAAGAACGATTAATGTCTGGACGCCGGCAACCTATAAGACCGATACGATTTCATTGCCGGTTATGTATATGGCAGATGGTGGTTTAAAGGAAGATTTTCCGCATATAGCCAATACCATTGCGGCACTTGTAGCAGCTAAGGCTATTCCGCCGGTAATTCTGGTAGGGATTGAAAACACGCAGCGGGCAAGAGATCTGACCGGGCCAACCGAAGTAGCAAAAGATAAAGAAATAGCCCCGGTTGTAGGCGGTTCAGAAAAATTCAGAGCCTTTATAAATGATGAATTGTTTCCGGAAATAGACAAACGCTATCGGACTTCCGGTAAAAAAGGAATACTTGGCGAGTCGGCATCAGGACTTTTTGTAGTGGAGACATTTTTCCTGAAACCCGAAATGTTCGACTATTATATCGCCTTTGACCCGTCATTGTGGTGGAACAATCATGCTTTGGTAAGGACTTCAAAAGAACATTTGGCTAAGTTCCCGCCAACGGCAAAAAGATTTTGGTTTGCCGGTTCGGATGCCGCGGATATTGCCCCTTATACAAAGGAATTGTCGGATATTTTAAAAAGGGAAAATCCTGCCGGTATAAAATGGAACTATGCCGACGAACCAACAGAAACACACAAAACAATTTTCAGGGCAACAAAAGAAAAAGCGATAAAATGGACGTTGGGCAGCAATTAAAAAAGCATAATAACAGAATCAGCATTACGTTTTAATACGCTAAAATAGTTTGTCAGATATCAGAATTTGTGTTTTTATTTTAAAAGCGAACCCTTTTAGTTATTATTCTTTCGGAACCCTAAAAAAAGTTTGTTCGTTTTATGCTAAAGAGTAACTTTAGCAGGCTAAAATAAAAATATGAAAAACATTGCGCTTGCTTTTTCAGGTGGCGGCTTTAGAGCGGCAGCCTATAGTTTAGGGTGTCTGTCGTACCTGAACCGTGTACCGTTTGACGGAAAACCCTTATTGCACAATGTGACTTATATTTCTTCGACTTCCGGCGGCAGTATTACAAATTTACTGTACAGCGCTTTTCTGTTTGAGAAAAAACCGTTTGAGGCCTTTTATAAATTCCTGTCCGAAAAATTGGATGGGGATACCCTTTTGGGGGAAGCTGTTAAAACCTTGGGCGACCGGTCGCAATGGAAAGACCGGCCGCAAAAAAGCGTTAACCTGATCAATGCTTTCAGCCTCGTATATGATCAATTGCTGGAAGGAAGAACTTTTGGCTTGTTTTCGCATCCCGATCCGGCCACACATCTGGAAGAGATCTGTATCAATGCGACGGAATTTTCGAACGGTTTGCCGTTTCGCTTTCAGTCGCAAAACCGGACCGAAGGTTTTTCGAACGGGAAGATCGGGAACCGCTATATTTATTTTAAACCGAAGAGCAGGGAAATGGCTTATAAAATGAAGCTCGCCGATATATTAGCCTGTTCGTCCTGTTTCCCTTCCGGATTTGAACCGATGATTTTTCCGAACGATTTTACCTATGCCGGCATTGATACGGCAAGTCTGGAAGATGCCATCACCTATAAAGAAAACGAATATACCCTTGACGACTATAATAGTGCCGACTTTTTTAAGAATAAAAATTTTGAAAAAAAGCAGTTTGGCATTATGGATGGCGGTATTACCGATAACCAGGGAATCGGATCCTTTTTAAAAGCCGACCAGCGGAGAAGTAAAGAGAAAAAATTTGACCTGTTTATCAGTTGCGACGTCAGCAGCTATTTAATGGATGCCTATACCTTACCGGTGTATACCCGCCGATGGTATAACGATTTCACGCTGCAAAAACTGGGGTATTGGGTTTTAGGGATTGGTTCCGTTTTACCGCTCATGCTGCTGTTTCTGGATGACTGGAAACCCTGGCACTATGTGGTGGGAACCTTAACCGGAATTTTTAGTGCGGTGGTATTGGGATATGGCTTCTCCTTTCTGGTAAAAGCCGTTTCCGATGAAAAAGAAAGCTCCGGTTCCTGGAACACCGTTTTTAGAAAATATAAAAGTGTCTTTTTCCGGCTGCGGTTTGATATCCTGAAACAAATGGTATTGTCGCGGGCAAAATCAGTATTCATCCTGGCGAATGATGTTTACCTGAAACAGATCCGGAGAATGTACTATGAAGGACTTTTTTCCAATAAAAAATACAGAAGTAAAGTAATTCAGAATACAATTTATGATCTGAGCAGTGCCAAATTTCCACCGGAAGCCAAATCCAGTGATTCGCTGCATCCCTCTCCAAAAATGATAGCGGTAGCCGAAAAAGCCCGTACCATGAGCACTACTTTATGGTTTGATAAAAAACATCAGGCAGAAAAACGAAAAGAATGTATTATTGCTACCGGGCAGTTCACCACCTGCTATAACCTGCTGCATTATATAAAAGAGATGGATATAACTTTAAAAACGGATGCTGTATTACAGCTGGAGCGCACTTTGCTGCAGGATTACGAAGCTTTTAAAGAAAACCCTTTCTGGCTGATGGAAGCCTGATCAGGGCTGTTCGTTAATAAACGCCGCCGTACGTTCCAATGCCAGCTTACCGGCTTCCGTGTCCAGATCAAACTGGTATTCGTGCGGCAGCTTCGGTGTGTAAGTTTTCGGAAAAAACAGGCTGTCTACCGTTACGCCAAGCCGGCCAAGATGCTGGGCGAGTACCTGCGATTGCAATAGCAGACTGTCGCCGTTTCCGGCAGAAATAAATGTCGCCGGGAAATCTTTGGTTACATAACGGTTCACGGAGGCCAGTGCAAAATCGGGATGGGTAGTAAAATCTTTAGTACCGCAGTAGGCCCATAAAATTGATTTTGCCAGTCCGTTAAACCCGGTTTCTATATCAATTTTACCAAGATCATAAGGACCACAATACAACAATACGCCGGTTAAGGCTTTTTGGGCGATAGCCGGTTTTATCCCCATACCCGCAGCATATGCCGGTGAGGTACAGATTGCCGCCAGCTGGGCAGTGATATGCGCACCGGCAGAATCACCGGCCAGTACCATTCGGTTGGGAGTAATGTGCAGCTGCCGGCTGTTTTGAAGCAGGTAGCCTAAAGCAGTATTGAGCTGTTTTACCGGTGTGGGATAATGAGCAGCCGGAGCTAAGGCATAATCGATCGCAACGACCGTAAACCCTTTTGAAGCCAGAATCTTACAGTAATTGGCAAGCTGTTCCTTATTCCCGGATAACCATCCGCCGCCATGTGTCCAGACAATGGTGGCCGATGACGAAGCTGCCGCCGGATAGTAAACATCCAGCCGGGCATCACTGTCCGCAGCATCATATTGCCGGTTGTACAAGGCGGTAATACCGGCAGGGACATATTTTTCGAGGTTTCCGGACTTTTTTTCGGCTCCGGCATCAAAAGCATAACGGAGTACCAAAGCTGTCGGCCAGGGACTGACTTTATAAGCGGTATAGCCTATGATTCCGAGCAGCAGCAGCGTACTGAGTAAGCGGAACAGCAATTTTTTAAGATGGAATCCCTTTTTCATAACAGCAGGAATTTAAAGTCTGGCGAATGTTATTATCCGGTAGCCGTTTTCAATTAATTGATCTTCCAAAACACTTTTACGGACGACATTATATTGGATTCTAGCGGCTTAGGGCTTCTTTTTAATCAGGAAAGAAAAGCTCCTGTCAAATATAAACAATTCTGTTTTTCCTGTTAAAATTTGTGGCTCTAAATAAAAGGAACTACATTTAATAGTGAATTTTAGAGAATCTCAAATGAGTATCGATTTCTGGACGACACATTGGAGTAGCCTGCTGCTGGCAATTTACTATTTAATAGTATTTGCTGTTTGCTGTATCGTGATCTATAATACCAAGTCGCCGGCAAAAGCATCGGCCTACCTGTTACTGGTGACCTTTTTACCGGTAGCCGGAATTTTTGTGTATTTCTCTTTCGGATTTAACTACCGCAAACGCGAGATCTATTCCAAAAAAATAATCAGGGATGACAACCTGCTTCATCAGGTTATCCGGGCGATTAATGATAATTCCATAAAGATTCTGAATGAGAATAGTGCGGTTTTCGGCAATTTCGACAGGGTTGCCAGGATGATCCTGAAAAATGAAAACAGCCTGGTATCCGACAATAATAAGATTGATCTGCTGATTAACGGAGAACAGAAATTTCCACGGCTGAAAGAAGATTTGCAGCAGGCAAAACACAACATCCACCTGGAATATTACATTTATGAAGATGATATTATCGGAAATGAGATTGCGGCCATTTTAATCCAAAAGGCGGCCGAAGGTGTAAATGTCCGTTTTGTATATGATGCTTTCGGAAGTTCCGGAATTAAAAAATTGGCCGGGCGCCTGCGGGCAAACGGTGTAGAGGTATATCCGTTTTATAAGATCATTTTTTCACTGCTGGCCAATCGGGTCAATAACCGGAACCACCGGAAAATTGTGGTTATTGACGGCCGGATCGGTTATGTGGGTGGTATCAATATCAGTGATAAATACAGCAACGAAAGACGTCTTGAAAATGACCTTTACTGGCGGGATATGAGCATCCGGATTGAAGGAACGGGTGTTTACAACCTGCAATATACTTTCCTGAGCGACTGGAATTTTGCTTCGGGACAATCCTTACAACCGGAAGAAGCCTTTTTTCCGGCGGGTTTAAACCGGGAAAATTTCGGGGATAAGATTGTTCAGACCGTTGTGAGCGGAGCCGATTCTAAAATACCATCCATCATGTTGTCGATGGCGCAGTGTATCGCCATTTCCAGGAAAGAAGTGTTTTTAACCTCGCCCTATTTTATTCCGGATGAAACGATACTGAATGCGATAAAAGTTGCCAGCCTTAGCGGTGTGGATGTCAAAGTACTGGTTCCCGGAATTTCCGACTCCCGTATTGTCAATGCGGCTTCCAGTTCCTACTATAAAGAGCTGCTGGAATCGGGTGTGGAAGTGTACCGCTATCAAAAAGGATTTGTACATGCCAAAACAATGGTTTGCGACAGTCAGCTGAGTATGGTGGGCTCTGCCAATATGGATTTCAGAAGCTTTGATCTGAATTTTGAAGCCAATGCCATTATTTACGATCCGGAACTCTCTGGAGTACTGCGGGAACAGTTTTTAAAGGATCTGGAAGATGCCGAGAAAATCGATCCTTACCAATGGCGCAGGCGCTCCAAAATGGAAAAGTTTAAAGAGCGGTTGGTACGATTGGCAGCACCTTTAATGTAAAAAAATGCGGTATCGTTTTTTAGCTGTTAAAAAAAAGGAAGATTAACAGTGTTACTATTAATAAAAGATAAGGCGCATGACAAACAATAGTAATTGCTTAAATTTGTTTATATAGAATTATACCCCGAATCCTATGAGTCTGATAGCTGTTTTTAGCGATGTTCACGGCAATCTGCCGGCACTTCGAACGGTAATGAATGATATTGAAAGCCGGAAACCGGACCAGGTATATTGCCTGGGTGATCTGGTTGATTTTGCACCATGGACAAATGAAGTGATTGCGCTGTTGAGAAATTCGCACATTCCCTGTATTATGGGGAATCACGACGAGCGCATTGCCTTTAATTATGATGTTATCCCGCTCAGCAAACACAGTGAAGCGGAAACCATGGCAAGAATTCAGGCTATTGATTATACCCGCAAAACGATTACACCGGAAAACAAACTGTTTTTAGGGAAACTACCCCGTAAAATAAGACTCACCTACACCCAGCAGGGGATCGAAAAAGACATACTGCTGGTACATGGCAGTACCAGAAGCAACGAAGAATACATTTATGAAAACCACAGCGAAGCGGACCTGTATGAAATGATGCAGCAGGAAAAAGCAGCAGTGCTGATCATGGGACATACCCATTTATCCTATATCCGCAAGATACAGCCGGAAAACGGACAACCGGAAAAGCTGGCGCTGAATTGCGGTTCTGTGGGACGTTCCAAAGAAGGCGAATCACAGGCAACTTATTTGCTGCTGCACATTGACGAGCAGACCACAACGGCAGAACTGGTCAAATTAGCCTATCCGGTAGAAGAAACCGCCGAAGGCATTATGGCGAGTGATATTCCGGAGTTTTATGCCAATTACCTGCTGTATCAGAAATAAAACGGTTGTTAAAACCGGATTTCAATAGTTGTTCCTTCTTTTATTTTTGAAACAATATTGATGGTTCCGTTTATGGCTTTCACTCTTTCGGTTATATTTTTTAAGCCCAGTCCCTGCTTTATTTTCAGCGGGTTAAATCCCTGTCCGTTGTCCCATATTCGTATAGTGGTATAGTCGCCGGTTTTCAGTACAGAGACAAAGCATTTTTCTGCCCGGGCATATTTATTGACATTTTGTATCGCCTCCTGTACAATCCTGTAAATATTGATCTTGCATTCGATGGTAATGGAAGACCAGTCAATGTATTTATCTATAATAGTGTCAAATTTTGTATTGAAATTATTCTGTTGCCCGTTAACCAGGCGGGTAAGGATTTCGGGAAGATTCCGGTCGTCAATAAGCGGGTCGTCCATTAAATTGTGGGATATTTTCCGGATTTCGGTTTCCGTTTTTTCCAGCTCCCGGATGAGCTCCGTTTTTTTACTTTCCGGCTCGGCTTGTAACTGTATCAGGTTAAAACGTGTTGTGAATACGCTGTTAATGATCCCGTCATGCAGTTCCATAGCGATACGGTTCCGCTCTTCTTTACGGGCTTTTTCCGTTTCGGCCTGCTGCGCAAAGAACAACCGGTAGATTTTTTCATTGGCCGTTTGCTGTTCCTGAAAATAATTCAATTCCTTATTTTTCATTTTTAAACGGTATATCACCAATAAGGAACCCAGGAAGAAAAAAAGCACACATGATCCAATGATAATCTTGGTGTTCTTGTCGGACAGTATCCTGTTTTCCTCTTCCACCTGTTTGGTTTCATAAGCAATCCGGGCAAAGGTGTTTTTGATCTCCCTTTCCGATTTTTTAATACTGTCATTGAACTTTATAAATCTATTGGAATAGTAAGCATTGTTTTTAGTGTCGTTTTTGATCAGTAATTTTAAAGTGGTCAACACGTCATAATTGCTTTGTATGGCGGTGGCGAGCTTATAACTTTCTTTTAAGTACTGCAAGGCTTTCAGGGTGTCTTCCTGCGCTAAAAAATATTCTCCTATTGTAATCTTTGAAGCCACTATTCCGGGTTTAATATCCAGATCTTCTCTTATTTTCAGCGATTCAAACAGTTCTTCCTTCACGTTTTTATACCCGTTGCTTTTCATTTTGGCATGTGCGGAATTATTGAGCAGCATAGCATATAGTTTAGGGTATTCTTCTTTTAAGGCTTTGGTTTTTAAACCGATATCATACAGGTCAATTGCTTTTTCCGTTTCGCCGGTTTTTTCATAAACACCGGCCATATTGTTATAAAGGGCTATCCGGGATTTAATAAGCCTGTTTTTCGGGTAACCTTTTAGCTCCAGTTTATTGAGCGTTTCCATGGCCAGGCCAAAGTAATCCAGAGCCTTTGTATAGTCGGTTAATCCTTCTAGCGACAGGGCCATCAGGTTGTAACTTTCATATTTCAGCCGGATATTATTGGTTTTGGAGAGCAACCGCAGGGCATTGACGATCTCAATTTCACTTTCCGTAAAATTTCCGGCATCATAGAGAATTCCTGCTTTATAAAGGGACGTTCTGCCGGAGTTTAAAGTATCCCTGATCCGGGCATATATTTTTTCCGATTTGGAATAATAGTAATAGGCACTGTCCAGCTGGGACTTTTCGTCATAATAGTCGCCTATATAATAAAGTGATTTTGCGAGGTGTGTGGAATCGTATTGCTGTGCTGCAAGTTTTTTTAGCTGGAAGGACAGTTTTAAAAAAGACTCCAGTTCGTCTATAGCGTAAAATCTGGAAGCCAGATTAAACTGCAGGTTGCGGTTCACTGAGTCGTTTTCATGGTTTGACAGATAGGTCAGCAGGGCATTATATTGTTTGTTCTTTAAAGAGTCGCTGCCGTCCGTATTCAATAAGGCAATCACTTTGGCACTATTGGAAATAGCCTCTTTTTTACGGGTACAGCCGATTACCAATAATGACGATAAAAATAGAATAAAGTGTATTTTTTTTCTCAAAACGCCTGCTTTAGTAACTCAAAAATAAGCTATAAAACCTACAAATTGTAATAATCTGTAGGTTTTATAACTTAAAAAAGTCAGCCTTGTGCTTTGTCTTTGTCCTTATTTCCGTTATCGGTAGCCGATGAATTTGCCTGGGTGGTATTGCCTTCATCCTTAGAAAAAAGGGAAGTATTCGTTTTCGAATCGGTACCGGTGTTTTTTTCAAAAGCTTCCAGACCATCGTCTGAGCAGGAAGAAAAACAGATAACGGTAATAACACAACCGGTGAGTAGTAATAGCTTTTTCATGTTTGTTTTGTTTTAAAGGTTAACCGGCAGGCATGTTTTTGAGTAACCAGCCGGATGCAATTGTTTTATACTCATTAATACTGTTGAGCAGCCATGAGCCGTTGGGTAGAAAAAGCAGGGAAAGTGCTGTTCCGGGCTATAGTGAATGCTGTTACCGGTATACGGTAAGGTTTCCCCATTTACTATAGCAGGTGTGATTAATCGATTTCACTAAAACAAATTAAAGCGTTAACAAGGAGTTATCCTCGGAGTTTTGACGCTATATAGTGAAACAGGGTATTTTGTGAGGAAAGCATTTGATTTGCGTGGTGTAATTTTTTATTTATTAACAGTATGTTTATTATAAATTCATTTTATTTACAATAATTTCAACGTTGTATTTGTAATGTAGTGAAAAAGGTATTGTTTCGTTATAGTTTAAAAAGCATTTGGATTTGCCGAAATTGATTCTGGAAACATGAAAAATATTGACGATATAACTTTTATGAATCCTCAGGAAGAAAAAAGGCAAACTGCTTTCAAAATGCTTTAATGTTTTATAGGCATTGACAATTTTACCATTGCACATCTGGATGTCTGTGGTATTGTTATCGGCTTTTAAGTAGACAATATCTTTCAGATCAACAAACTGGTAATCGCTGTATGATTTTATACAGATGTTGGAGAAAAGCTGATCCGGAGTTCTTTTTTCGAACTTAAAGAGCATTTTGCCAAACTCCTGTAGGGGGAATGGCTGTAACAGATAATCGGAAAATCCGGACTGAATAGCGGCTAATGTATGTGCAGAAGTACCGGAAAGGGCAACAAAGTAGGGCATCGTTGCCAGGAATTGGAAAGATTCGGATATGGTAGCGAACAGGGCTTTGTTTTGGTCAGGATTTTCTGGAATTTCAATAAAAACCAAATGGGGTTTAATCGTAATAATATGCTGTAATGTTGTTTGGCTGTCATTGAATATACCGGCACAGATATAATTCGGAAAATAGTTGAAATTTTCCTGTATTTCGGCAGTATAGCGGTTGTCGTCGTCGATAATGATATAGGAAAAACACATAATAAGCGGCTTGAATGAATATAAGCAAGCTAAAAAAGAGATCGCTCTTATTGTTGTTTAAAAACTACCATAAATGTTAAATATAATTAAGTGATGAATATTCTTATTGTGGACGATCACCCGATGACCGTAAATGGCTATATCTACTCCCTTCAAAATTTTTGTTTGTCGCAGTCCCTTACGCTCAATATCAGTAAAGCCTATACCTGCGAGGAAGCGTTCCACCTTATAAAGAACGCGAAGCATAATCCTGTAGATATTGCCATTATTGATAAAAGTTTACCGGCTTATGAAGAACAGTCAATTTATTCCGGAAGTGAACTGGCATTGTATATCCGTACCCATTTGCCACACTGTAAGATTATCATGATCACCGCTCATACAGAGGTTATTGTTGTCTATGATATTGTCAAAAAGGTCAGACCGGAAGGCCTGGTTATCAAAAATGATATCACACCGGAAAATCTTCCGGTTATTCTTAACGAAGTAATCCATGACAACCATTACCAGAGCCCGACCGTAAAGAAATGTATCGGCGAACTATGGAAAAAAGACCTGTTGGCAGACGATTATAACCGGCAGATCCTGCTGTACTTATCCAGAGGCTTTAAAATAAAAGAACTGGAAAATGTAATCTGCCTGTCTACCAGTGCCATTCAGAAGCGTATTATCCAGATGAAAAAGGCCTTTGATGTTGCCGAAGACGGCAGTTTGATTAAAGAAGCCTACTCCCAGAAATTCATTTAACCGGCTCAATTTTAACATTTCCGGTTTAAAAACTTCCTCCTTTGTTAAAGGTAGCAGACGAATGTTTCGTTATTGCTGCGGACTTATTATTTTAGATTTAAATAATTGACAATTTATTTGTTAAAAATCAGATTTAAAATCTGTTTTTATGTCTTTTGTTTGAATTGTTTTCTTGTATTTATTGTTTTTTATTGACGGTTTCCGGTGAAGTTTTCAACGGAGGTAAAATAGAACGTTACAGATGAAGTGCCATAAAATAATATTGATAATCGCCTTATTACTACCCACGATCTTATCTGCCCAGATACTAAATGTATCAGGGATGCTTGCTGATAAAACCGGTAAGCCGTATGAATTGGCAGAAATCGTATTGTATAAAAATGATTCCGTTGCAGTCGCGGTGGAATTTTCAGATGCAAACGGGAAATTCAATATTAAAGTACAGGAAGGGGATTATGCATTGGCTATAAGACAATTCGGAAAAATAGTATACAGTAGGGAATTGGTTTTAAATAAGGATACCGATTTAGGAGTTATAAACATTGAAAGCATGCAGCAATTACAGGAAATAATCGTACAGGGTAAGACCAAACTGATCGAAAGAAAAGTGGACAGGCTGGTCTTTAATGTCGAAAATTCCCAGTCGGCTGCCGGCGGGGATGCCATCGATGTTTTGAAGGTCACCCCAAATATTAATGTCCAGAACGATCAGATCAGTATAATTGGCAAAAGTACTTTGGCGGTAATGATCAATGACCGGATAATGCAGTTGTCGGGCGACGACCTGATAAACTTTCTGAAAACCATTCCGGCCGATAACATCAAAAATGTAGAGGTGATAACGACTCCGCCGGCAAAATATGATGCAGAAGGCAACAGCGGACTGATTAATATCAAGCTAAAAAAAACACCGGATAACAGCTGGAATGCCACTGTTTTTGGTGCCTATAAACAAGCGGCTTACGGTACCGGAAGTACCGGCGGAAATTTTAACTATAACAAGGATAAAATGGCATTCGTTTTAAGCACGAATTACACAAAGGGCAGTTACCGCGGAAAAGAAGAAAGCAGCATATATTATCCGGCAAAATTATGGGAAAGCAAAGGCATAGCAAAATATGAAAGTGACTTGTGGAACGGCAGGGCAGGAGTAGACTACCAGTTTACCAAAAAATGGAATATGGGGGTACAGTATATCGGAAGCTTTAACAAACCGGATATTGAAGATGATAACGAAACAAATATCATCGATGCTAATCCCGGAATTCCAAATGGCGTTATAACAACAAAAGGAAAGAATTTAAGAAAGCGGAACCTGAATACACTGAATTGGCATACCAATGTTGACCTGGATACTTTGGGCAGAAAAATCAGTGCCGATTTTGACTATCTGAATTATATTGCCGATAACGATGCCGTATTTCATTCCGATACTTATAATTCGGCACAGGCCGAAGTTCCAAACGGGAGGGTAGCCGCCAATAACCTGATTCATCAGAAGATCAATAACTATTCCGGGCAGGTTAATGTAGAACATCCTTTGCAATGGATGAACCTGAGCTACGGAACAAAACTGTCTTTTTCCAAAACAAGGAACGATGTCGCCTATTTTGATATAACTGGTAGCATCCCTCTTTTTGATACCTCACAAAGTGACCAGTTCGAATACAAAGAAAATACTCAGGCACTGTATGCTTCCGGGAATAAAAAATTTGGCAATAATAAATGGGAAACCCAGTTGGGATTACGAATGGAAAACACCCGGACAGAAGGCTATTCGATCGTACTCAATGAGAAAGTTAAAAAAGAATATACACAGTTTTTTCCAACGGCTTATATAACCTATACCCCGAATGAGCAGCATTCTTTCTCATTGAACTACAGCAAAAGGATAAACAGACCCGGATTTAATGCCCTGAACCCGTTTAAATGGTACTCCAGTCCGTATGCTTATTCGGAAGGAAATCCGTATTTACAGCCTTCTTTCTCCCACAATATTGAGGCAAATTACGGCTACAGGGATCTGCTGCAAACAACCCTGTTTTTTTCCAGGGATACCGATAATTCGGGACAGGTGGTTTTATTAAACGAAAGTGATTATACACAAAGGGTAACCAGACTGAATTATTTCGACAGCTACAGCTTCGGATTTCAGCAGGTTTACATCTTTAAAAAATTCCATTGGCTGGAAAGTCAGAATATGGTGGTCGGATATTTTCAGCATTCCGATTCAAAAATTTATCCGGTTACTCCAAGAAGTAATGAAGGTTTGGGAGGAAGTATCGGGACTTCCAATAATTTCATCTTAAATAAAGATAAAACAATCCGGGCCGGATTCGATTTGCAGTACCAGTTTCCGAACAGATCCGGCGACTTGGTCTATAATTACGGGATTACGCAGCTTAATGTATCGGCACGTTTCTCCTTTTTAGATAAAAAACTGCAACTGACAATAGTGGGGAACAATCTGCTGAAAGCCTATGATTTTAATAATAAGAGTAACCGCAACGATATAGAAGCTTATTATAAAGGATATTACGATACCCGGTACTGCAGAGTCAGTTTACTATACAAATGGGGAAGCTCGAAAGTAAATGTTGCGGAACGCCAGGTTAGTAATGAAGAAGAAAAAAACAGAACAAACTGATAACGATTATACGGAAACAAAAACAATCATAATAATTACTTGCAAGTTATCCGACTGTTCGGAGAAATAATAGACAGGAAACTATAAATTATAACAACTAAATTTTTTAACATGAAATCAAACCAACTTAAAAAATTTGATGCTACTCAATTCGAGGTGCTTCAAACAAAAGGAGAAGTTCTAAAAGGAGGATTCTCAAATGCATTAAGTACTTCTAATGCCGGTGGTATCAGTGCTAATTCATTTAATGGTTACAAATGTACTGTTACAAACAGCGGTAACTGCGTGAAAGGATGTGGAGGAACTACAACACCTACTACACCTACAACAACGACTACTGTTGCTTCCGGTATCAGCATGGGGTAATCCTTTAGCTATAGACAACTAAGGTACTGTATGGTGCCTTAGTTGTTCTTTGCTTATTGCCATAAAGGCAGCATGCAACAGTCAGGAACCTTTTCAAAACAATACAAACTGTTCGTAAAAAGTCAAGATCATGAAATACAGTCAATTTAACAGCTTGCTTCCTTATGAAGGCGATAAGTATAGTCTTTATAACTCCTTTAATAATAATGTGATCTTTTTGGATCCGGTATTAAAAGAACTGCTGGAAGCCGGAATTTCAGAAGGAATAGATAATCTGCAGGAAATATACCCGGCTTTTTATGAACATTTAATTGACAATAAATTTTTAGTCGAAGAAAGCCTTAATGAGGTTGAAGCGGTCAAAAAGATATCGACTGGAGTTGATGAAAGCTTACGGTTTTATACGTTGACAATAAACCCAACGATGAACTGTAATTTCAAATGCTATTATTGCTATGAAACGCATATAAAAAAATCAAGAATGGAGGTTGGAGAAATCCAGCGCATACAGAAGTTTATCGACAATACTGCTTCAAAAAAAGAACTGGAAGAATTTACGCTTTCTTTTTTTGGTGGAGAACCGTTGCTGTACTTCAATAGAAATGTAATCCCGGTTATTGATCATTTTTTAATCAGCTGTAAAATAAACAATAAAGCAGGCAATATAGCCTTTACAACTAACGGGTATCTGATCAATCAGGAATTTATCGATTATTTTGACTCTAAAGATATCAAATGCAGCTTACAGATAACATTGGACGGTTATCGGGAAGAACATGACAAAGTACGGTATGTCAGTAAAACAAAAGGCTCGTATTTCGAAATCATTAAAAATGTGAAACTGCTTATTCAGAATCACTTTTTTGTGACACTCCGGATCAATTATACCGATGATAATCTTGAAGATACAAATAAAATACCACTGGACTTCGCTGATGTGGCAGATGATATTAAAGAAAAATATTTAATATTTGATTTTCACAGGGTGTGGCAAAATGACCAGCTGGATGACCTGAACCTGATGCTGGATAAGAATCTTGCAGCTATCCGGGATGACGGTTTTAATGCCAAAGGGACATATTCTCCGAACAATGTGTACGATTCCTGTTATGCAGACAAGCGGAATAGCGTGGTCATTAATTATAACGGTGATATTTTTAAATGTACTGCCAGGGACTTCGAAACAGTAAACAGAGCCGGTTATATTGATGAAGAAGGAGGATTGGTCTGGGAAAATGACTATCTTGAAAGGCGAATGAGTGCCAAATTCAGGAATAAACCTTGTCTGAGCTGTAAAATTATGCCGCTATGTAACGGAGGATGCTCGCAGCATGCTATGGAGCACGGAGAAGAAGGAAACGATTACTGTATATATTATGGCGATGAAAATGAGAAAAACAAAGTAGTAAACACCAAAATACAAGACATTGTTAGGGAAAATCTTCAGGAAGCCTAAAGTAGAGTTCAGCCACCAGCTGGAAAGTACCGATTGCGGTGCTGCCTGCCTGTGCATGATTATGAGCTATTATGATAAGAAAGTTACATTATCACAGATAAAAGGACTCTTTGAATTTACACGGGTTGGCGTTTCCATTCAGGATATTATAAGAACTTCTGAAAAAATCGGACTGATATCGGTACCTTTAAAGCTAACCCAGGCAGAACTGGAACAAATTCCATTGCCTTCTATTCTGTACTGGCGGCAGGAACACTTTATTGTTTTGGAAAAAATTGAGATCCGCAAGGGGGAACGCTATTACCATCTGGCTGACCCTGCTTATGGAAGGATCATACTGGATAGCGAATCATTTATCAAGGAATGGTGCGGCAATAACGAAAAAGGAGTCGGTATCGTTTTGGAACCTTCAGATGATTTCTTAGCCTTCAGCTTTCCCAAAGAAACAAAAAAATCCATTACCGCTTCCCCGTTTTTTAAAACGGCATTGGCCTTTTTGGCTAAAAATAAAGCGAAGTATATCGGATCAATACTGTTTATCCTGATCAGTCTCGCAACGAACTTTTGTATTCCCTTTATATTCCAGCGGATAATAGACACTGGTATTACCCCAAAGGTAATAGCGGTTGTATACTATTTACTGTTGGCACAACTGGTACTGTTTGTTTCGGGCTTTATAGCTGATTTTATAAGTCATTTAATACTGACTAAAATCAACTTCCAGCTGAGTATCAGTCTGAAAAAAGACCTGCTTAGTAAATTAATGCGGTTACCGATACATTTTTTTGATACCCGTTTAAATACGGAAACCTTGCAACGACTCAATGACCAGAATAAAATTCAGAATTTTATTACCTGGAAAGGAATTGAGCTGGCTTTAAACGTCATGAACATTCTTGTGTTTGGCGCCATATTATGCTATTTCAATTTTTGGATTTTCAGCATGTATTTTTCACTTTCCATTTTGTCGGTAATCTGGGTACTGTTCTTTTTAAAGAAAAGAGCCGTACTGGAATATGCACTGTTTTTAGGACAGTCCGAAAACAGCAACAATATTTATGAATTCATCATGAATATGCCGGAAATAAAAATTAATGATGCCCAAAATAAGATTATCACCAAAATACTGACCATACAGCAAAAAATAAACCGATTGGAATTGCGGTCCCTGTTTCTGAATACCTACCAGTTAGTAGGCGTTAACTTCCTGTCCAAACTGAAAGAAATAATAGCCATAGCCATCTGTGCTATCTTTATTATTAACAACCAGATGACACTCGGAACACTGCTTAGTATAACCTATGTTATCGGGCAGTTGATCAATCCGGTCCAGAGTTTGGTCAGTTTTGTACGGGATGCCCAGGATGCCAATATTGCCAATAAACGAATAGGAGAGATCTACAATAACAGTGATGAGGATAACCAGAATAAGGAACATATCGAACACCGGATATTTCAGGAAATAAGCTTAGAAAATGTATCGTTTAAATATCCCGGTAATTTTAACAGGTTTGTCTTGGACAATATCTCTTTGCAAATTCCCAACAACTCGGTAACGGCTATTGTTGGGGCAAGCGGCAGCGGTAAGACCACATTGCTGAAACTATTACTGTCCTATTACCCGGTTTCAGACGGAATGATAACGCTGGATGAACTGAACATTAATAATGTTTATTCGAATGAATGGCGTAAAAAATGCGGGATTGTTTTACAGGACGGAACTATTTTTAGCGGAACTATTGCTGAAAATATTGCCCTGGCAGAAGAAACGATAGTTGAAGAAAAGCTTATCAATGCAGCCGGAATTGCCTGTATTTTGGAATTTATTGAAGAGCTGCCAATGGGTTTTAATACCAAAATAGGAAATGCCGGAATAGAATTAAGCGGCGGGCAAAAACAGCGAATCCTGATCGCCAGAGCGGTGTACAAGAACCCTCATTATATTTTCTTTGATGAAGCAACCAGTGCTTTGGATGCCGATAACGAAAAAAAGATCCACGACAACCTGCAGGAATTCTTTAAAGGAAAAACAGTCGTGATCATTGCACACCGTTTAAGTACGGTAAAGAATGCCGATAATATTATCGTCCTTAAAGAAGGCCAGATCGTAGAACAGGGAATCCATCAGGACCTGGTGAGCAACAGGGCAGGATATTTTAATTTAGTGAAGAACCAATTGGAATTGGGAGAATAAATACCACAAGTGCAAAAGAGAAAAACCTGTCATTAATCATGACAGGTTTTCTTTTAATGATGTAAATAATTACTCGGTCCGCCGGTACCTTCAATAGATTCCGGCAGTATGCCGTAACGTGCAGGTAAATCGACTGTTCCTAAAGTCTGTCCGGTTTGAATGTCAACAACAGTGATCGTACCGGAATTCAGGTTCGGAAGATTCAGTAAATTGTTTTGTATGGCCACAACCTCTTTTCCCGATTTCGTTTTAAAGAAAGCCATGTGATGCGCACCTTTATCGGCATTAAGCGTTTTTAAAAGCGTTAACTGTGGTAAATTACTGATATCGAATACCAGTACTTTTCCGGGCAGTCCGAAACTCACATACAAGTGTTTGTTATTATCCATATACATTTCCAAAGCCCATCCCAAACCCTGCGAAGAACCGTCGAAAGCCTTCGTAAACGCATCATATTTTCGGGTAACGGGATTATAAGGTGCCATCCAGATATCACCGCCCAGCATGGTTGTTGCCAAAGCAAATTTCGGGAACTGGCCACGCAGCAGCAGCACTTCTACCGGACTTGATAAATCGGAAGGACTGTCGGCTACCGTATAGGTTTCGATCATCTGGTAGGTATTCAGATCGATCAGCGTACAGGTATTCCCCACGCCGGTTGTTAAATCCGGATGGATTGTTGAGGTAACCATCATCAACCCTTTTTCCTCACTAACGGAAATACCGTGCGGATACATAATAAACTTGTTGGGATTGTCATTTATAGAACCGGAGATAGTCCGGATATGTTTATTGGTATAGGCATTAAAAACACCAACGCTGCCGCCTTTGGGCGTTCCGTCGCCACCCATAAAGGTCACAAAATACCGCCCGTCACTGGTAAAGAAAATATCTTCACCCACTGTATTTCCTTTGGTATCTATAGGATTGGCACTCACCAGCGTCGGAAGCCCGTTGGCATCTTCAACGGTTTTGATCTGGTAAAGATAACTGCCGCCCAAAGCCGTTGTATAAAGCCGTTGCTCAAAATAATCATAATAGATATGATGCGGTAATACGCCTTCGCCCAATTCCAGTTTACTGCTGATATGCCCGAAGTCAGCCGATTCCGGATCAAGCTCAATTACAGCCATTCCGTCTTTTCCGCCGCCTAAGTGCCGGTAATCAATAAAAAACATGGAATCGTGAGAATAAATTTCGTTACCGTCATCATGCTGGCAGCCGGATAAAAAGGCTGTGGCGACCACGACTAATGCAGGAAGTAATTTTTTTATCATGATGTTAAGATTTGGGTGAATAGTAGTAAAATATACAAAATGTGATATTTCTTTAGATAAAAATAAACAATTGTAAAATTAAAATGGTTCATTTTGCGATTATTTTTTAGTGTTAATAGATTGACTTTCAATAAAAAAAGGCTGTAAACCTGTATTCGAAACGGAAACGATTGGGGAGGATAACGTGAAAAAAAAAATAGAGCCTCACACTTGACTGTCTGTTATTACTACTGTTTTGAAGGTTTACGGCATTATGATCTGTAACTTTTTGATACTGAGCTTTTTTGGTTTGAAATACCGGTCAGGTAGAATTACGGTGTTTGTAAAAGGGGTATTTATACTTGGATAATACGCGATTCAATTGCTGAACTTTAAACGATTGAAATATTGTAATAAAGCAGATTTTTAACGGATTTATTGATTTTATTTAGAATAATTATAAATAATGTATTCTAATATTGAAGAATAGTCAATTTTAAGGTTAGGGCGATTTGTTTTTTGGGCTCGATATTTTGGAATAGCAATAACTTAACCTATCATAAAATGGCTTATTTAAATTCACCAAGATTAACTTTTGCGGGGAAGTTTCAGGCAGATCCTTCCACCGTTAACAATGATGTAAATCATTACAACAACGAAACTTTTCAACCGAGTTACCAGCAGTATGGACCCAGCGGGACAAATGGCTGGTGGAACCCGGATGGAACCGGTAACTGGCGTTTAATAGACTGCATTATTACCAGTGTGACCTATCAGGACGGAACCACTACGCATGATCCGAATATCGATCCTGTTATAGGAATGAGCATTATTGATGCAAACAGCCGTGTGGCCGGTAAGATTGTGGATCTGGATCCGCAGCAGCAGTCCGTTTCCCAGATCTGGGGAATGATTGTCAGAATCGGACAGGGGGAAACCAACTTTGTTAAAGGCGATTTTGAACCGGTTGGATTTAACGACATCTGGTGGATCAGATCGACTACTCAAAAAGGTTCCGGCGGGGCATCGGCAGCATACCAGTCGGTTATCAATAATCTGAACTGGTCGGATAATACGATCAAATCCCGTTATCTGAACGAATTAAGAGCGGTAAGTCCGGAGCAGTTGTCCATGAAATTTACCGTAGACATGTTTGACCAGCAAAAATGTTCTGCGCAATTTACTATCGGAAGAATTGTCGGAAGTATCGGGCCGTCTAAAGTATCAGAACCGAAACATTTTGTCATGGGTCGTCAGTTCATTCCGGACATGGTTTGTATGGGAGGAAGCTACCTGCCGTCAAATACAGTAGGACTATATGTGGCTACTGCTTTGGTTCAGGAAGCGACACAACAGATCATACTGGATTTAGGAAACTGTTTAAAAACATCCGGAGCAAACGGGATGATTTCCGAAGACCGTAACCTGGTGTTGGCAGTAAACAGAGGCGATCAGGATTATGTACTGCTGGGTCCCCTTAAATATAAAGCAAAAAACTGGTATGAGAAAAGAGGAGGACTGGTAACGTTAAGACTGAACGAAGAACTGATACATTTAGCCCAGGAATTCCCGTTAACAATAGCAAACCTGCTACCGGACGGAAGCCTGCAGCCGTTAATCAATGAAACCACTCATTATGTCCGTGCCGACCAGTTTGTTTTCCGTATGAATGCCGATGAGGATAGAGACATCGATTTCTATGCAACCTATCTGGGGAAACCTTTAGCCGATCAGGCCGTGATTTGCCAGTTCCAGGAAAGCCTGATCAATATCATGGGACAGGGAGACGGAACACCGGCAACGGCAACACCTAATATCCTGCAATTTGAATCCAATGTTGTAACCGATTACTCAGGTAAAGCCGTTCTGAATGTAAAAGCTTCAGATCCTAAAAACCCGAGAGGATTTATTGACGGACAGGTATATGCCTTATGGTATTATCTGAACAGACAGCCAACAGCCGATTTCAGTTTTACAGTGGATGCCAGCGGAAATCCTGTTGTACTGCCGTTAACCTTATCCGGAATTGATCCGACTAATTTTATCAGTATCCTGGTTTTTGACAGCCTGCCTCCGGAAGTAATTAAAAATCCGGATTGGGATAAAGACGTACAGCCGGTTATGCAGCAGTATGCCAACTTATATCCGCTAATGTCAAAAGGAGTCTTTAACCTGGCGAACAAAGAAGTGGTCGACAACAATGCTCAGATATTACGTTTTGTGTTTGCCTTACCGAAAGAAGATCCGAACCACATGCCGGTTACCCGTGACCTTTCCAGAGACAAACAAAAAATGATATTGAACTACCTGGACGGAATACTATCGAAAAACAAAGCAGGAGCGCCGGAAGCCATGGCAACTATTGCGGAAAACAACTAAACCATACCAACCTACAAAAACAAAAACAAATGATTTATCTTAAAAATATAAAACTGGAAACCATACAGGACCTTAGAGGGGCACTGCAAACGGCAATCGAACTGGAACACGCGACCATTCCACCGTATTTAACAGCAATGTTTACGCTGTATAATACCGGTAATGATGAGATCAGTAACCTGATCGGATCTGTGGTCAAAGAAGAAATGCTGCACATGTCTATCGCCTGTAATGTATTGAATGCTATAGGCGGAAACCCGGTTATCAACAAACCGGGTTTTATCCCGACCTATCCGGGACCGCTTCCGGGAGGTGTGGAAACCGGGCTGATAGTTCCGATCGCTAAATTTTCCAAAAAACTTATTAAAAAGGTTTTTATGATGATCGAGGAACCGGAAACGATTATCCCTATCGAATTAATGAGAGCCGATGCCGAGAAAATTACGATCGGGAAGTTCTATGAAAAAATAAAAGGTCAGATTGATATCCTGGAAACAGCGGCTAATGCTGTAGGGAAGACCATCTTCACCGGTGATCCGTCCTATCAGATGACCAATGAAAAATGGTTCCCGGCCCAGGAATTATTCCCGATTACCAACAAAGAATCGGCATTCAGAGGCATTGACCTGATAGTCGATCAGGGAGAAGGAACCAGTACCGATCCTTTTGTTAAAGAAAGTGATCTTGGTACCGGCGAACCGGAAGAACCGGCACACTACTATCGTTTTGAAGAGATTTATAAAGGTAAAAGACTGGTTCAGAATCCGGACCCGGCGGGCGAGCCAAAATATTCGTATTCCGGGGCACCGATACCTTACAATACCGCATTAATCCCGAACATGACCATGAATCCGAAAATGAACGATTATCCGGTAAATACCGTGGCCTATACAAACAGTAAGTTCTTTAACTATACCTATACAAACCTGCTGAACAGCCTGCACATCACTTTTAACGGAGAACCGGACAAGATTGATGCTGCTATGGGATTAATGTATTCCTTACGACTGTATGCATTAAAACTGTTACAGACACCGGATCCGAATAACCCGGGATTTGTAGCCGGACCAAGCTATGAATATGTTACCGACGACAGCCTGAGCCTTACCGAAAAGGCCAAGCTGATGGAAACCGTGTAAATGTTTAACCAAATGACCCATACATAAAATGTATAAAACAGCAGAAATTACCGCGCAGCAACTGTTGCAGGAAACCTTAATGGCTAACCTGCCTGAAGCCGAATGGAACTGGTTTACTACAAATATAATTGCAAAGAACGGGAATGAACTGGCACACCAGTTCATTCCTTTATTTAGTTTGATTCCCAGATTCATTACAGCAGGAACACCCCAATTCAGCCCGGAAACAGTGAGCGGACTGGAAAAATTATATCCCGGATTTTCACAATCCGGATGGAACATACAGCAGCTATGCCGAATCGTGTTGATGCTGAAACTTCCGCCAGATCAGAATGAAGCAATCTTAAAAAAACTATTTGAAACCGCAGACATCAAAGAACTGGTCATCCTGTATAAAGGTTTGTACTTCCTGGAAAACGCAGACGATTTTGTTTTGCGCATGCAGGAAGGAATCCGGACCAATATGACGGATGTCTTTGAAGCCATTGCCCTGCACAATCCGTATGCCTATCTGTATTTGTCGGAAGATGCCTGGAACCAGCTGGTACTAAAGGCTGTTTTTACCGGAAGACCACTGTTCAAAATATACGGACTGGATCAGCGTGCCAATGAAAGATTAGCACTGATATTGCACGGTTATATCCAGGAACGCTGGTCGGCAGGAAGAACCGTTTCACCGGAAATATGGAGAGGAATCACCGGCTTTGTCAATGACGAAATAGCTGCCGATCTGAACAAAATGATCGAAACCGGAACATTTTTAGAACAGGAAGCAGCTATAAAAGCCTTAAAAGGATCCTGCAAATCCTGGAACGAGATCGGAGCGGCCTACCTGATTCAGACAACACAGACCTAAACACAATTATTAATAACTAAAACAAACAACGATGTATTTTATAGACCCACATATTCACATGGTATCCCGCACAACGGACGATTACCAGGCCATGCGCGCAGCTGGTATAGTAGCTGTTATTGAACCGGCTTTCTGGCTGGGACAACCCAGAACTGAAGCAGGCTCTTTTAAAGATTATTTCAGTACCCTTATCGGATGGGAACGATTCCGTGCTTCCCAGTTTGGCATCAAACATTATTGCACGATGGGACTGAACTCCAAAGAAGCCAATAATGAAGCGCTGGCAGAGCAGGTTATGGAATTGCTGCCGCTGTTTGCCGGAAAAGAAGGCGTAGTAGCCATAGGCGAAATTGGTTATGACGATCAGACTCCGGCAGAAGATAAATATTTCAGACAGCAGATTGAAATTGCCTTACAATTCAATTTACCGGTCATGGTACACACGCCGCACCGGGATAAAATAAACGGAACCATCCGCAGTATGGATGTACTGGAAGAACACGGAATACCACCACACATGGTCGTTATTGACCACAACAACGAAGAAACGGTAAAACATGTACTGGACAGAGGATACTGGACCGCTTTTACCATTTATCCCAACACAAAAATGGGAAATGAACGAATGGTGGAAATCGTAAAACAATATGGCTCGGAAAGAATCATTGTGGACAGCTCGGCAGACTGGGGCGTGAGTGATCCGCTATCGGTTCCGAAAACGGCCGCTTTAATGCTTGAACGCGGGATTGCCAAAGAAGATGTACACCTTACCTGCTATAAAAATGCTTTAACGGCCTATTCGCAAAGCGGGCAGATGAAAGAAGAAGACTGGAAAAAAGAAATGACTGTGGAACAGGCAGCCCTTTTTGACGGAAGCGGAATATTGCGCGGACAGGAAGCCAAAGTGATCTCCTATTCCAATATTATTGACAATTAATCACCTGTGCCAATACCCGATACAAGATGAAAATACAGTACTATTTAACACTGATGCGTCCGGCTAATATTGTTACTGCCATTTCGGATATACTGGGTGGTGTGGCGATTTCCGGTTTTTTTGTAAGTACCGATTGGAACGCGGCAGCACTGGGAAATATTGGTCTGCTGACGTTGTCCACTATAGGACTCTACGGAGGCGGAATCGTTTTTAATGATATTTTTGATTTGAAAGAGGACTGCAAAAAACGCCCGGAACGCATCTTGCCCAGCGGAAAAGTAGCCTATGAAGAAGCCATACAATTTGGCGTGCTGCTTTTCACAATCGGTATCGCTGCGGCTATAATGGTTTCCCTTTTAAGCGGACTGCTGGCCCTGATCATAACACTATTGGCACTCACCTATAATAAAATAGCCAAACACTACCAGTTTTTCGGTCCCCTGAATATGGGGCTTTGCCGCGGGGCTAACCTGCTGCTGGGAATGAGCATACTTCCCGGGACGATGTTCCGGGATTGGTATATCATTATCATACCGATTATATTCATTGCAGCCATAACCCTGACAGCCCGGAAAGAAGTTAGCGGAAACAACAAAACAGCGATACTGATGGCCATGCTGCTGGATGCTGTTGTGGTCCTGCTGTTTATAGGGATCAGCCGTTACAGCGACCTTAACCTGGCGGTAACCGCACCGTTTTTAATCCTTTGGTATGGGGTGAACTTTTTAGCAAAATACAAAGCTTACCGCTATAACGAGTCGAATTGGATTAAAAGAGCCGTAAAAACGGGAGTGCTTTCGCTCATACTTTTAAATGCGTGTTATATCGCCGGCTTTGCCAATTGGAACTACGCCGTTCCGGTATTGATTTTATTGCCTTTTTCGGTTGTTTTAGCGAAGAAATTTGCCGTAACCTGATTTTTAACCCAAATATTATAACCCATGTATAAAGCCCAAACCATTCAACAGCACTTTCAGGTTGATTATAGCTATAAGGTTGTTTTTACCCGAAATGTTTTTAACGAAACGAACACAGCACTAAAAAATATCATCAACAACGATAACGCCAAAATAGTGGTGGTTATCGAAAGAGATATCGCCGTTTACCATCCGGGAATCATTAACGATATTGCCGGATACTTTCAGATGGATACTGTGGAAAGCAGTATTTTGATCGTGAAAGGCGGCGAAAGTATTAAAAACGATACCCGTGCCACCGAAGAAATATTACAGCTGATCCACAACAACCAGGTGGATCGCCATTCCTATTTAATTGTTGTTGGCGGCGGTGCAGTACTTGACGCTGCCGGCTATGCTGCTGCAATTGCCCATCGCGGTATCCGTTTAATCCGTATTCCTACAACGGTTCTGTCACAGAACGATTCGGGCGTTGGAGTAAAAACCAGCGTGAACTACTTTGGAAAGAAAAACTTTTTAGGTACTTTTTCTCCGCCCTATGCGGTGATCAATGATTCCGTTTTTCTGGAAACGCTCGATGAAAGAAACTGGCGTTCCGGTATAGCCGAAGCCATAAAAGTTGCCCTGATAAAAGACGCTGTTTTTTTTAACTGGATAACCGAAAACAGTAGGGCACTGAATGACCGCAATATGGAAATAATGGAGCAGCTGATTTTCCGTTGTGCCCAATTGCACCTGGAACATATCGGAACGGCCGGTGACCCTTTCGAAAAAGGATCCTCACGTCCGCTTGATTTCGGGCACTGGGCGGCTCACAAACTGGAATACCTTTCCGGTTACCAGGTACTGCACGGAGAAGCGGTAGCGGTAGGAGTAGCAATGGACGCGGTATATTCCCGACTGTCAGGACGTCTGGATGGTACCGATTTACAGCGCATTTTAAACGTTTTAACCACATTGGGATTTGAGATTTTTCATCCGCTGCTATTGCAGGAAACCACTATGGAGATCAATCCGGCATTAGTAAAAGGATTGGAAGAATTCAGAGAACATCTGGGAGGAGAACTCACAGTCATGCTGTTAAGAAATATCGGGACAGGGGAGGAAGTACACCACCTGAACAAAAATATTCTTTCGGAGGCTGTTCAGTATTTAGCAAAATCGAATGTTTTAATTCAGGAATAGGAATGAAAATCAGGAATGAAGCTCATTTGAGCTATTGCACTAACATTCACCCGGGAGAATCCTGGGAAGAAGTGTTTGCCAGCTTAAAACAATACACGCTGGCAGTAAAGGAAAAAATGGCTCCCGAAACCGATTTTGGTATCGGATTACGACTTTCCTACGAAAGTGCGGTGACTTTGTCGCAGGCAGAAAATTGCAGCGCCTTTAAAAACTGGCTGGACGAAAATAAAACCTATGTTTTTACCATTAACGGCTTTCCGTATGGTAATTTCCACGGACAGCAGGTAAAAGATCAGGTTCATGCTCCGGACTGGCTAAGCCATGAAAGAGTGAACTATACCTGCATGCTGTTTGACTTGCTGGCACAATTGCTGCCCAAAGGCATGGAAGGCGGTATTTCCACCTCGCCGCTATCTTATAAATACTGGTATGCCATTGAGGAGGATCGTGACCTTGCCAAAAAGAAAAGCTGTGAGCATCTGGTTGCGGTAGTACTTCACCTGGTGCAGCTAAACAAGTGGACCGGAAAGAAAATGCACCTCGATATAGAACCGGAACCGGATGGATTGCTGGAAAATACCGATGATTTTATTGATTTTTTCCAGAATTATCTTTTAAAAGACGGTGTGATTGCCCTGATCAGACAACTGAAATGTACCGGAGCGGAAGCCCGGCATTACATCCGGGAACACCTGCAGCTTTGTTATGATGTCTGCCATTTTGCGGTAGCTTTTGAAAAACCGGAAACGGTGATTCAGAAAATGGCGGACAGCCGGATAAAAATCGGCAAGCTGCAAATCAGTGCTGCCTTGCGCTGTCCGGTTACGGATGAGGTGACAACAGCAGAATTGTGCCGGCGTTTAAACCAGTTCAACGAGCCGGTTTACCTGCATCAGGCGGTACTCAGAACAAAATCGGGCGCGTTGTTAAAATACCCCGATTTACAACAGGGAATCGAGGCGATGCAGCAGCATGATCCGGAAGAATTGCGTACCCATTTTCACGTACCCATATTCCTGCCGGATTATCAGGGACTGTATTCCACCCAGGAAGATATTGTTACCGCTCTGGAAATATGGACGAAACAGCCGTATACCGCACATCTGGAAGTGGAAACCTATACCTGGGATGTTTTGCCCTCACAGCTTCAGATGGATCTAACAGACGCTATTCAACGTGAATTAGCGTGGGTTCTGCACTGTATTGAACACAAAAAAGAAAACCAAAAACCACCCGTTAAAGGAATTAAATATGCAGCAAACAGCAGTCATAAACATAGTAGGACTCACTTCCGGGTTATTAAAGGATAAGGACCTTTTTCTGAGTAAATGGCTAAGCAAAAAAGGACAGCTCAGCACGATTGAGCCCGTTTTTCCGGCGCTCACCTGTACGGTTCAGGCAACGTATCTGACCGGTAAGCACCCTGCCGGACACGGTATCGTGGGGAACGGCTGGTACTTTAGGGATGAAGCCGAAGTGAAATTATGGAAACAGTCCAACAAACTGGTACAGGCTCCTAAAATCTGGGACATGGCAAAAGCCCTGAATCCGGAATTTACCTGTGCGAACATGTTCTGGTGGTACAATATGTATTCCGGAGCGGACTTTTCGGTTACACCGCGACCGCAGTATTGGGCCGACGGGCAGAAGAAACCCGATTGCTACAGTCAGCCGGCCTATCTCAGGGATCAGTTACAGCAGGAACTGGGAACATTTCCCTTATTTGATTTCTGGGGACCAAAAACAACCATAAAATCCAGTAAGTGGATCGCCGATGCTTCTAAACTGGTACACCAATGGCAAAATCCGACCCTTATGCTTGTTTACCTGCCGCATCTGGATTACTGCTGTCAGAAGTTTGCGCCCGGTTCACCGGAAATACAAAAGGATTTAAAAGAAATTGATGCCGTTTGTGAAGACCTGATCGGTTTCTTTGAAGCCAGGGGAGTAACCCCTATAGTGGTTTCGGAATACGGGATCACACCGGTAAACCACCCGATCCATATTAACAGGATATTACGCGACAGCGGCTATATTACCATACGGGAAGAAAGAGGACTGGAGCTGCTGGATGCCGGTCAGTCATTGGCATTTGCCCTTGCCGATCACCAGATCGCCCATGTGTATGTGCGCAATCCCGAAAAGATTAATGTAGTCAAAACCATACTGGAACAGGTTCCCGGTATCGAACTTGTTCTGGACGAAGCCGGCAAAAAAGAGTATAACATTAACCACGAACGCGCCGGAGAATTGATCTGTATAGCCGATAAAAACAGCTGGTTTACCTATTATTACTGGAAAGATGATAACAGGGCTCCGGATTTTGCCCGGACGGTCGATATTCATAAAAAACCGGGCTATGATCCCGTGGAAATGTTTCTGGATCCGCATAAAAAAATGATGCTGCCCAGAATTGCCCTGAAACTGCTGCGTAAAAAATTAGGTTTCCGCACCCTGATGGATGTTATTGCACTGGATGCCGGTCTTGTAAAAGGATCACACGGAAGAATAGCCGTTGAAGATACCGATAAACCATTGCTGATAAGTCCGCTGGATACTGCCCAAAAAATAAACGCAACAGAAGTGTGCCCGATTATTCTGAACGCAATTTTCGGAGAACAGGCATCCGGTAAAACGGAACCGGCAATTATGGAACAAATACCAATAACCAGTTAAATTTACCATTATGGACTTCACAGACATGATTCAGACCAACCAGGTGGTCATTAAATTATCGGTAAGCAACGTACCGGTAGCGCAAAAGTTTTATACCGAAAAATTAGGTTTTAAAGTGGTACCGGACTACACCATTAACAAAGGCGGTACCTATGAAAAAGATTCCTATATACAGCTCACAAACGAAGGAATGGAACACAAAGTTGCTTTGGGATTGTATAAGGATATTGACGAACCGCTGCAGCCGGAAGATACCGGAACCGCACCTACTTTTATCGTAAAAGACATTGATTCGGTTCGCCAATATTTGCTTTCGGAAGGTGTTGACGTTAGTGATATTGTTGAAAATACTTCCGACAAAGGTTATATTGACCGCTTCGCTTTCTTTTCGGATCCTGATAACAATACCTTGGCAATCCGCCAGAATATGAATTAAAAAGACATTTTGAATTAAAAAAACACGTTACCGGATAAAATCCGGTAACGTGTTTTTTTATGGATCAATTAGTAATTAAAGTGTTGTAAAACAATACTTCCTGTTGAAATTAAACGGTACATGACTGCAATTAGCAGCTATAGCATTTCCGGAATAATTTCAGATACCTTTGTCATTGTGAAATCCGGATATCAGGATTAAAATGACAAGAAAAAATAGAGAAATAATTTTTTTTGTCATAACGAGCGTTGATTTGGGATTAAAAATCAGATCCTTATATAGCTTATAGAAAATAGTGGCTGTTAAGAAATCTAAAACTATCGCTTTATAGTACATTAGACTGCCAATGCTTTAAAAGGTTTAACCGAAACTTTAACGCTGATATTATTTTTATTTAGTCTAAATAGGTGTATTTTTGCTCCCGATTATATAAAGCCTATATCGTGAAACAAATTTTTACCCTTCTGCTGATATTGCTCATCCAGTATCAGGTTACCGCCCAGAATACTTCCAATACCGAACTAAACGGAAATGTCCTTAACAATAACCTTCCCCTTGAATTTGTCACGGTAGCACTACTGGATAGTGATACCCGGAAAATAATTAGCAGTACGATTACCGATACAAACGGTAACTATACTTTTGCGGCAGTGGCACCCGGCGATTATATCGTAACGGCAAGCTTTATCGGTTACAGCACTTCCGGATCGGAACGCATCACGATCCATTCCGGTGACCGGAATAAAACAATAGCCGCCATAGTATTAAAGGAAGATAAAACACTGCTCAATGAAGTCGTGGTAGAAGCCACGGTAAAGAAACCTTTGATACAGCTGCAATCGGATAAGATTGTGATGAACATTGAAAACAGTGCCTTATCAGAAGGGAATACGGCTTTGGAACTACTCGAAAAAGCACCGGGAGTTATAGTGGATAATGACGGAAACATCAGCCTGAGAGGAAAGCAGGGAGTGACGATCATGATTAATGATAAGAAAACATATTTATCCCAGCAGCAGCTGACCAATCTGCTAAAAGGAACGGCTTCTTCTTCGGTAGGAACGATTGAGGTGATTACCAATCCTTCTGCCAAATATGATGCAGCCGGAAATGCCGGAGTCATTAATATCAAACTAAAGAAAAACAACAAATCCGGATTTAACGGATCGGTAAACGGCAATTACGGCAGGGGACGTAAAAACCGGTTTGGCAGCGGATTAAACCTGAATTATAAAGCCAGTAAATACAATTTTTATGGTAGCTACGACCAGTATTACCGCGGGGAAAGCGAAACATTCACTTTCGAACGAAAATTTTATACCGACGGGAACCGTCAGCAGCTCGACAAAATCTCGAATCAGTACAGTGTGACCGACGAACCTTTAAAAACCAACAACTTTAAAGCCGGGGTAGAGTATGATCTTTCCGAAAATACCTTTATCGGTTTTAGCCTTACGGGCGATGTGGGAAGCTATACCAGCAACAGTATGTCCGAAAATAAAGTACGATCAGCAGCCAGCGAGTTGCTTTCCGATGCGCTGACAAACAATCACAACCATTCCAAATGGAACAGCCTGAGTTATAACGGAAGTTTTTTACATAAATTCAACCAGGGCAAGCAGGAAATCAGTGCCGATCTGGATTACACCCATTCCCGTTTCCGGGACAATGCGCTTCTGGAAACCCAATTCAATCCTACAGCCAGCCAGAATGCTTATCTGTCGACCCGCAGGGGAATGACCCCTTCGTCGACTACTATTTTTGTAGCCAAAGCCGATTATATTTATCGCGTCAAAGAAAAATTAAGCTTTGAAGGCGGATGGAAGAGCAGTTTTGTAAAATCGGACAACGATGTGCAATACGATACAATTGCGGCCGGTAACTGGACGATTGACAAAGGAACGACCAACCATTTTATTTATAAAGAGCAGATCCATGCCGGTTATGTCAATTACAAGCAAAGTTTCCGCTTTATGGAAGTTCAGGCAGGGCTGAGAGCGGAATATACACATGCGGAAGGAAACCAGGTAACGCTGAACTCCGTTGTTAAAAGAGATTATGTACAGCTGTTCCCGAGCCTGTTCCTAAAGAAAAACATCGGCGAGCGTCATGCCGTACAACTGTCATACAGCAGAAGGATTGACCGTCCGGATTATTACGACCTGAACCCGTTCCGTTTTTTCAGGGATGCATTTATTTTCTATGAAGGAAATCCATACCTGCAGCCGGAGCTGACCCATTCTGTGGAAGGTGGTTATTCCTTTTTGAGCAAGCACATGATTAACTTTTTCTACAGCAGTACCGATGATGTGATTGTTGATGCGATTACGCAGATAGACAATAGCAATACCACCATACTGCGTTCGGAAAACCTGAGCAAAAGAAAGAATTACGGATTCAGCCTTACGTCTGCTGTAAAAATAAGCCGTTGGTGGGATGCGAACACCTTTGTGAATGTCTATAAAAATGAATTCAGCGGTGAGCAAAACGAAACGGCTGTAGCCACGGGCATCTGGAGCTATACCGTCAATTCCCAGCACAGTATGAAATTTAAACAGGGATTATCGGCCGAATTCAGTTTCCAGTACAACTCCAGATCCATTTACAGCACTTTCGAACGAAAAGACTTTTTTGTGGTATCCACAGGATTGCAAAAAAAGATACTGGACAACAAGGCAACAGTGAAAGTAGCGGTAAACGATATCTTTAAAAGCCGACGTTTCTACAGAACCATGCAGTTTAACAATATCGACATGAAAGAGAATATCAATCTCGACAGCCGTATTCTAAACGTTTCATTTACGTATAATTTCGGAGATCAGAGCAATGCCGCCCGAAAAATAAACAAGGAAGAGGACGATACGAAAAAAAGAATGAAATAGTAACCAACCGGAATTTGAATACAAACTATTTCAATAGCGAACCATTATAAAGGGTTCGCTATTTTTTTGTGGGATACCTCATACCAATAACCGGAACAACAGCATTGTTTTTAGTATATTTGAATAGGACAAATTGAGTTACGGACGCATTCACACAATCAAAAATCTAACCTCAAACTTCAAACCTCATATATCTAATATCCTATATCAAACTTCTAATATCTAACCTCATGAACACCCCCCACAACCCGGTGGTCTATTTTGAAATTCCGGTAACGGATGTAGACCGGGCCATAACATTTTATCAGGCCGTCTTTGCTTTTGAATTTGAAAAGGATATAATTGACGGCAATGAAATGGCTTTTTTCCCGATAAAAGAAAACGGTTCCGGCATTTCGGGCGGACTGGCAAAAGGAGAAATCTATAAACCCACGACAGACGGTTGCTTGCTGTATTTCCGAACAGCAGACATAGCCGAAACATTGGCACTTGCAGTGCAAAACGGCGGGAAAATCCTTTTTCCGAAAACCTCCAACGGAGAATGGGGCTTTGTAGCCGAATTTGAAGACAGTGAAGGAAACCGGATCGCTTTACGGCAATTTGTCCGTTAAGATAAAAAAACAGCGGGCTTAAAAACCCGCTGCTTCGATCAGACGTTTGCAATAAAAGGAGCTTTCCTATGATATTGGGTATCGGTTAATTGGGCAATAAGAAAAAGGGCCAGGTTTTTTGCACCGATCATATTCCCGGAACAATCCTGTGTACTGACCCTGGTTTTGGTAATCGCATCGGTCAGTTCAATTAACGGAAGCCTGACCAAAGTCCAGTCGGCCTCGCTTTGCGATAATATGGCATACTCTTGCTGTTTATCGGCAGTCGTTTCCGGGTAATGCGTTTTCATCCAGTTGGTAGCTGCCTGCACCGCCGGATTTTTGCTGTCCCGGGGTGTAGCTACATTTAAACCGGTAATAACGATATACCGGTTGATTTCTAACTCTTGCATGGCCGCTAATATATTTGTTGTGGCGGTACTGAATATGGACGTTTCACTGTTGGGTATTCCTAAACCGAGCGTACTGATGATGGCATCACAGCCCGTCAATAGCGATTTGATATCCTGATAGGAATTGGCATTGCCGGTAATCACGTCCATTAATGGATTTTCGAAAGGCAGGTGTTCCGGATTCCGGATCAGCAGTCTGATCTCAAAACCGCTGTTTAGTAAGGTGGTTACAAGAAATTTTCCGGCTTTACCGGTTCCGCCAAGTACGGCTATTTTGATTGGTTTCATAATCATTGTTTATAAAATTAGACATGGAAAAATTATGCTCCTCTTCGTGAAGAACAGTAATTTCTGCAAAACACATGTTTTGCAAAATCAGGGGTACTATTTTATAAACAGATTCTAATAGTGTAAATATAGCCTGTATTTTAAAACGAAATGCGGTTTAAGAAAAGGAATTGACTGTACGGAATAAATAATTTTCATAACTTCGGAATTCACAATGATGTGTTGTATATCCCGGTATGAGAGGGTTTATGATATTGATTTACAATTTTTTATAAATACTAAATATGAATAAAACCAGAATAGTAGTTGCCGGAATCGGAGGCGTTGGCGGATATTTCGGTGGACTTTTAGCAAAACATTTTGATAAGGATGATGCCGTATCGGTTTGTTTTTTAGCCCGTGGCGAACATTTAAAAGCGATAAAGAAGGATGGCCTGAAAGTCGTAAAAGGAGCGGATCAGTTTGTAGCAATGCCGGCATTGGCAACAGATGATGCTTCCGAGATCGGTATCGCAGATTTTGTTATCGTTACCACTAAAAGCTATGATTTGGAGCAGGCTGTTGTTCAGTTAAAACCCTGTATTGACAGTAAAACCGTTATCGTACCTTTTCTTAACGGTGTAGACAGCCGGGAGCGTATTAAAAGTGTTTTTCCGGAAAATATGGTTTTGGATGGCTGTGCCTATATTGTTTCCCGCTTAACAGAAGCCGGAAAAGTAGAGAACCTGGGGAATATTGAAAAACTGTTTTTCGGATTGGATCATTTCGAAAACGAACAATTACGGCAATTGGAAAGCCTTTTTATACAGGCGGGTATAGAAGCCAAATTATCGGTTAATATTGCTACGGTTATCTGGGAGAAATTTATTTTTATTGCCGCTATTGCCACGGCCACAACCTATTTTGACTGCAATATCGGAGCTATAGTGTCCGATCCTGAAAAGGTACAGGCTTTTACCGATTTAGTCAATGAAGTAAAACAGATTGCTCTGGCAAAACAAATTGCCATTGTTCAGGATATAACCGACAGAACATTAAAAATATTGCATGCCATGCCAGCGGAAGCAACATCGTCCATGCATTCTGATTTTCTGAATAAAAAGGCACATAACGAACTACAGTCACTCACCGGTTATGTTGTTCGGGAAGGAGAAAAATACGGACTGAAAACGCCGGTATTCAACAAAATGTTCGGCGCACTGGAACATAAAACACAACAGTAAGCAATCATACATTCAAAAAAAGAAAACAATGGTAAAATTCGGATATACAATTCTATACGTCGCTGATGTCACCAAAGCCATCAGCTTTTATGAAAACGCTTTTGGTTTTGAACGAAAATTTATAACACCGGAAAACGATTATGGCGAATTAAATACCGGTGCCACCACAATTTCTTTTGCTTCAAAAGGATTGGCGGCTACGAACCTGCCGGACGGTTTTATTGAAAGCAGCCCGGAGAACAAACCTTTTGCGATAGAATTGGGTTTTGTTACAGATCAGGTAGCGGAAGTAACCGAGCAGGCTAAAAAGGCCGGAGCGGTTGTTGTCATGGAGCCCAAACAAAAACCATGGGGACAGATTGTCGCTTATATACGGGATACAGACGGTTTCCTGGTTGAAATCTGTACACCGGCACATTAATAAATAGGCTAAGACTATAATTGCAAAAGCAGGAAACCCGTTTGTCGCACGCGTTTCCTGCTTTTATATTGTTATCGTTGGATGAATCTTACAGAATCTGCTGGATATTGTCCGGTGACTGAAAAACATAGAATATTTTGGAAAGTCCGATGGTGATAAATGCCAGGGCAGTCCATACAATTATGGTCATCTGTGCGAATAACGGATTCCAGATCAATAAGAAAGAAAAAATAAGTCCCAAAATTCCAAATACCAGATACCAGCCCCAGTTTTTTCGTTTCAGCGCAGCCACATCAATGGCCAGGGCAATAATGGTTGAAGATCGGAATAAAAGCATGAAGCCGATAAAGAACGGCATTATTTCCATGGATAATAACGGACTGGATAACAGCCAAGAACCTAAGATAATATCTAAAATACCGGCAGCTATTCCCCAGCCATAGCCATTCATTCTTTTACGCTGATAGCCATAGAAAATAACTTCCAATATACCGTTAATCAAAAAAGTCAGGCTGAATAATGTAGAAAGCGCAATATAGGATTCCACCGGAGTTTTAAAAACCCATATTCCTACGGCAATAAAAAGAAGACCAAGTAAAAAGTAAATTAATTTGTTATTCATGATTATTGTGTTTAATAGTTACTGAATATTTTTGTAATCAAATCATTTATAGCAGTTTTAGTATTATTTGGTTTCCGGATTGGTACTATAAAAATAGTCTATTTTTCTGATAAAACAGCAATGTTTTTACGAAGAGATTATGCATTGTTCGCATCATTTTTGCATTTACCGTGTTTTAGCAGCGGAAAATTAAGATTAGTATGGACAAATGCACAGGATACGGCACAAACAATAAATTTCTGTTAAAATTTGCAGCAAATGTAAAAAGTGACCGAAAGGTCATTTAAATTTGTACTCTAATTCAGAACGAAATGACAAAAGCAGCACGTACCAAACAGCTCATCATTGAACAGGCAGCACCCATTTTCAATACAAAAGGAATTGCGGCAACAGCAATGAGTGACATTATGGAAGCCACCGGTTTAGCCAAAGGCAGTCTGTATGTACATTTTGAAAACAAAGAAGAACTTTGCAATGCTGTGGTAGATTATACGATGCATTGTTTATCTGAAAAAGTAAAACAGCAGCTGGGCCGTGAAAAAACTGCCAAAGGGAAATTATTTGTCTATGTTGACTTTCTGAGCAATACCAAACAGCCGCCCATTCCCGGCGGATGCCCGATGCTGAATTTTGGTATGGAGGCAGACGATACCAACCCGGTTATCAAAAAGAAAGTGAATAAAAACATAACACTAGCTGTGGCTACCTTAACCAGTATTTTAAAAGAAGGAATCGCTTCCGGCGAATTCCGGCAGCCTTTTAATGCCGAAGAATTTGCAACCAAAATGTTTGCCCTGTTGGAAGGCGGCATTATGATGTCCAGAATGGAAGAAAACAGCAAAACGATGCCATTAATCGTTGCGATCTTAAAAAAAGAAATTGAACTGTTAGGTTAAATTTTTTTGCCTTAAAAATGACCGATAGGTCATTTTTGAAATATATGAATACTTATCAAAACTATAAAAACATGAAAAAACAAAAAGTATGGCTGATCACCGGAGCATCCAGAGGATTCGGATTGGAAATTGCCAAAGCCGCGCTGAAAGCCGGCGATAAGGTAGTGGCTACCGTGAGAAGCAAACCGGAACAGTTTGAACAGCAGTTTCCGGAACAGCAAAATCTAAGCGTGGTGGTTCTGGACGTCACACAGGAAAAACAGGTTATAGCCGGAGTAGAAAAAGCAGTTGCCGCATTTGACGGAATAGATGTACTGGTTAACAATGCCGGTTACGGATTATTGGGAGCTACGGAAGAAATAACGGATCAGGAGGTGAGAAGCCAGTTTGATACCAATGTCTTCGGATTGCTGAATGTAACAAGAGCGGTTTTACCGTATATGCGCAGCCGTCAAAAAGGGCATATCATCAATATCTCTTCTCTTTTCGGATATGCGGCTACGGTTCCCGGTTTCGGGCTTTACGGGGCTACAAAATTTGCAGTAGAAGGCATCACGGAAGGATTGCAGCTGGAAGTAAAACCGTTTGGTATTCACGTAACAGCCGTTGCCCCGGGATTGTTCCGTACTGATTTTGCTTCCGGTGATTCCTATAAAAGCTCGCAGCTACTACTGGAGGAATACCAGGGAACGGTCGGTCAGGTGCGGCAGGCTGTTGCGGGGCTTCACGGCAATCAGCCCGGCGATCCTGCAAAACTGGCTCAGGTAATTCTGGAGCTGGCCAATGCGGAACATCCGCCGTTACACTTACCGGTTGGTAAAGATGCGGTAAGTGCCCTGCAAGCCAAAATGAGCACTATAGCAAAAGAAGTAGCGGAATGGGAAACCTTATCCGTGAGTACCGATCATCAGAAAAATTAAACTATTATATAAAAAAGCAATGAAAAAGATTATTTTAACAGGAAGTGCCAGCGGTTTCGGACTATTAACGGCAAAAACATTGGTAAAACAAGGGCATACGGTGTATGCAACAATGCGTAACATTAACGGAGCGAATGCAGAACCGGCAAAAGCGCTAAAAGAATGGGCGAAAGCGCATAACGGTATTATTGAAATTGTGGAGCTGGATGTTACCAGTGATGCATCGGTAGCGAAAGCTATCTCGGAAATAACGGAAAAATCAGGAGGTCACATTGACGTACTGATCAATAATGCCGGTATTTCTTATATTGGTATTGCCGAAACCTTAACCATACAGCAAACGGAACAGCTGTTCCAGGTAAATGTTATTGGACCGGACAGAATGATCAAGGCGGTATTGCCGCTGATGCACCAGCAAAAGTCAGGATTGATCATTAACCTGACCAGTGTACAGGCGAGAAATGTAGGGCCGCTGTTAGCGACTTACAACAGTACAAAAGCGGCTTTGGATGCCTTATCGGTAGGGTATCACTACGAACTTAAATCGGCGGGTATTGATGTTGCGGTTATTCAGCCGGGAGCTTATCAGACCACAGATATTACAGCTAAGGCATTACAACCGGGAAATCCGGGAGCAGCGTCTGCATACGGACAGGATGTTCACCGGTTAAAAGCGGGACTCGATCACTTTTTTACCCCTACAACCGACAGTTCCGATCCGCAGGAAGTGGCCGATGCTGTAGCCGGTTTACTGGAGCTTCCGGCAGGGGAGCGACCATTGTGGACCGTTGTTGGCGGTGCAACGATGGCACAATATGTTCAGCAGATCAATCAGGCAACCAAAGGCCTGGTTGAAACGATGATACAGGTTTTAAGCTAAATATAGGATTGGTATAAAAAAGCCGGTTTCGTTTTAGAATGAAACCGGCTTTGCTTTTATTTTAAAAAATCAGGATCCTCATAGGCCGGATTCGGATATTTATAAAACCCTTCTCCGGAAACAACACCCAGTTTTCCGGTATCTATAAAATGTTTTTTCAGGTACTCGGTTACCTTTATCTGGCCGGGATCTTTGGAAGCGGTAGCCGCAATTTTATTAATGTTGTATGCGGTGGTGATACCCACGACATCCAGTATACCAAAAGGACCTACCGGAGCTCCGGTGGCAACCATCCAGGTTTTGTCGACCGTTTCCACATCGGCAACACCTCGTACCAGTAGATCAAGACCGGCACCCAATAAAGGAACCAGCAGGGAATTTACGATATAGCCCGGCTGTTCTTTGTGGAGCGGTAAAGCAACCATTCCGATGGTTTTGGTAAAAGCAACCACCGTGTCAAAAATGGCAGCGTCGGTACCCGGATGTCCCATAATTTCGGCTGTGTTGTGTTTCCATATTTCATTGGCAAAATGCAATGCCAGGAATTTTTCAGGCCTTCCGGTAGCGCCGGCAAAATGACTCGGTAGGAGCGTGGAAGAATTGGACGCAAAAATGGTCTTTTCCGGAGCCACGGCAGCCAGTTTTTTGTAGAAATCCGTTTTGATGGCCGGATTTTCAGGAACGGCTTCGATCAATAGATCGGCATCTTTTACCGCTGCTGCCAGATCGGTATAATAACTTAAATTTTGTATTGCTTTTTCAACCTGTTCCGGAGTGGCGTTCAGATCAGCCTGATAGGCTGTTCCCAGCTTTTGAAAAGCAGCTTTTGCTTTTTCTAATATAGCGTCATTAATATCATAAACCTTTACGGTATATCCGTGAAAAGCCGTTTGAAAAGCAATTTGCGCTCCCAAAACACCGCTTCCGGCTACTGTTACAATTTTAATATTCATTTCTTTTATATTTTGAATTAATCGGTTGTTGCTATAAGTATGATTTGTCCTGTTAGCGGGCAATCCTAAAACGGTTAAGCCGAAACAGGTATTCCGGCTAAGGCTAAAGTTACCAAAAATCGGAATGGAAATCCTGTAAAACCATTATAATTATCAATCTTATGACTTTTGAATAATGATCAAAAAACAAAAAGGATAATCTTCATTATCCTTTTCTGACGGACATGATGCCGTTATTTATTTTAGAAGTCCACATCGTCCGGATACAAGCCGGATCCGCCAATGTAGGGTAAAGCATTGATGGCTTCCATATCTGCATCGGTAATCGTAAATCCGTAAACATCCAGATTTTGCTGGATTCTTTCCGGAGTGATGGATTTTGGTAGCGGTAAAGTTCCGTTTTGCAGGCACCATCTGATGCACAATTGAGCAACAGTTACCTGATAACGGGCAGCAATTTCCATTAAAACAGCATTGGTCAGCATTTTTCCGGTTCCTAGCGGCGACCAGGCTTCAATCAGTATGTTTTCTTTTTGGCACAGGGCAACGATTTCTGGCTGAAGGTAACCCGGATGGTATTCGATCTGGTTGATAACCGGTTTCACTTTGGCATTTACCAGTAAGGCTTCCAGATGGTGCACTAAAAAGTTACTGACACCGATAGCCTTAATTTTTCCGTCTTCGTATAATTTTTCAAAAGCACGCCAGGTATCGGCATTTTGCTGCTGCCAGTCTGCAAATTGTTTTTCGGTAGCCGGCCAGTGGATCAGGTATAGATCCAGGTAATCGGTTTGCAGGTCTTTCAGGGTTTTGTCAAAGGCTTTTAGTGTACTGTCATAACCTCTTTCGGAATTCCATAATTTGCTGGTAATGAATAATTCCTTTCGGGAAATACCGGATTCGGCAATCGCCTGTCCGATACTTTTTTCATTTCCGTAAATCGCTGCGGTATCAATATGGCGATACCCGTTTTCCAATGCCGATTTAACGGCCAGAATAGCTGTTGCTCCGTCGGGCGTTTGCCAGGTTCCAAATCCGATTTCCGGAATTTCAACGCCGTTATTTAAGGTATAATTTTTAATGGAATGGGACATAGTGTATATGGTTTTATTAAAAAAATGAATGTTGGTAATGGTTTATAGTGTAAGAGTTACGCCATAAAGTATATAACCAAAGTTATCCATTTTTGAAGGGATGTACGTTAAATTTTTGTTGTATTTCCGGTTTTTCCGGAATGATTTTCGGTTAAACTTTCAGACCGCCAAAAATACTGGTCATCAGGATGCACAGAACAATAAGGGTGATGCCGATGTACAGTTTGTCTTTTTCCAGTATAAAGGCGAACAGGGAAAACAACACCCGCAAAATAGGCGTGGCAATCAATGCGAGTACGCCAAACTGTATGATCTCGTTTGGATTTAAGGTTAAAACACCGTTTAAAATACCTTTAAAAGTGGTGTATTCTGCACCTTCACCGGTGAAAATACCATACTGCGGAACCGGGTTGCTGCCGTGTTCCGTTAAATAGGCAATACCGCCGATAAGCGCTAAAATACAGGCGGTGATCACGCCATAGCGCAATAACTGACCAACCAATTGTTCTACATCGGTGTCGTTCCACAAATTTTTTGAAAGTAGCTTTTTCATAAGTTGTAAATAGCGATTCGTTAGAATTGATGCTGGTAACCGTTGTAAATCATTTCAATGGCCACAAAAGTAATGGCGATACAGAAAATGATGCGCAGCACTTTAGGATCCATTCGGGTCAATAATTTTGAGCCGGTAAAAGCACCACCTAAAACACCTATAATTACCGGGAAAGCAATGCCCGGATCGATATAGCCTCTTTGCAGGTAAACCACCGCACTGGCGGCAGCGGTAACCCCGATCATAAAGTTACTGGTGGTGGTACTCACCTTAAAAGGAATGCGCATGGTGGTATCCATTGCCAGCACCTTTAAGGCTCCGGAACCGATTCCCAACAAACCGGATAACACACCGGCCACTGTCATAATAGAGAAACCGGCACCTACATTTTTTAATTTATAGGCCACTTCACCCTGACTGGTAGGATAGGTGCTGTTTAGCTTTAAGACATAGGAAAGCCTGCTGCCTTCGGTTAAAGCCACCTGGTTTTTCTTGCGTAAGGTCATTACTGCCGAAAAAATAAGGACAATACCAAACAGTATTGCAATGGTATTGGTTGGCGTATAAACCGCAATGAGGGCACCAATCACCGCTCCGATGGTCGTGGCTATTTCCAGGAACATGCCCAGGCGGATATTGGTGATTCCTTCTTTTACATAGGCACTGGCCGAACCGGATGAGGTTGCTATTGATGCCAGTAAAGCAGCACCGATGGCATAACGGATGTCAACGCCAAAACCAAGGGTTAGCAGCGGAATGACAACAACGCCGCCGCCCAAACCGGTCAGCGAACCTAATAAACCCGCCAGATAAGCACCTACTAACAGGATAAGGGTAAAGGTAAGTATGGTCATAAAATTCAATATTGAGGGTTACGGTATCCTACGGAATATGCAATCGTTTTATACGCGTATTCCGTATGCTTTTTTTACATCGTTTTAAATTTCAATACAAACGTACGCTCTTTTTTTTAAACATCAGATGTTTTGATGTTTTTTGGAAAAAAATTAACACGGGAATATTAGTAATTGCGCTCCAGTATTTTCTTTAATACCTGTAAGGCGGTATTGGCTTTTTTCTTTTTTATCGCGTCCAGTAATTGTTCGTGCAGGTAATGGTTTATCGCAAATTTACTGGTGCCGTTAGTTTCACGGGCATTAAAGAAATTGCGCAGTACTACCGTAAAACCATAGTATAGTTCGGCCAAAACCTTATTTCCGGAAGCAAAAGCAATGGCCATGTGGAAATCAATATCGGCATCGGCACATTCCTGTGGATTTTCGGCAAGTATGGCTGCTTTACGCCGCTCTAAACATTTTTCGATTGCTTCGAGCTGTTCTTTAGTATGGTTAACACTTGCCAGTTTTATGATCTCTTCTTCAAGCAGCCTCCGGACGGCGTTAATTTCATCAAAATCGGCATGCTGAAGGCGCTGCTCCATGTTTAGTTCCCTGTAGTCGCTGTTAACGGTAGTGCCGGAACCCTGCTGAACTTTCAGTATACCGGAAATCGCCAGTGTTTTGATAGCTTCCCGTATGGTTGATCTTCCAACGCCGTATTGCTGCATCAGTTCCGGTTCTGCAGGAATTTTTTCGCCGGGTTTGTACTTTCCGCCGGCAATATCTTCCTTGATCTGGTTGACTATTTTGGTATACAGTTTCATAACAGTTCTAATTTATTACAAACATAAGATGTTTCGTTTAAAAACCGGCTTTAATTGTGATACCGATTTTACAAAAGCAAGCTTACTGTTTTAATTTTTTTACAACCCAGGGTAATGTGAGCCCCTGTCCGAGCAGTGTAAAAAGAACCACTACCACAGCAATAAATATAATATCGTGGCGTAACGGAAAAGGCGTACCGTCTTTTAGAGTGGCCGGCAAACCTATTGCTATGGCAAGCGATACGATACCCCGCATACCGGACCAGCTGATAATTAAACTGTTTGAAAAGTCCAGTAAAGCATCTTCGGGTATTTTTCGCTTTTTACTTTGAAATGCACGCTGTAGATTTATTTTCTGTAAAAACACTCTTGCCATTCGCAGTCCCAGGGCTACAACCGTAATCAGGAAGGCATAACCAATGTAGGGAAGGATCTGGTGTTCTTCTATGTTTTTCAGGACATACGGAAATTCCAGGCCAATCAGGATAAAGATCAGTCCGTTGAGCAGGAAAACAATAATATCCCAGATGGTCCGGGATTGCTGTTTCAGGTTTTCCGGGAATATTTTCCGGCTGATGCGGGAAATACTCAAACCAATGGTAACTACGGCAATGACACCGGAAACACCAATTTCTTCGGCAACAAGGTAAGTGACAAAAGGCATTAAAATGATAAAGCTGATCGTCACTAAAATATCATGATGCACCAGCCGGAGTATGTAGGTGAGTATTTTCCCCAGGACGATACCTACCAGCAAGCCGCCGGCCATGAGTACTAAAAATTCCAGGGACGCTTTCCACCAGATAAAGGCCGATCCGGTAACGGCAGCCACGGCAAACCGGTAAGCAACCAGAGCGGAGGCATCGTTTACCAGGCTTTCTCCTTCCAATATGGTAATTGATTTATGGGACAACCCGAGTCCTTTGGTAATGCCAATGGCCGCTACGGCATCTGTAGCAGACAGTATGGCACCCAATACAAAAGATAACGGCCAGCTCATACCATCTATTAAATAATGTGCAGTGACCGCGATACCGGTAGTGGTCAGGAAAACCAAACCGATAGACAAGGTCCCAATGGTATTGATATGGGTTTTAAAGTCTTTAAAGGAGATATTAAAAGCGGCATCATACAATAAAGGCGGTAAGAAAAGCAGAAATACGACTTTGGGGCTAAGCTCAATATTGGGCATGGAAGGAATAAAGCCAATACCGATTCCGGCTGTTATCAGCAGTATCGGGTAAGGTAGTTTAATTTTATCGGCTATAGCGGTAAGCGCAATCATAATAGCCATTATGAATATAACCACACTGTAGTTTTCCATTAAAGTATTTTTTGACTATAAATAATGTTTCGTTATTTACCCGCAAGGAGCTATGTAAAAATAGAGAATCTGTTTTATCAATAGTATAATTTGTCATAAAAATTACGGCCTCCTAATGAAATATTGAGTCCGATGGTAAATCCTTTTATGCCGCTGTGATTGTCGCCCAGATTCCAGCTATAACCGCTGTGCAGTGACATCATATTGAACATTTGTAGTCCGATATTGGGATTGATGTGTTGGGGAGATACCTGTAGTTTACCGTAGAAAAACATACGCCTGTACGCAAGGCTGCCCTCCGGAATTACATCGGGATAACCGGATCCGTTAAACAGATACCGCATGCCCAAACCTGCTGTTAAACCGGTTGAATTGCGTTCATCCTGGGCAAATATCTTGGTTTCGGTACCCAGACTAAGGCTGTGGCGGCCCAGGTATTGGTAACCGACACTGATGGCTGAATTTTCGATTAATTGCGCCTTTGCTGTCATACAAGTGAGGCATACAAAAAGGTATAGTAAGTGTTTCATGGTTGCTAAATTTAAAGTGAACATTGGTTTGATAATTATTGTGCCATGTTATTAATAAAAAACATCATTTTAATACATATTATAAGCTGCCTGAAAAGCCCGGAAACAGTTTTGGGAAATACACAAGCAGCCGGGCAATTCCCCATATTAAGATTGCCATACCCAGAATGCCCAGTGCTTTTTTGTTTTTCCAGCTCCAGCCAAACAGTACCGGAACTTCCCAGTATTTGATCAGTACATAAAAGAAGATACCGCAAAGTCCGGACCAGGTGAGTGTGGCAACATGTGATTTTTCGCCTGCAATCACGCAGGCACACAGGTAGACGACGGTGAACAGCTGTATTCCGATATAATTCTTATAGCTTTTACCCGAAAAGGATTCGTTTAGGGAGACATATAGTAAAAGCAGGATCAGCAACAGACTAAGTACCAGCAATGGCACTGTGAATGTTGCCGGTAAAAACAGCAGTACCAGCCATAACGGCATTAGGAGTACAATACAGGAAGCCGGGATCTTTTTTGAATGGGATAAAGTATCCGGAAAAGGGAATAATAACCGCCAGGCTTTAGGCAGTAGCCTGTGTACAGGAGGAAGCAGGTATAAGGTGATTAAGACAGATACGGTTATTTCAAACGGATACCAGGGATCTTTGGTCTGGTAGATTACCCGGATCATCGCCAATATTGTTATCACTGCGGGCAGCGTTATTTGTACCAGTACTTCTTTTGGAGTCAGCTCTTTATAGGTAAAAGAAAAGGAAGTGATTTTATAGAAAGGCTTCCCGGTTGCAAACGAGGTCAGCAGTACCCAGAATACAGCCAGGCCGAGGTGTATTGTGATGGTACGAAGGACAACATCCTTTAGCTCCGGACCGAAATATAGCGCTGCCACAGCAAGCAGCAGCAGTTCAAACCGGAGTATTTTTGGCGAAAAAAGCAAGCGGAAGAACGGAGTTAAATATTGGAGAATCCGTTCATAGATGTGATGCCAGAAACGTTTGAGCAGCATCAGCAGGGCAAAGGTTGCTATTAAAGCCGCCGCTGCCGATAAAAGCCGTGCCGCAGTGAACAATCCGGTTAAGGCTTGCAGGCGTGATGTTTTTTTGACGGTATAGGCCAATTGCGCATTCTCTAATAAATCCGAAGCGATCAGGGCGGCCTGCTGTTTGGTTAACGGTGCCAGTCCGGTTTGGTGTGCTATCCAGAAAGCGTCAGCAGTTGCAGTATTACCGTAGGTTTTTAACGTACCATATTGGTAAAGGATGGTTTTCTGGTTGTTGGATAATCCGGACATTATTTCGGCCAACTCATAATCAGTTACCGGTGTGGCCGTCGGAAGCAGGAAAAAGAAAAGCAAGAATTTAAGCATGGAATACATTTAGATTAACACTGTTTTTTTGTAACTCCGGGGGCTTTTTATTCGGTAATATTTATTGGCATTACTGCGCATTATAAGGGCAGGCTTATTCTGACCTTTGAACAACATTTCGGGTATAAGCATTCGTTTGCAACATTACATTTCTGTATCGTACCAAAGTTCTTATGCATTAAGGGGAGATGGGAACCATCCGGCAAAACGGTACCGGGTAGCGGAATATAAATTTAGGGTTATTTTTTTAATTTAAAAAATAAAATTACCCTTTTGCCGGCAGCATGGTGGGAGTGTAGCCGAAATGTTTTTTAAACGCATAGGAAAAATGGGAGATATCCTCAAAACCCACTTCCAGGTAAATTTCGGTGGTTTTTTTGTGCTTTTCGGCAAGGTAATAATGTGCCAGTTCCAGCCGCTTTTGTAGCAGCCAGCGTTGCGGAGTGGCGTGAAACAATTTCCGGAAATCCCTGTTGAAGGTTGCCAGGCTTCTTCCGGTGAGGTAGGCAAATTTTTCTAAAGACATGTTGAACATAAAATTACGTTCCATAAACGTCATCAGATCCATTTTTCCGGGTTCTCCGAAATTTGCCAGAACCTGGTCCACATCCGTATCGATTTCCCGCAAAATGCTCAGCGCCTCTGTAATTTTCAGGCTGGCAAGATGTTCGGGAAAAACATCTTCCATGTCAAAATAAGGAATTAAGGAAGCCAGACAGCTTTCCAGTAAAGGATGGTCTTTGAAATGAAAGATCTTTTGGGATGTACTGCTCTGCTGTTTAACGGCAATACCGGAGTAGAACTCTTGCAGCCTTTCTGTAGCCAGGTGCATCACCACTGTTTTATGCGGTAATCCGTGCTTGGGGTAATTGATCACCGTAGCCAGGCAGTTTCGCGGAATCAGGAAAATATCACCAGCGCCGAAACAATAGGTCTTGTCGGCCTGTATGATCCTTGTTTCGCCGGAAATAAACCAGACGAGCATGTGGTAATCGAATAGCAGTTCGGATTTAAAAAGCTTATCCTCATAACAGGACAGTTTGATGTCCGGAGTGATGTATTTTGCCTGGTATTCCATCGGGTATAGGGTATTGCTGCAGCAAGCTGTTCTATTCCTGTAAAAATAAACAATATCTGTGCTTTTACGCCGGATCAGGTTATTTTTTGATCGTAGTTGTACTGGAACGGAAAAGTTTGCTAAAAAAACTGTCTTTGGAAGGTATGCGGATAGCTGCCAAAGACAGTGGGATTAATGTTTCGATTATAGCCTTGTTAAAGGAAAAAAAAGACTGCTGATTAATTGGTCTTAAACGATATACCGGTTAGTTTTTCGCTTAATGTCCAAAGCTGTTTTGCATGGTTTTCATCCAGTGAATACAGCTGTACACCATATATGGTGGACGGCTCATCATAACGGTGTTCGATTTGTCCCGTATCCAGTTCGGCAATATCCGAATCTTCACAGTAAACACCGCCAATATGGTTTAGGGCTGCACTTGTAGCGCACCAAACGGTGGTAGCGGCACCTTGCGGAATGGTTTTTAACCGGGCAGCAACTTCCGGTTTGATGTTGCCTTCAGCATCATGCGTACCCAGTTGCTTGAATAGTTCGATCGGTTCTTCCCTGCCCAGATCGGTACCATACACCGAACCCGGATGCAGTGCATAAGCCCGTACATTAAAGGCTTTACCTCTGTTGTCCAATTCTAAAGCAAACAGGTTACAAGCTGTTTTTGATTGTCCGTAGCCCGATAAGGTCTGGTATTCCCGACGTTCAAAATTAGGATCTTCAAAGTCAAATGGTGCCATTTGGTGGCCAAAGGACGAAACATTCAGTACTCTTGCGCCGTTGGCTTTTTTTAGCAGCGGCCATAACCTGGCCGTCAGGTGGAACTGACCCAGATAATTTGTAGCCAGCTGGGATTCGATGCCAAGGCTGTTGCGGCGTAAAGGTACCCACATAATACCGGCATTGTTGATCAGTAAATGAATTGGTCTTCCGGTTGCCAGGAATTTTTGGGCAAAAGCTTCAATGGATTCGGGTTCCATCAGGTCGATGGTTTCCAGTTCGATGTTTGTAATGCCCTGAAGGTTCTTTTTAGCCTTTTCCACATCTCTTACCAGTACGATAACCGTAGCGCCAGCGGCTACAAGTGTTTTGGTTGTTTCTAATCCGATACCCGTATGGCCGCCGGTAATGATGGCTGTTTTTCCGGTAAGATCGATTCCTTTAATGACATCCTGTGCTGTGGATGTCGCATTAAATCCAGAACCTATAGGTTTCTGCAATGCTCCCTGATAATTGTTTTGTTCCATTTTGTATGATTTGATATCGCAAAATTAGAACGGGATTCTCTTTTGTATTTTGTTGAGCGTATCATTTTACTTTGTTGTAACTATCAAAATGGATTGGTAATGCTTTGAAATAGCCTGTTTTATGGAAGTCCGGTTGCAGGGATTACGCTTTGATGCCATACATCAGGATTCGTTTAAACGCATATATTGCAGGCAGTTTAGGGAAATTCCGGGCTATCCTTTCTTTAAAAGCTTTTATAAAATGTTCCTGCTGTTCCTTGTCCAGACGTTCCATATAAGGAACCAGCGATGTTCCGGAGATAAAGTTGTACAGCGTGTCGTGATCAGCGGCAATGATGGGGTATACTTTCTGAAACAGCTGGATGTCTTTCATACCGTTATCAAACAAAAGCTGTGCATAGCTGTCTAAGGACAATACCGGAGAATCTCTTTTATAACCGTTGAGGTAAGTTGCAAAAGGCTGCTCTTCGATGAGTTCAAATAAAATTTTATTCAGTACGTTCTCTTTCTGGACCGGCATCTGCACGGCAAATTGTCCGCCGGGATGTAAGAGGGAAAGCATTTTCGGGAATAAGGTTTCATGATCGGGCGACCATTGCAAAGCGGCATTGCTGAAAATCAGATCCCATTTCTGGCCGGAACCGGTAATGGCTTCGGTTGTTGCCAGTTGGAACTGCAAACGTTCGTTTTCAAAAGCTTTGGATTTGGCTAACATTTCCGGTGAGGCATCCACACCGGTAAAATGGGCTCCGGGAAATTTTTGGGTCAATATGGCTGTCTGCTCTCCTGTACCGCAGCCTAAATCGATTGCCTGAAACGATTCTTCAGGTGTAATCAAGGCGGCTAAATCATAAAAAGGACGGTAACGGACGTCTTTAAACTGGTCGTATAATTCGGGATTCCAGGGCATATCAATAGCGTTTTAAGCGCCTCTTTAGAAACAGAGGACAATTGAACAATCATTTATTAGTAGTTATTGCATACGCAATATAACGAATATGTAAACATAAAACGTTGTTCAGAATGGCAATCCCGCTGTATTACTAAAGAATATTACCGGGTTTTAAAGTGTTGCTAATTAGTGTGATGAGGTAGCCGCCGCAAAAAACAGCTATCAGGAACAAAGTACGATCCTGTAAAAACAATAGGGATAGTATAAATCAGATTCCGGGTATACAAAAAAACACTCCGGGATTTGCGGAGTGTTTTTATAATTAGGATAAGACTTATTTTATTTCTTTTGAAGCTTTGATAATCACGTCGGCCACTTCCTGCGGATGCGAGATAAACACAGCGTGACTGCCTTTGATCTCGGTTATTTTAGCTTTGGCTTTTTGATACATTTTACGTTGAATGGAAGGCAGGATTGCTTCGTCCTGAGTAGCCACGATACCATAGGAAGGTTTTGTTTTCCAGGGTGCTCTGGTCACTTTTGCGGCTAATGCAGCGGCGGCAAAACGGCCTTGTGAAGCATACATAAAGTCTGCCAGTTCTTTCGGAACATCGGCACAGAATCCTTCATGGAATTTGGCTTTGTCATAATACAGTATTCCTTTTTCATCGGCTGGTAAAATACCGTTTTTGGGAGAGCCGGGTTCTGTTTTGGCCCAATCCAAAGCTGATTCGCCTTTATCTAACTGGAAAGCGGCAAGGTAAACCAAAGCCGCAACTTTAGGATGATCGCCCGCTTCGGTAATCACGCTTCCGCCATAAGAGTGGCCTACTAAAATTGCCGGACCGTCCTGTCTGTCCAAAGCTGCTGTGGTCGCGTCTGCATCGGCTGCCAGGGAACTTAAAGGGTTTTGCACTACAGTAACGTTATAGCCTTTTTTGGTCAGGATATCGTATAAACCTCTGTAGCCGGAACCGTCTACAAATGCCCCGTGTACCAGGACTACATTTTTAATTGTTTTTGATGATTGTGCTAAGGCTGTTGTTACATTTCCGAAAATACCGGATAATACTAACAGGCAGGTCAGGATTTTGATTTTTGACAGGGATGCTACTTTCATATCTTTTAATGTTTAGATTATTAACAGGGCAAAGATATTTCGGTTGGCAGGCTTAAAAAATGTGTAAAAGTTGATTATAATTGTATATTTTTCCCTGAAAGGTATTTTTTCTTAAAATTGGAAGGCGTGTCACCCGTTTTGTTCAAAAACAGGCGGTTAAAATATGCCGGATCTTCATAACCCAGTTTGTATGCGATTTCCTTTACGCTATATGGAGAATAACACAACAACCGTTTTGCTTCCAGTATGATCCGGTCCTTAATAATATCATTCGGGGCTGCCAGATCCAGGCGGTTAAAACGGGCGGAGATTGTTTTGGGAGCCAGGCCTAAAAGATCGGCATAATCTGCCACGGTATGTTTGTCTTTAAAATGTATTTCCACCAAGCGGCTAAAGTCCCTGAAAAAATCGATTTCTTTGGCGGGTTCCTCATTTAGTCTGCCAAGCTGCTGTTTTTTCCATATCCTGGTGGCTCTGATGATGAGCTGTTTCAGATAGGTTCTGAGCATTTCTTCCTGCGACGATTCCTTTATGGTAAGCTCGTCTATCAGTTGCGTATAGACATGATCAATAATAGCCGCTTCTCCTTCCGATAAGCGGGTCATTGGCATGTTATAGATGTTGTTGAACAGTATTCCGTCGCAGGCCACTTCGGCATCATGGATCTGTATGCAGTAAAAATCACGGTTATAGTAAATAAAGTGTGCTTCCTCGCTGCCGGTTTCCAGTATTTGAATGTATTGGTTGTTGCTCACAAAAAACAAAGTCGGCTCTTCTGTGGTATAGTCGTTAAAATCGATGGTCAGTTTATAACCTTTAGGAAGATACAATACCTGTATGTACATTTTATACAGACCGGTATTGATATTGTGCAGCACAGCGTCATCTATTCTGACATAGCCGAACATTTTATAATTGGATTCAAAGTAGTTGGAAAGCGCCATTTTTTAGGATTTTAAATTTCGGATGTCTTCAAGTCTTTTCAGGATCACGGTTCTTAAACGCTCCTCATTTTGATCGCCCCATTGCCCTAAAACGGAAATAACAGGGATTAAGGTTTCACCAAATGCGGTTAAGCGGTATTCGACCTTGGGTGGTACAACGGGATAAATTTCCTTGACAATCAATTCATGTTCTTCCAGTTCCTTAAGCTGCATATTCAAAACCCTTCTGGAGGCATCGGGAATTTTGCGTTGCAGTTCGCTGGGCCGCAGGTATCCTTCATTGATAAACCAGAGCAAACGGATTTTCCACCGGCCGTACAGGACTTCTCCAATCAGGTCCAGGCCGCAGTTCAGGTTCGGAATAATTTTTCTTTCGTACATAATACAAATTTAACCCGATGTTTCAAAATGTACAATAGGGGATCAATTTATCCCTATGGGAATCGTTTTTCCGTACTTGTACAGCTTGATCATACGCCCCAAATTTGCAATAAAAAAGAACACCATGGAACAGGAATTTAATTTTAATAATGAATTGTCGGGCAAGATCGCATTGGTTACCGGCGGAACAAAAGGAGCCGGAAAAGCGATTGCCGACCGATTACTGAAAGCCGGGGCAACCGTTATCATCACGGCGCGTAATGCTCCTGAAAAGGAAGACGGACGGCTGCACTTTATCGCTGCCGACCTGAGCAAGCCCGAAGGAACACAGGCTGTAGTGACTGGGGTACTGTCGCAGTTTGGGCGGCTTGATATTCTGATCAACAATCTGGGCGGTTCGGAAACACCCGGAGGTGGTTTTGCTGCACTTACCGATAGTGACTGGGAGGCAACGATCCAGACGAATTTACTGGCACCTGTTCGTTTAGACAGGGGAATATTACCGCAGATGATTGCCAGAGGAAGCGGCGTAATCATTCATATTGCTTCGATACAGGGAAGACTGCCGTTATTTGATGCTACCTTACCGTATGCCGCAGCTAAAGCCGGACTGATCAATTACAGCAAAAGCCTGTCTAATGAAGTATCGTCCAAAGGGGTTCGTGTGCTGACCGTTTCCCCGGGCTGGATCATGACCACAGCGGCAACAAGAATGATGGAACGGATAGCCGAAAGTTCGAACAGTACTGTCGGGCAGGCAACGCAAAGCGTTATGGATGCTTTGGGCGGTATCCCGATTGGCAGACCGGCACAACCGGAAGAAATTGCAGAGTTAGTAGGCTTTTTAGTATCGCCGAGAGCACACTATTTAACAGGAACCGAGTATGTGATTGACGGAGGAACGATTCCTACCATTTAATAACCATAAAAGAGAACCGGATGAATTTACCCGATAGTATAGCGGCATTAATAGCAGCACAGGACAATTATGATGCGGCTGCTTATGCCGCCTGTTTTACCGAAACAGCCGTCATTATTGATGAAGGCAATACCTACAATGGGCGAAGTGAAATTGCCCAATGGATTGCGAAAGCAAACGAAGATTATAAAACCGTAATGACACCGCTTAAATATACCGAAAGCGGTACTTTTGGTGTGCTGACAGCCGAAATTTCAGGCACATTTGCCGGCAGCCCGATAATTTTAAAGTATTATTTTGAACAAGCTGCCGGGCTTATTCAGTCGTTGAAAATAACTGGTTAGTCTAAAGCTGGGTTATTGCCCATAAAAAGGACTGGCGGGAACAATTCCCGTTAGTCCTTTTGTTCATTCTTTAAAATAATTGCTTAGTTTTGAATAGGATTGTTTCCTTGTTTAATCAGTTGGTATAAGGCTTTTTAGACGATAGAATAATTTTTTAATGAATCTGTAAACGTATTCCGGCCTGTTCCGGAAGACACGCTGAAATACAGTAGTTTTTCGTTTATATATTCCATAACCCAAACAGGCTATCTTTCAACATGCTGCACCAGGAATTTGAACCACCGGAGGAACTGCGGGATATCATAAAATGTTTTTGGTATACCCAAATAGACTTTGGCGGACAGCAATCAGATTTTGAGGTAATGCCCGATGGCTATGCCGAAATAATTTTTCATTTCGGAAGTCCCTGCAGCATTTCTTCTGAGGGAAACCTGCAGCCGTTGCCATCACCGTTTATTATGGGGCTGCTCAATCAGCCGGTTATTCTAAACACAAAAGACCGCCTGGAAATCATCGGTATCCGTTGTTTTCCCTGGACAGTGTTTGACTTACTCGGACTGCCGTCCGGTAACACAGCAGTGTACCTGTTTGAACATCCTGTTGCCCGGCTTCAGTCGGAATTACATCCGTTTATCGATGCCGGCAGGATTGATGAAGCCGTGACCCGGGTAAAACAGTATTTTTTGGAGGCACGGCCGCAGGTTACTGCCAACAATCTACTATCCAAAGCAGGAGTGGCGATGAGAAGCGCCAATGGGATGCTGCCGGTTAGCGAGGTAGCAGTAGCAGCTCATGCAACGGTTCGTACGCTGGAAAGGAAATTCAAACAATCGTCCGGTTATACGGTTAAAGACGTGTCCGGTTTGATGCGTTTTGAACAGGTGCGAAACCACTTATGGCTTTATCCGGATTCGAATCTTGCCGGTTTGGCACACGAGTTCGGTTATACGGATCAATCCCATCTCAGCCGGGAATTCAAGCGCTACAGCGGTACGACGCCGGCGGCATTTGCCCGCAAAGCAAAAATGGGAAACCGCCTGTAAGCCGTAATTTTGTCGTGTTTGTACAAGCCAGACACAGTAACATTCCGGAATTTTGTGCTTCAATCATATCATTATGAAAACAACAATTGAAAGCAACAATTTCGCACAGCAGCCTACGGTTTATGATGTTATCATTTCCGGTGCCGGACCGGTAGGACTATTCCTTGCCTGTGAACTGGCCCTGGCAAAATGCTCGGTGCTGGTAATGGAAAAGGCAGCGCAGCCGCATTCGCCTTTAAAACAGCTTCCTTTCGGGATACGCGGACTTTCGGCACCGACTATTGAAGCACTTTACCGCCGCGGACTGCTCCATGAACTGGAAATACACAAACGCGTTAAAAATCCGCATTCCCATGCCGTAGCAGGACCGCGCCGCCAGGTAGGACACTTTGCCGGTATTCCATTCCATCAAGGCAATATTGACAGCACGCAGTGGCCGTACCGGCTGTCCGGCGCAACGGAAACGAATTTGTTATCTGAAATGGAAGAGCTTGAAACGGTGTTTACCCGCCGGGCAGTAACTTTGGGAGTAACCGTCAAACGCGGTTTTGCCGTAACGGATTTTTGTCAAACGGAAGCTGGCGTGACAGTCCGGTCCGGAGAACAGTCTTTTACCGGCAAATGGCTTGTGGGTTGTGATGGCAGCCGTAGTGTTGTCTGTAAGGCGGGCGGTTTTGAGTTTGCCGGTACGGAACCGAAGTTTACCGGCTATTCTGCTAAAGTTGACCTGGCCAATCCGGAAAAACTTCTTCCGGGCCGAAACGTGACCGCAACCGGGATGTACCTGCAGTCGCAGCCGGGTTTTCTGGTTATACAGGATTTTGATGGCGGGGCATTTCATAATTCGGGAGAGCCGGTCACGGCCGAACATGTTCAGGAGGTATTGCGCCGTATTTCGGACACTGATGTTACGATCACTGCCCTGCATATCGCCACTACCTGGACCGACCGGGCACGGCAGGCGACAGCTTATCGCAACGGACGGATATTTTTAGCCGGTGATGCGGGGCATATTCACGCACCGTTGGGCGGTCAGGGACTTAACCTCGGACTGGGCGACGCGATGAACCTGGGCTGGAAGCTTGCTGCGGTTATCAAAACGGCAGCACCGGAAAGTTTACTGGACAGTTATTTTACCGAAAGGCACCCTATTGGTGCCCGTGTTTTGGATTGGTCGCGTGCGCAGGCAGCGATCATGAAGCCGGATCCGGATGCCCGGGCGCTGTATGCAATTGTCCGTGATCTTATCGACACCCGCGATGGGGCTACCTATATTGCAGGACGGGTATGGGGTGTTCAGACGCATTACCATCTCGGAGGCAATCATCCTTTAATTGGTTACAGTGTTCCCAATTTTGAGTTGGAAGACGGTACAACAATTGGCGACTTGATGCATGACGGGCTGGGAATACTGCTTGATTTTAATAATAATGATTCCCTAAAGAGTTTAGCAAATGAATATAGCCGGCAAATCCGGTATGTTTCGGGCAGTGCAAAGGAGCAATTGGGTTTGAGTGCCATACTGGTACGTCCTGACGGGATTGTTGCCTGGGTTTGTGATGCAGCACCGGATTACGGCGAACTCCAAATGGTTGCTGCCCGTTGGTTTGTTCGTAATTAAGAGATTAAAAAAGAAAGAGGCTGGTGTAGCACTGCTAAAACAGGACTACACCAGCCTTTTGTATTGTAACGTTAGCCGGTAAATTAATGTATCGCAACGGGGTTTATGTTAACCTGGGTGGAGCCTACATATAACGGCTGCCCCAAAACAAACAGGAATTCCCAGACTTTATCTTTCACTAATGCCCGGCTGTCTATTAATTCCAGATTGTAGATGCCGCGTTTTGCCAGCATAAACTGATTAACGGGAAATTCGTCATTGCTTTTCTGATTGGGATATACTTCCGAAGCCCAGGTGTCGCCGCCAAAAGCAACGATGCCCTGATCGGCCAGCCATTTTGCAGCTTCCATACCGATACCCGGTTCTACTTCCAGGAATTGTTTGTTATCTTTTCCGATCAGTTCCAGCCATCCGGTGTGGAACAGCACCACATCGCCTTTACGGATCGTTAATCCCTGCTTTTTAAGTACGGTCTGAATATCGGCTACGCTAAACTCGGTACCGCCGGGTACAATGGCTTTTCCGTAATGAGCTGTCATGTCCAGAACCACCCCTCGGGTTACGATTGGCGGCACTTTTTCGATACCCAGTTTTTTGACTCCTTCAACGGTAACGAAATCGGCAGCCTTATTGCCGTTGTAATATATGTTGTCTATCCCGATATGGCCGATACCGTTAAGCTGGGTTCCTACGCCGGTCCAGGCATTTACCAGTTCGTCGTTAAAACTGAATTTATTCGGGCCTAATGTCTGTCCGCCCTGTTCTCCGGGCTGAATGTTATACAGGTGAAAGCTCCGGTGCCGGAAGGCGGGTAAGTTTTTGTCTACCGGAACTGCCAAAGGGTATGTTTTACCTGTTTTTACCAGTTTAACAGCCTGCATGACTACTTCGGGAGTGATCAGATTGGCGGCACCGATTTCATCGGCTGCGCCATATCCCGACGGATACCAGCTGTTGTTTGCCTGATTCTGGGCTTGCAGCGAAAATCCGCCGGATAATGCTATCGCTGCCAGGCTTATGATTGATAAAAGATTTTTAGCTTTCATGATTACAGTTTTGAAAGTTCATCGTTAATCAGCTGCAGCTCTCCGGGCGTGATGGTAATGTTCATCGCCTGTGCGTTGGCAATTGCCTGTGCAGCATTTCGGGCACCGGCCAATACTACGCTGATGGCCGGCTGAAGGGTTGTCCAGCGTAACACTAACTGGGAAAGTGTGGCGCCTTTGCTTTGCGCAATCGGTTCAATGGCTTCCAAAAAGTTTTTTACTTTATCCAGATCAAACTGGGAGAAGTATCCGTTGCGGTGGTCATTGTCTTTCAGTTTACTTTCTTTAAAGTATTTACCGGTTAGCAGACCTCTTTCCATCGGGCTGTATACGATAATCCCGGTCTGGGTTTCTAAAGAGTAGGGTACTAAATCGTTTTCGATAGCACGGTTGAGCATGCTGTAGGAAACCTGGTTGCTGGCTAATTTCAGAGTGCCGGAAGCTTCTTTTAACTGGTCTACACTATAATTGCTCACACCGGCTGTACGGATTTTTCCCTGCCGGATCAGTAAATCCAACGCTTCCATCGTTTCGCTGATGGGGGTTGTGCTGTCCGGCCAGTGCAATTGTAACAGGTCGATATAGTCTGTTCCTAAACGTTTCAGACTTTCTTCTACTTCCTTAATAATATTGGCTTTTGAAGCAAATTTGTATACCGGGATTTTGGTTCCGTTTTCTTCGGCGTCAAAGAAAAATTCACCTTTTCCCTGGTTGCTGCCGTCCCAGACCAATCCGAATTTGGTTAAAAGCTGTATTTTGGAGCGGTCTTTTCCTTTAATGGCTTCGCCTATCATTTGCTCGCTTAAACCGAATCCGTAAAAAGGAGCGGTATCAATGGAGGTTACTCCGTGATCTAAGGAGGCGTGAATGGAGTTGATGGAATCTTTTTTCTCGTTGCCGCCCCACATATTACCGCCAATGGCAAAAGCGCCATGAGTAATTGCTGATAATTCCAATGCTGTATTTCCTAATTTTCTGTATTCCATGTTGTGGTGTAATATAGTAATGTTGTGCGTAAAATGGTTGGCTGTTCCTGTAGTTTTTCGGCTACCAGTTCGCCAAATTCCTGAATGTAAGGCTGCTGGTTATGGGCTTCCAGTCCTTCTTTATTTTTCCATATTTCGTAAAAGGAAAAAATGTTTTTGTCTTCCAGTCCCTGATGCAGGCTGTACAATTCGCAGGCTTCTTCTTTGCGGGTTTGGGTGACCATGTGCTGCAATACCGCCAGTACGTCGTCCCGGTATTCGGCTTTTGCTTTAATGATGGCTGTTAAATGTATTTTCATAGTACGGCTTTTTCGTGTAATTGGGTGTTGAATACGGTTGCGAGGTGGTCCCGGTAAATAGCCATGTCCCGGTCTATGTCGGCATTTTTTTCCACATCATGGAAATGGAAGCTTTTTAGCGGTTGCAGTCCGATAAAGGCATTCATTCTGTGAAAACCGAATAGAGGACCTTCATCGACACTATGTTCGTTAAAGAATTCTCCGGGTAGGGTAAATGCGGTTTCCGGAGCGTTCCAGCTTGTGGTAAGCATATAGGATCTGCCGTGAAGCATACCGCCGGTTCCGTAATTGATTTTCGGGTTTGCAGCCGAACGGCCGTCGCTGTGGTAAATGCCTTTCTGATGTCCGGCAGTGAATACCTCATCAATGTATTTTTTAAAGCCGTTCGGTACCTGAAACCACCATATCGGGGTGTGGTAGATGATGGTGTCGGCCCATACAAATTTGGCTACTTCCTCGTCTGGGTTATACCCGTTTGCAATAGTGGTCTGTTGTAGCGCTACGTTTTGCTGACTGCCGAAAAAAGCAAGTGTTTCTTCCGCTATAGTATTGTTGAACCTTCCGCCGGAATGACCGAAGTTTTGCCCTGCATTTATGATCAATATTTTTTTCATTGTATTTTGTTATTAAATGACAGGACAAAATTAAAGGGTAAATTAGTATCATAAAAATAATATGATTTATACCTTTGTATTATAATAATTATAATTGGCTATGGTAAATCTGGAATGGTATCGTACGTTTAAAGCAATCTATCAAAGCGGAACGCTCACCGGTGCTGCGGAATCTTTGTTTATTTCCCAGCCGGGTGTCAGCCTGCATTTGAGTTCCCTGGAAAGTTATGTGGGCTATAAGCTTTTTGAACGTTCCGGCAGGAAAATGGTTCCTACCGAAAGGGGAAAGATTTTGTATAACGCTGTTGCGGAAAGTCTTGCTTCATTGGAAGAAGCGGAGAAGAATTTCCAGCGTAGCACGGAAAAACATACGCTCACCATTAGTATCGGAATGTGCTTTGAGACGTTCCAGATCACACTGGAACAGTATATTTCTACGCTTCCGTTTAATGTAATTATCCGTTTTGGCGATTATCACGAAATGCTCGACAATCTGGATAAGGGTATTCTGGATTTAATTATCACGCCGCAAAAAGGGACTTCGGGTAATATTGAACATCAGGCATTTTCATCGGAGACCATTGTACTGGTAGCGGGGAAAGATATTGATGCTGTTCCTTTTCAGCAATTGACCAAACAGAAAAAATATGCCGAAGCAGAGCAATGGCTGAAAGCGCAGAAATGGTACGGTACAACAGGGGATATGGAGCATCTGTTTCGTTTCTGGCAGCTTAATTTTGGCAGTAATCCCGATTTCAGACCCAATTATATAGTACCGAACCTTAATTCGATCGTCAGATGCCTGAGCAGCGGGAAAGGACTGGCGGTTATACCGGATTTCCTGTGCAGCAAAGAAATTGAAAACGGACTGGTAAAGCTGGTCTGGAAAGGGCATAAGCAGCTGAAAAATACGCTTTATTTTGCCAACCGGAAGAATACGACCTATGCGAAGGAGATTGAGTTGATTAAGAGTCTGTTCCGGGAGGTGATGGTTTAGGTTTGAGGTATGAGGTGAGAGGTTAGAAGTATGAGGTTTGAGGTATGAGGTTAGAAGTATGAGGTATGAGGTATGAGATTAGAAGTGTGAAGTATGTGTTTGTTTTTGGATGTGACTAATCTTTTAATCCTTTGCCTTCGAGAATTTGTGGGGTGTATTTCTCAATTCTTGATTCCCGGGTTTTGGATTGTTTGGGTGCGGCAAAATAAAGGAGATAGGCTCTTTGGCGTCCGGGTGTTAAGGCTTCAAATGCCGTTTTCAGAGCCGGCGTTTCGTTTAGTTTCTGCTGAAATTCGTCCGGAACGGTGAATTCATCCGTTTTTTTAAAGCGGACTTCCAATCCGGCGTTTTCCACTTCTATGGCTTCATAGATATAGGCTTTCAGGATGGTTTTCTGCTCCGTTATTTGCTGTACACTGGTAAACCGGATCTGGCGGGTAGCCTGTGTGTTTTTTGTTTGCTGTATCAGGATGCCATCGGTATTGTGCAGCAGCGCGCCCTTGAAAAACAAAACGGCACAGTATTCTTTAAATACATGTAGTAAAACGATGTTGTTTTTCTGAAAGGTATAGCAGGGAGTACCCCATTTTAATTCTTCGGTAAGTCCGCATTCCAGTACAATCGTTCTCAATTGTTCCAGTTCTTTCTGCCATGTGTCGGCTTTATCAAAATAAAAATCAACTTTAGGGTTCATAGCGGTTACATAACAGGGTGCTGACCAAAGATACAAAAAACACTTTTAAATGAGTTTGTTGTTGATGGCATAGAATAAGGCTTCGGTAATGTTGCTGACCCCAAAGTTCTCAAAGATTTTACGCCTGTGGTATTTAACGGTATCGGAGGTTACAAAAGTCATTTCGGCAATCTGGTTGATGCTGTATCCCTGGGTGTATAGTCTCAGGATCTCGATTTCCTTTGGTGATAGTTTTTGTTTTTGTTCCACCAGCCATTCGCGGCTGCCGGTGTCCAGTTTCCAGATACTGCCGGAGCCTTGTTTGGAGATGATGATGTTTCCGGATTTCTGATTGTTTGAAAGGGAAACCACACAGATCGCTTTCCATATTTTTCCTTCATTCGTCAGAAAGACCGGGGTGAGCTTATGGCTGATGAGCATCGGTTTTCCTTTTTCATTGATCAGGCGGAAGTCGTAGGTAATGGTATAGCTTTTCCGGTCTTCATTATTGGGTAATTTATCAAAAAAGTTAAATCCTTCCGTGTTGATCACTGTGAGTAATTCAAGATCGTCCGGGTGAACATTTTTCAGGTAAAAATCATAACCGGATTCCTGAACTTCGGCCGGAGTATGGCCGCATAAAAACAGAGGATTGTCCGAAACGAATTCAAATACCATGTCTTTATAGTCGATCACGTAGATACTTTCATACGTTAAACGGGAAAAGGACCTGACAACTTCAAGGTAATTCTCAAGTTGAAACGATTCTTCTTTCGCAATACTTGAGATGTGATTTTTATCGGAAAACAGTATTTTTTTATTTCTTTCCATGGACGTTAAAACTACACTGAGGTGTAAGGTACAAATTAAATATCTTTCTGTACTTTGTACAAGATTATTAATGGATAATTATAGGTTTTAGGTAAGATATAAGAAGTAAGAAATGAGTAATTGTAAAAATTGTAAAAGTGAGCTGACCGGGAATTTTTGTTCCGATTGCGGACAGCCGGTAAATCTCAAACGAATAGATGCTCATTATATCCTGCATGAGATCGAACACGTGCTACATTTTGAAAAGGGGATATTGTTTACGATAAAGGAGCTGATAATCAGACCCGGACAAAACATCCGGGAGTTTATCACGGATAACAGAAGCCGGCTTGTTAAGCCGATACTTTTTGTTATTGTCAGCTCGCTGATTTATTCGATCATCAGTCATTTTTTCCATATCGAAGGTGGGTATGTGCAGCTGAAGGAGGTAAAGAATTCGGCATTGGTTGCTATTTTTGACTGGATTCAGAATCATTACGGGTATTCCAATATTATCATGGGCGTGTTTATTGCAACCTGGGTAAAGCTGTTCTTCCGCAAATACCGCTATAATTTCTTTGAGATATTAATCCTGTTGTGCTTTGTGATGGGTATGGGGATGTTGTTGTTTGCTGTTTTCGCCATTGCCGAAGGTGTAACGAATATCAGTTTAATGCAGATTTCAGGAATGTTGTTTTTAGTTTATTGCTCCTGGGCAATCGGGCAGTTTTTTGATCCGGTCAGACCGGTAAATTATTTTAAAGCGGCGGCTTCTTATATCTTAGGGATGCTCTGTTTTACGATTACTGTAACGTTTTTAGCGGTTTTTATAGACCTGGTTATAAAACGGTAAAAGAAGGGAAGTTTTATAAGGGAGCAATTGGCGTATTTTTTTGCCATAAAAAATTTGCAGAAATAAAAAAGCTTTCTATATTTGCAACCGCAATCAGGAAATGGTTGCGATGTATTGGAGAAATGGCAGAGTGGTCGATTGCGGCAGTCTTGAAAACTGTTGACTGTAACAGGTCCGGGGGTTCGAATCCCTCTTTCTCCGCAACTTTACAAAAGCCCTGATTTTAAATCAGGGCTTTTTTATTTTGCTTATTTCTCTAATTCTTCCTTAAGCAAATAGAGCGATTTTCATTTTTATTGCAAATTCTAATTGTCTATAAATTAAGTAAAAATACGTATTGTTTTATCATGTATAAATTGCTTTCTTGGGGATCTACGAAATACAGCAACATAGCTTTTTTACGAAATAAATAAGGAGAAAGTTTCGTAAAAACAATGTTAGCAGCAATCTAAATAAACATTATGTACATAATTCAACATTTTACAAAAGAAAATTTTGCGCTATTGATTTCAATTGGCGCAATTGTTTTGGCTTGGCGATCAAATAACATATCAAAAAACACTTTGCATATAACTAGATATGATTTCAAAAGAGAATTTTTCCTAGGTGCGAGTAAACTAAAAGAAATAGTTTATCTAGTCAATAAAATTAGTAATGTAAATCCTAGTAATATTTCGAAAGATAATTTTGAAAATGACAAACTAATTTTTAAAGAAATTCTTGAAAAATACTATGAAAATGAAGAAAAAATTACAAAGGCTTCTTACGCAATTCCAAATTTGGTTTTTGAGCAAAAAAAGATTTTTGAAAAACTTCAAGCAAATTTTGACGGAAAATCTGAACTTGAAATTTACACTCCAGATATAGAAAAAATAATTAATTATGGTAGATTATTTTTTAACTTTTCTCTTTTTTGTTCACCTTTGAGTCTTGGAGAAGGAGAATCTACAAATGAAGAAGAAAGAAAATTGTATGTTAATCTTTTAAAACTTTATTATGAGTTTAATCAATGCAAAACTCAAGTAATGGAGGCAAAATTTCAAGAAAGTTTCGAAGAATTGAGAAATATTGGTGAGGCATTAAAACAATAGGCTACCGCTAACAGCGGTTTTGCGCTATTGCTGTTTTAGTTGTTGCGGAATGTGCTTTTTTCATATTTTCGTTTTGTCCAGCCTAGTGTACTCAGTTCCAGATTTCCGCGACTTACACAAAACCACAGTACGTTAACAAAAATTATTTTAAACCCACGTTATGGAAGAAAATACAAATATTAAAACAAAAGTTAGTTTCTATTTTGAAGGCGAATCAAAACCTTTTGCAAACGTAGAAGAATATGAGCAACTAAAAGGAATGTTATATATTACTGATGATTCTGATTACGAAACCAAAATCAAGGAAGTTGATGTTGATGGTGTAAAATATAAAGTTCTATCGACAAGTTTTAAAATATTGAAAGAAACGAGAGAGGATCATTTAAAATATGGAATAGACTTAGCACTGTATGGTGATTCAATGCCATATAATTTTCATGTAAGTGTATTTCTTGAACTGAGAAAGTGATTTCAAATAAAGAAAAAAATAACTTCTGCTAACTGTGGTTTTGCGCTATAGCTCGTTTTATCTTTCTTGGAAAATACGCTGAACATCAGAATTTCTCATTACATTTCTCTTTAATTTACCGCTACTACACCAAGCGACGACACGTTACCATAGATTGATAAAACTTTCATCTTCAAATGTTGTTATGGAAATAGACCTTTATAAAGCAATACCTATTGGAGTTTCATTAATAGCAATTTTTATTTCAATTGCAACAATTTTCATTACAAGACAAAATTTAAAAAGGCAATTAAGATTAGCCAAACTCGAAGAAATTCTCGAAATACTATTGTTCTTAGAATCATATTACCGAGGTTTATTTTTACTTTTTAAAGATATTGAACAGAAAGTCGAGCTTCTAGAAAATCGAAAAGAATCACCTAAATATTTGAATGATTCATCAACTTATAAAAAAAGCTTTACAAAATTATTCGATTATGAAACCTTGATAAATAAAATTTCAAGACTGAATGTCTTAGCGAAAGCATATTTACCAAACAAAAAAAACTTAAAAAACAAAGCGCTCACGATTGCGGATGTATATTTTGCAATGTATACTTATGTAAATTTTGACGGAAATTTGAGAACTAAAAGTGCTTACAATATAATTCCTAAGCCTACAGAAATGAAAGCTCTTATTTCGCAACTATCAGATCAAATAATTTTTGAAATGAAGTTAGGATATAAAAATACTGGCGATAGGGAGTACTACAAATATTATAAAAGTCAGTTCCAAAAAGACTTATCAACAGCAATTTCACTCGAACGGAAAAAATTAGAACGAGAAAAATCAACCTCTGGTAACAGCGGTTTTATGCGATAGCTCGTTTTATCTTTCTTGGAAAGTAAAATGAACGTCAAAATTTCTTATTACATTTATTCTTAACTTGCCGCTACGATGCAAATCTGTGGAACGTTATAAATAATTAGCCTGTATTAATACTAATCTATTTCCAATCATCCAACCTTATTAAAATACAATAAAAACGACATCAGATGTTCAATTGAATGTGTAAACAAAAAATAGAGTAAAAGTTAAGCTACATTTTATACATAGTTATTTTTTACAACATTCTTTCATCAGCTATATTTAAGATTTTGTTCTTATCTCTAACTACATGCTAAGTTAGCATATCCAATTTAATTATACTTAAACTTCTTACAGTACCGGTATAACCTTAAAAACTCAATCAAATTATATCATCACCTTTTTTTAAATACTTACTTTTGCAACAAAAGAAGATATTGCTTTGGTTCCCGAATTATCTTCGACCACATAAATCCCTAATATATTATTCCTATATGCCGTATTAGCACTTGTAGCACTTGAATCTGGAAAATCAATATCAGTCCATTGTGCTTCTCCAAATGATCCATCAGAATTTCTTTTCACAGAAACAAATGATGCTCCGGTTTTTTCTCTATTTAGAGTAATCCAATCCGACGGCATATTATAGCCATTCTCATCAGAAATGGTAATACCTTCAAAATGAGTAATTATAGATAAGGCTGTTTCGTTCTTGTAACTAAATGATTTTAAATTAGTGATTTCTTTTGTTTTAGAATTATAATCCGCCAAAAAGGCCTGGCTTATTTTACCTAGTTTCAGACTGGTATAGCCTCCGGCCATAGTGTAACTATCCCCGCCATTATGCCAAATACCATATAAGGTAGTAGTTAGTGAATCCGGCACTTTAAAATCGGTGCATTCGTTATTGATGGTATTATATAAAAACGCATATCCGTTTTTATCATTTTCAATATCATAATTTCCAACAGCAAGTCCACCCATTACGCTGTGAACAAATACATTGTTGGTATTTCCTCCGTTTGGCGATACCTGAATCCATGTTCCGGAACCATCAATAGGACCTTCGTAGTAAAATCCGAGATTTCCGCTCGGGGCTTTATCAGCAGAGGCAGTTATCTTATAAGATCCTACAATTTGTACCGTGCCATATGGTCCGTTATTAGGTCCATAACAAGAAGTGTTTACAACTTCTGCTGTTGGCGTACTGGGGAAATTAACGACATGCCATTTGCCTTCATTCCCTTTTGTTTTAAGCGTTCCTTCGTAAATTAATCCCTGAACAAGATTGTTTTCACTTAATAAACTACCTGCAATATACACGTTTTCAGACTCCGAAACTCCTCTTATTCCCTGTATTGTTGTTTGTCCGGCAGGATTATTAAAATCTGTATAACTTACTGTATTCACTCCTGAATTTATATTTTGCGACATGATATATGTGTTTTTGTTATTATTATAACTGTTTCTTTTTAGATTTTTAATGCTGTTTTGTCAGTTGAATGTCGTTAGACTATAAATATCTTCTGGCATATTGACCCAGAGTTTTTCTATCTCAAGCTGATGCAATTGCTCTTCTAGATCTCTTCTGATTTCACTGTATGCCGGATCGTAAGCAAGATTAGTAACTTCTAATGGATCATTAACTAAATCATATAGTTCATATTGCTTGAAATAACCTGTTGACGCATCAAAATAATAATCGAATTTCCATTTTTCCGTCCTGATGCAACGAATACGATTAGCAGCTTTCACAACTGTCCAATTACTATTAGAGCCAGCCTTGATATCGTCATAAGTAAATAATATGCTATGCTGAACAGGAGTATTATTCTCCATTATGGGAAACAAACTTGCACCTGCAAGTCCTGCAGGCGGGTTTGATACATTTGCTATATCGATAAAAGTCGGCATAATATCTGCCAATGTTGCTAATGCCATTGATTGCTTTATGCTGTGATCTTTAAAAAGTATTGGATTTGAAATCACAAGCGGCACCCTTAAGGCTTCTTCATAGGCCACAAAAGTTTTCTGACGCAGACCGCCGTGCGCTAAACCCATCTCTCCATGATCCGAAGTAAGAGTAACAATTGAAGAATCTGCCAATTTATTTCCATTCTCATCCTCCTTATATAGTTCTTTAATTAGGTACCCAATCTCCTTATCAACATGACTTAATAAATAACCATAAAAATTAATGTAGTTCAGCTTATCCTCATCAGTAGCTATTTCGCCCAGACTTAATGCCATGTTGAGTAAAATTTGTTCCTGAGCCATAGGTTTTTTATTTTTAAGTAAATTTTCATTTACACTCGCCGGAAGCCCAATTTCCCTGCCCGACCAGGTATCTGTAAGATATCCCGACTTACCAGCCGATTTTGGGTATGCTAAAACATCATGCGGATTAACAAGTGATAGGATAAGACAGTAAGGTTTATGATTTCCTGTTGCTCTTTGCGCTTTTACCTCTTTAAGGTATTGTATGGCTTGGGCCGTATATTTTGCATCATGATTGGCATATCCGCCACCAAAATTAAGCGGATTGACATCTTCACCGGCATCTGGAGCAATCCAGCCCATTGCACCATACAATGAAATATCTGCAGCCGTTAAATCATCGTAATTAGTTTTAGTGCCATTGGGAGCTATTCCTTTACTCATATGCCATTTACCTCTATACTGCACATCATAACCATCTGCCCAAAGCATATTCATGATGTTGGGGATGGAATTACTGAGTGTCGGTTCCTGCGGAGATAAAAGGCCTCCTTCGGTTAATGTCTGGCTGACTCCGTGTTTAGCAGGATAGGTTCCTGTAAATAACGTCGCACGGCTGGGAGAGCACATGCAGGTATTACAAAAAGCTCTATCAAAACTAAATCCGTTCTGTTTTAGAAATGTGAGAGTCGGAAGGTTTTTTTCTTCCCAGCCCGGCGGGAAATGCTGCGTTGCACGCTGTTCGTCGGTAATAATAAGAATCATGTCCGGCTTTGGGCCAATCTGATTGAGTTTTTCTTTTAAGTCCATTACTTATTGATTAAATTATTAAATATAAATGCAATTTGAAACGACTAATATTTTCCTAAAAATGATTGTAATAAAACTAAAAATGCTTTCTTAGAAATTATACTATTGAAACCAATGCTATTAAGAGCCCCACCACAAATAAGCTGATATAAAATCGAGTAAAACTGATCTAAGACAGTACATATTAAATAAGCTTCAAAATCAATCAATTCAATTAATAGGAATAAATTTACACAAGCGAATCGACCTAATGCTAAGTATAAACACCTGTTTTATAAGCACATAAAACAATAAGTAAAATAAAAAAATCACATTTCAAGAATGAAATTGATCATTCTGCCATAGCCGCTACATAAAAACAGAAATAAATTGCGTAGATTAAGTCATACAGATGACTTACAAGATGGAGATATGACAAATATAAGTTGGAACATGTACCATGGTATTTATTTATCAATATGTTATAATCCTGTCTCCGCTAACTTTGGAACACCAAGCCGCAACATCCTTAAGATTAAAATCATTTTTTTTACTATAAGCTCCATTTTTGTGATTAGTCAGCTTTTTATTCGGTTCAACTGAGAACTTTTTCTTTTTATAGCTTATAAATTAGGTGAAATTATGTCTTGCTATGTGATGTATAAATTGCTTTCTTACTGAACAACAAAATACAGGGATATAACTTTTGGATAGGCTAACTTAGCGTGGGGTTAGCATATCCATCGTGCCATTAAAACTAAAAACTACAACCCTAAAAAGTTGTAGTTTTGTTTTTAAGGATATGTGATTTAGTGAGCACGGATTGTAAATCCGCGCTATCGGGGATCGATGTCCAACAAGTGTTTAGGGTGGCTGTCTTTGATGTTTCTAAATGCCGAAATCTCTCGTTCTTCATTAACGATAAATGCAAGCTGATAATATTCCTATTCGTTATTGTCTTTTGCGGATTACGAAGCCGAAAGTTTCAATTTAGACTTTACCCCGCCATTTTGCAAAACCCTTGTTAATGGAAGTTTTTATTTTTCTGTATAATATTTTTCTTTTAAATGTTCAGTTTTTTTAATGTCACATCCTAATACAAATATTCTATATACAGGTTTGTGTATTCCGTAATAAGGTATTTTGTCTTCAAAAAATTCTGTATTCATTTTCTGTAATTTGCTTTTCAGTTCAGTAATTTTATTTATATCTGTTGAAAAACCTATACAATGCGTCATTGCCCATTTGTCAGACTTAATTTGATTATAAGCGTATTCTACAATTTCATTTTCTGATTTGAAGTGTTTTAAATTGTCTTTTTTTCCACGTTCGGTGTAATACCAAATTAAAAGTCCACCTGATTTGTCAATTCCAAAACCTTCATAAATACTGTTTCCGTTTATTGAATAACTATTGAAATTGAAACAATTTTCGCTCATCCAATTTTCAAGTTCAATTTCTGTCTTTGGTAAATAGTTGCTATCCGTTGAATTGGATAAAGAATCCAATCTATTTTTAACATTTATTTTTTGTCCAAAACTTAATACTGTTGTTAGAAGAAATGGGATAGATAAAATATATTTATTTTTTATCATTTTAAATTTGTTTTTGTTCGTGTAAGTGTGTTGTCTGAATAATTGCCACCAACGTTTCGGGACTTTGCGTTCGGGCGGGAAATCGAAGCACAAAACCGCTTATTACCTGCCGTGCTTTTCTGCATATTCTTTAAGTCGTTTTGTCAAAAGTCCTGTGGTTGAATACAAATTTTCCTTTGTCTCGTTAGGATAATTTACTTTTAGCCAACTTTCAAAATTTTCATCTTTTTGTTTCACTTGCAACAAATAAGTTTGGTAACTTTCAGTAGAGTCAATAGTCATACTGCTAATTTTGCCTTTACTATTTGTCGTTAGGATGATTTTCCATTTCGGATAATCGATGTCTAAATATTTTAAATAGTCGCTTTGGTCTTTTACTAAAAATTCTGTTGTCTGCTTGTTGTAGGTTGCTTTTAGAACGGTGTATTTTCCGTTAAAGTTTTTAGAGTTTGGAACGTATTCTTCAATAAATGATGTCTTGTCATTTTTGTAAGTTATGTATGTCCGTTGAAGTTGAAAACTGTCAGCAACTAATACCCGTAAACTGTCTGTTTGGTAATTGTTTAGAAAATCTAAGAATTTGTCTGGGGTAGATTTTAAACGGTGTGCGCAAGAACAAGTTGTCAAGCAAATAAATAAAATCAAGATGAAACTGTTTTTTGTCATACGCTATGTCTGTTTTGTATTGGGGGTAATGATTTGTGGCTTTTGTTCGTTCGGGCAATCGAAGCGCAAAAGTCTTGTTAGTGTCGTTTTTTATAGTTTATGATAATACTTGTAAGGTTCGTTAAGGTCGTCTTTTTCTTTAACATCATAATCGGCAAGGCTCTCTTTAAAAGTATAATTTATCGTTTGTATAATTAAAGCATCTTCCAAATTCCATTTAATTACGGCATTACTTGTTATTGTAATTGGAGTATTATTTATAATGCCTAATAATCCTTTGGTTGTATGTATCATTAGTTTATTTTTTGTTGTAAATTCATCTGCTGGTGTGAGCATCTTGCTCGTGTCCTTTTAATTTTTGTCACAAGCGTGACGCTTGAACTTGCGAGGGAATTTTCAAACAGAAATTCCGTTTTTTATGCTTAATCTTCTATTTCAAAACAGTGATCATTATCCGGATACCACTCAAAAAAATAAAAAGTCATTATATTATCAAATATATTAATTATACAAGGAACACCATCTGAACCTAATTTAGATATTTTTTCTGAAGTTACTACATTTATAAATTCTTGATTTATATACTTAAAGTTGGAATATAAACGTCCCTTATAATTAATATCTAATGGTAAAAGATTATTTTGTTTTAAAGGATATAATAAATCTTGATAATTATATACTTCACTGTACCAATGAAAAATTGAGTCTAAATTTAATTCTTAAGTAGGTTTAGACTGAATTTTAATTATAGATTAAATGGGAAAAAGATGAAATAGATTAAAAATTGGATTGGTACATTCAAGTATATAAATGCCGTTTTTTATTTTTAGGGGATTAATTGCTTTCTTGATGTAGCCAGACTACTTTTTGGTCTGATGCATGTTGCCTGCCGATAATATCACGGTAGAGTTCGGGGCGTCTGGCAGCGATATAACGTTGTCCACCTGCCTGTGTCAATTTTTCGGGTGTAATTGTTGTCGTGACAAAACTATTTTCAAATGTACGGCATTCGGCCAGAATATCCCCGAACGGATCTAAAATCATGGAACAACCATTTTTTAACTGGTCATTATCCATACCAATAGGGTTTGAGAAAACAGCATAGACCGCATTGTCATAGGCCCGGGCTGGCAGCCATTTCATCAACCAGCTCCTTCCTTTCATTCCGTCAAACTCTAAGCGCAAAGAGGTTGGATCGTTTTCTCGTTTTTGCCAGAGCCGGGGATCAACAAAACCTGCTCCGGGTCTGGATGAAGGTGTACACATGGTGACGTGTGGCATAAAGATAATATCGGCTCCCAATAATTTTGTAGCACGTACATTTTCGATGACATTGTTGTCATAGCAGATTAAAATACCACATTTCCAGCCCTTAATTTCAAAAATAGTATACTCTTGGCCTGGAGTTAAATGCGGATTTATAAAGGGATGTAGCTTGCGATGTTTTGCTATAAAGCCATTTTTGTCAACACAGATATAAGGTTTATATAAGTTTTCATTTTCATCCTTTTCAAATAGTCCGGCAAGGATAATGATATTGTATTTAGCTGCTATTGCGATCAGCTGTTGCGTACTCTCGCCGTCAGGAACAAGTTCGGCAATAGCCAGCATTTGCTGCTTATCTAAATTTCTTGCAAAGGTATAACCGGTAATGGAGCATTCGTGAAAGGCAATCACTTCGGTTCCTTGGGCTGCAGCCTCTTTTGCGAGTTGTTCAATAACAGATAGATTATAGGCTTTGTCTGCACTTTTATGCTCAAATTGTGCAGCTGCAATTTTTAATTTGTCCATAGTACTTTGATTTATATACAGACAAAGTTATTCCGCAGTCGTTAAGTAAAATTGTATAAACCCGACATAGGATCAGGTCTGTCTTTAAATTCCATAAAATTGATGGCCAGTCTATTTGTGTTGTTCAGATACTCAGAAGGTGTGATACCCGTATCTCTTTTAAAAGCTCGAATAAGGTGAGACTGATCAAAATATCCGCCTTCATAGCAGATCGAAGTCAAATTGATTTCCGCTGGTTTATTGCAAAGCAACTTCAAAAAGGAATGGAGCTGGATGATATTAACAAATTTTTTTGGACTCATTCCAACCTGTTGGGCAAATATTCTTTCCATGTGCCGCTCCGTATAACCGCTATAGTGGGCCATCTGCTCAACAGTTACCAGCCCTTTCTTATGAGTAATGTATTTCAAAACAGTAGGAAGTAAGTTCTGACTTGAAGTTTTGTGTTGAACCGCCAAATTATAAAAGAAGGTATTTAATGTATATACTTTCTCTGTTGTCTGCTTTAAATAGGTAAGAGTGTCATAGAGCGTTACTGACGATTGTCCAAACACATCTTGGGTAGGAAGAATCTGGTCCTTTAATTCATGGGCGGATATGCCAAGTAGCTTGTAAAGGCCATCTGGCTGGAATACAATAATAATAAAGGAAGTTTGTTTGTTTAGGGACAAATCCCGAAAACGGCTTATCTGGCCGTACAAAAATGAATAGGGTAGATGTTGGCTGTCATTAAGGGATAGACAGTCTTGATTTAGCAGAAATACCATTCCGGTGTTGCCATCAGAAAATAAACGCAGTTTTTTATGTTGATCAACGCCACTTTCCAAAAAAAGATAGTGCTTGATGTATGGCGACAAAATTTTCGGAGGAAGTATCTGCATGATCAAACCCGTGAGTTTATTAATTCCAAATGTACATAATTCTAGTATCCGGGTAAATTAAATATACAAATCTTTTAAGACTTATAAGACGAGTAGCAATGGAACCCTATGTTGAATTTTTTGGATTTTAGCATCTTATGGAAAGTGTTACTAATTTTAGAAGTTTGAAGATATTAACTTTGAAGTTTATATTTTTGTAGTATTATGTACAATCAGCTGGTCCAGCTAAAATAAAAGAACAAAAAGATTGCGAAATGACAGATCTATTAATAAACTATATTTCTTCAACAGGAGCTCTCTCAACCGAGGAGATTAATTTTTCTGTGCAGTTCTTCAAACAGATTTGCTTAAAAAAGGGCGATTTTTTTATCCGTGAGGATGAATCTTGCCATCATATTGGATTTATTGTTATTGGCGCTGTAAAAGCATACGCTCTTGACAAAGAAGGAAAGGAAAATATAACCTGTTTCAAGTTTGAAAATGAATTTGTAACCTCGTTTCCGGAATTTGTGGCGCAGGAAAAATCCAGAAGGAGTATCAGGGCTATAGAAGATAGCGTAATCTATAGGATCAGCCACCCGGACTATCAGGATCTGCTTGCTCAGGTGACTGCCTGGAACGGAGTCATAAAAACGGTGATGGAACAGGAGTATAAGCAAAAGGAAAGTTACTTGCTGCACTACAATAACAGATCAGCTGTGGATAAATACCGTCATGTCCTGTCGAACGAACCGATGCTCGTCCGGCGCATAGCTACACAAGATCTGGCATCATACCTGGGAATCACGCAACGGTCGCTTACACGGGCGAAGGGGCAACTGCACAGACCCAAGGTATTATAGGACAAATGTCCTTATGCAGTCCTGATCAGTGATCTAGATTTGCACAAAAAACTATGTTACGTCAAATTGCTCCCGAGGTGTTTCAGATTTCCCTGATGCCAAGAAACAGTATCAACTGCTATATTATCGAAGGTGTATTGGTAGACTCCGGAATACGGAGTTCATATAGCACAGTAAAGAATGCCCTCCAAAAAATCTCCGTTTATCAACACGTACTGACGCATGCACATGCAGACCACCAGGGCTGTAGTGATCAGATATGCGAAGAATTCTCGATACCCTTACTCTGCCATCCTGGCGAAGTTTTTAGGACCGAAACGGGTATGGTAACCAAGGACTATCCGGATCCACAACATTGGGTAGCAAAGTTTCAACAAAAGTATTGGGCGGGTCAGGGACATCAAGTCCAACGGACAATTGTTGAAAACGATAAGATCGGAAACTTTCAAGTAATAGAGACACCCGGACATTCGGCAGGTCATATCTCTTTATTCCGTGAGCGAGATGGGATACTAATAATCGGAGATGTGGCGACAAATATGAACCTGCTCACAACAGCGACCGGTCTACGGCTTCCACCAAGTCTATTCACCACAGATCAGCAGCGCAACATCAAATCGCTCCAGAAGTTGGCAAAACTGAATCCGGCCATTATCTGTTTCGGTCACGGACCGATCATGATAAATAAAAATCGGAAGTTTGAGCAATTTGTGACGAAATGCAGCGGGCTTTAATAAAGATGGATAACAAGAAGTAAGAGAAGCTTTGCCTTATCTGATGGAGTATGATAATTTGTTATAATTGCTAGCTCAAGTGATAGAAGTTCCTTGCAAGATAAAAATGATATTTTCGTTCGGGAAGGTGAAAACGGTAAGGAAATAGCATTTATAAATACAGGTTTTTTTCGTTCTTACGATCATTCAGATGATGGTAAGGAAAGTACTTTTTGTTTCAGGTTTCCGAATACTTTTTTAGCATCCTATTCATCATTTATTTCCGGTGCGCCTAGGCTATTTCAAATGCTGAACTTTTGATTTTACAAAAGCCCAGATAATATATTATCTGGGCTTTTTATATCCATTATGCTAAAATACCATTCTTATCAAACTTTAAAATCTGTTTTCAGGCAACCGGAGCCGAATTCAGAGTAAAACAAATTTGGTATTTTTCTGAAATCCCAACGATATAAGGACAATCAAAAGATTGTCCTTTTTTAGTGTCCTAAAGATACTTTTCACTGCAAAGACAGAATACAATGGTTTTATAACTAGCCAGATAAGATTGCTTCTGATAATTTTGACGGCTATAAATAGTACCTCAAAAGAATATATTTAGAAATCAAAAATAATTATGAGCCATTCTGTCCTTTCAAATGAAATCATTCCGGAAAAACCTATAAAAAAACAGGTACATACCACTGAAAAGGTGGAGCTGCACATTGATCTATCAAAAACAATTAATGTGAATCATGATTCCTTAAATAAAGAAATGGAATGGTTGGAATCTTTGATCTCAATACGTTGTAAAGAACTGTTTTTACAAGGAAAACTCGATTTTGAACCGGTTGAGGAAATCCCTGAATTGCCGAAAACAGATTCGGATTCACCTTACGGAATTATTATCAATACGTATCAACTTCAGGAAATGGATCGGGTTTTATTGGCTTTAGGTATTGCATCGGCCCATTATCCGTCGTTATTCAAATCGTTTATACAAATAGAAGAAAGCAGTAGCGCATTAGCAATCGATGTTGGCGGAGAATACAATAAAACAAACCGATCGTTTAAGCCAACATTTCAAACCGCACTCTTTTTACTGGCCGGAAAAGATTTGTCCTTATGGTCACTTTATAATGCCAAACTGATAGCGGGAAGTGTCTTATTGCAAAATGATATTATTTACAATCGTACGGAAACGGATTTTATTTACGGAAAAATTGAGTTGGATAAAGCGTATTTAAACTATTTCCTGTCGGGTAAAAAACAACGATTGGATCACGGAACCTATTTTCCCGGAAGTTTATACGAATCGGATCTAACATTGGATGATATTGTTTTGGAGCCGATGGTACGAGAACAGATAAAACCAATCGGGCAATACATTAAAGCATTGGAAAGTGGTTTTTTTAAAAGTAACGAGCACCATTTTAAATCCGGATTTATTGCCTTATTCTACGGTGCGCCCGGAACCGGAAAAACAATGCTGGCCGGAATACTTGCCAATACATACGGTATTGATATGTACCATGTAGACCTTTCGCAGGTAGTTAGTAAATACATTGGTGAAACCGAAAAAAACCTTGAAATTCTTTTTAACCGCCTGCAAGGCAAAAACTGTATGCTTTTCTTTGATGAAGCCGACTCGTTATTTGGAAAACGCTCGGATGTAAAAGATGCCCACGACCGGTATGCCAATCAGGAAGTGTCGTATTTACTGCAACGCATCGAAAAGTTTGACGGACTTACGGTTTTGGCTTCCAACTTTGAAAACAATATGGATGAAGCCTTTAAACGTCGTATTGATTTGTCAATTAATATCATCCGTCCGACCGAAGCTACCCGGGAAGCGCTCTGGAAGCAATACCTGCCTAAAAATGTAATGTTCGAAAGCGAAGCTTTTCTAAAACATCTGGCGAAAGACTATTCCTATACCGGTTCCAATATCCGTAACATCATGAAAAATGTAGCGATAGCACTGCATAATGAAGGCGGAAAAAGTATTGGACAGGAGTTGATAAGTCCTTTTCTGGCGATTGAAAGCGAAAAAGCTTTCGGGAAAAATCAAGCCCGTGTCAACACTTTTATCAGGAGACCGGAATAAAATCAAATCAACAGAACAAAAAAATAAGCTGTATAGCAACGTATAAAAAATGGGTAGAAAAACATTTGCGCAGAGAACGGGAGGGGAACAGAATCAAAAAAATGAGCATTCCCAGACAGAGAACAACTATATAGAGGTTACGAATCAGGATGCTACGATCCTATTGTCAAAAAATGAGGTAACACAAATCACATATACCGCCTTTAAAAACCGGGCTTTTAAAAAAATCGAGAACGGACAATCGATTCTGACAGTTTCAAATACCGGATTGGCTGTTTTAGAGGTGAATAAGGCTTTACGTAAGTTGGGCTATAATGCACCGGAACAAGAAATGGAATTCACCGTGGAAACACAGTTGGCATTGGCCGCTTTTCAATACGATCGGGGTATTATCGGCATACCTGTTTTTGATGCTGTTACTTTACTGAAAATGGATGAGGAATTGGGAGAATTGGAAAGAGAGCAGGAGCAAAGTGCGTCTAAAAATGAACAAGCATCTTCTGTACAGAAAGAAGAAGAAATACAAACACCACCTCCGAATGAAAAAATGAGGTTAAGTGTGGGTATCGTTCCAATGGATATAAAAAGTGATAAGGAGTTTTTTAACTTTTTAGATATGAAAATCTTCGGTAAGATTACTGATATCAACTGGGATATCGGTAAAAATACGTATAAGAATTACATCGGAGAAGAGACATTTTGTCAAGTTGAAATTGCCAGTCTGAAAAAATATTTAGGGATCACCGATGAGCAGTGGGATGATATGAAGAGTAAAACCACTTCAAGTACAACAAGTGCCGTCGACTTAAGAAAGTCCATTGGAAACTATTTAGAGAAAGCAAAAGAGCGGGAAAAAGCCGTAAACGATCTCGATATTTTAGAAGCCAAATTATTTGGTCTGGAAGAACTTTACAAGGAGTATAGAGCGTATTTTGAATTATTAAAATTGGGTGGTGAATCAGCTGTAGGGGCAGTAATGACATATAAACCGGAGCTGGATAAAAAAGCAAAAGACAATGGCTTTGAAGATATTCAGGATTTTGAAAATACGATTAAAAAATATCTTGATGCGTTCCGTGATGAAACAGTTCGTTTGGCAGAAGATTATATCGATAAGTATGAGCATTTATTATACAAAGAAGAAGAACGATTAAAGAAAGACGGCGTTCTGACAAAGCTTTATACTGCATTTACCAAAAGCGGAGCAGCTAAAAAAATAAAAGACGGAGATTCCAAGCAATTTAATGCTGTGCTAATATCTGGTCAGAGTAATGGTTCTACTCAGGCACTGAAAATGTATGATGAAGGAAAAGCCGAAATGGAAAGTGGTATTGATGAAGTGAAATCACTGGACTCCTTCCTTTTTAAAGACAAAACATTTGACTATAAAAGACTGGCTAAAGTAAGCTCTCAAAAAGAGTTTGAAAATTTTCTATTTGAATTTATAAAATCAAAACGGGAAAGTGCTAAAAATGTTCGTAAAGATTTAAAAGAAAATCCGGATGCGATATATAAACGTCAGGAATTACTGGAACATTCCTATCAGAAACAAGGTGTTGTAAAAGGTAGTATTATTGATTCAGCTATTAAGCAAAAAATCAATGATATCGGGACGATAGACATCTTTATTAATATCGGTCTTGCTATTGCTTCTATCATAGTAGTTGTGGCTACCTGGGGAGCGGCAACTCCTTATGTTATTGCCGGTACAGCGGTATCATTAGGAATGAGTGTCTATAATGTATATGATGCCCTCGATCAATATTCCAAAGCTCATGATAGTTATGAAATCGGATTGTTAAAAGACGAACCTAGTTTTGCTTGGGTAGTGGTAGCGATAGCAGGAGCTGCACTGGATGTTGCGGCATTTGCCGCAGTATTTAAATTAGCCGAACCCATAACAGAAGTTGCAGGCGTATTTAATAAAAGTTCTAAAACTTTCGATGATGTTAAAATATTAAAAGAAAGTCTCGCAAAAATCGACGGACTTGCAGATAAAGTACAGCTCAGTATTGTAAAACAGGCCGAACTGACAGTTGAGTTCCGTAATACGGCTAAAGAATTTTTAGAAACAGCAGCAACACTTAATTCCGGAATAAATCCGGCAGCTATACCAAAATTAGTCCGCCTGGCTGATCTTGGTATCAAGCGGGGAGCACTTTCTTTTAGAAAGTTTTTGCTAGAATTAAAAATGCAAAATATAATTAAAGGTGTAGATAATCTTACAAAAGAAGAATTAAAAATCCTGAAAGAAGCATTTACGAAAGCGAAAAAAGGACCGGGTCTTTTAGATGAGATAGCAGAAAGCCTTTCTCTCAAACACAAAGATTTTTTATCAGAAAGAAACTTTACTATTGTAAAGCGGGGAAAATCAACGGTAAACTTAGATGTAATAGATGATGCCGGTAGAGTACTTTTTAAAGGTACTGAAGAACATATTGAAAAATATATAGCGTTCATGAGCAAAAGTGCTTCTGAGCGTGCTGCAATTATTAAAGCAGCAAAAACTCAGTTAAAAAAGAATACCCGGGTTGTATATGATCCGGAATTAGCAAAAGCAAAAGGTTATAATGTTCCGGTAAGTGCTAACGGTACTTCACCTGATTTTAAGGGGTTAAAAATGTATTTCAATGCGCAAGGAAAATTAGGAAACGGTAAAACGATTTCGGGTGTTTCTAAACAAGTATTTGATGATGCCTTGAATAAAATTATTAAATTTGACGGAGAGGTCAAAGTAAATATGACCGGAGTAAGAAGGTCAGATTTTGATAATTGCTGGAAAGCAATGGGAATCGATCCCACATTGGGCGCTAAATTAGAATCAAAATTGCAGCTGACCTGGCACCATTTGGATGATTTAGACGAAAATCTGAAAGGAACGATGCAGATTATACGAACTGAAGCACATAATAAAACATTGCCGCATATGGGAAGTTTTGTTCAAATTGAAAATGTATTAAATTTAAATTAAGATGATAGATATAACGATTAATAATAAGCTTGTCACTGAAAGTGAAATCAGTGAAGTCGAGAGTCAAATAGGAAGTATATTTCCGGAAGATTATAAAGCTTTTTTATTGAAAAGCAATGGCGCCTATTTTGATTCTACTGAAGTTTTTTTAGGAGATTATGATGATGATATTAATGTGTTTGAAATCTATTCTTTGAAATATGGAGAGTCAAATTTTATTGAAAACAATGAGTTCAATGAAGGAATTCTGGATGAAGGTTATTTTAATATAGGTAGTATCAGAGGTGGAAATATCTGCATGTCTTTACGGGAAGAAAATTATGGGGTAATATATGTTTATTATTCTACTGCAGAACTGGAATTTGCCGCTCTTTCCTTTTCTGAATTCCTGGAAGAGCTTGTTGATTATTCAGAAGAATAATCCTGAATTGCAAACAAAAACAGGAGAAAAAGTTAAGCTGCATTTTTGTAATGAGTTGTTTATGTCAAATATCTGACAATGACAGTCTAATGATGACAGTAATTTAGTTACCAAATCGTTACCATTTATTTTGAAAAATATTGAATGCCTATAAATAGGGCTATAAAAGGAAGTGGTTCAAGACCCTCTTTCTCCGCCACTTTAAAAAAGCCCTGATAAACTTTATCAGGGCTTTTTTAATTATATTTATTTGTGCTATTCTTCTTCTAGCAAATAAAGTAATTCTCTTACTTGCCTTCGGAATTCTAATTCAATACTTTAAATTCATTAGTTTATAAATTACGTAAAAACACGTATTGCTTTATTGTATATAAATCATTTTCTTTCGGGTTTAGCAGTATTACTATTTTAGTAGAAAATATAAGCAATTATATATTTTAATATACCAATTCAAAATTTTCTATATATAAACCTACTTAATCATAATTAGAATGGAAAATTATGCTTGATATAATAAAGTTTGTAACTATTTGGATTATAAATAGTTGAGATTGATTGCGCTACAAGATGAAACATAACATAGAAACAATTCAGAAAAGAAAGTAATATGGAATTTGGACTAAAAGATTTATTATACATAATAAGTATAGTTGTATCTGCACTTATCTCTTTTTTGGGAACAAGACACGGAATAAAAGAATATGTGAGAGATAAACACGATGATTTAAAAGACCAAATTTATGACCTTAAAATTAAACTACAGGAACATAAAGCAAAAGATGACTTACAACAACAAGTTATAGAACAAATAGGCAAGCAAATGAACGAGCTTATTCCGAAATTAATTAGTCAATTAGAAGATAAAAAAGTAAGAAAATAATGGATCACATGGATTATTCTCGCTTGCTTGAATTAAAACGACTTATTGACAACAAGCAAGCAACTTCAGAACAAAAAAAAGAGTATTTAAACATACTTTATAGAAATGGAAACATTACAAAAGAACAATATGATGCTTATCTAAAGAATCAAAATACAGATGAAATCATTAATGCTGCATTGACTATTGGGGGAGTATTGCTAGCTGCATGGCTAATTACAAAACTATTCGAAAAATGACAAAACGAACCATATTACAGTTTTTGCTTCAGGTGAGCTGACGTGCAAGCATGGATTAAGTGCTACTAATACTTTAGTGATAGATTGAAACTATGTGTGTTTCAAAAAAGCCCGAAAGCAAAGTTCAGGAACGTTATAAGTAATTTTAAATCAAATGCTTAATGGAAATCTTAGAAAATGACTTAATCCTTATTAATAATTTATATCAAAGAAGATATTCTAATAATTCGTTATTAACGAATGCCAGTCATGAAGAACGAATACGTTTATTAGATATTAGACGTAAACTAAAATCATTAGCAGATTTTTTTGCTCATAAATATGAAAATGATTATGGTCCTTTTGAAACCGAAATGTCAACAGGTAATCCAGTAGGACAAAGTACAAATTTAAATAATGTTTGGGCTGGATTGTTTAAGGGAAATTCAAATAAACAATACGCAGCTCAAATCAGTTTCGTTATAAATAGATTTGATTCTTGTTTAGATGTAGGATTTTATTTTGGTCGTGCATCCTCAAGAAATTTGTCAAACCAAGAACGAATAAACTTAGAAAATCAATTTGCTGTTTTAGGGCAAAATCTATCCAATTCACTAGAAAAAAATTTAACTTTACAAAATAGGTTTAACGAGATTTTTGATTTTGGTTTCAAGAGTTTTTTAAATTCTAATCCTACTACGCCATTTGAGTGGAGAAGTGGGATTTGTATAAATCCTAGAGCTTCACAAATAACAATTCAGGTTTATCCAAAAAACGGTATAATTGATCTTGATGAAGTTGATTTTTTAATCGCACAGATAATTTTTTTAATGGGTTATGTCACAATCACAGCTACATCCCAGACGAAATTACCCCCTTTTAGTACCGACCAATATCTTAAAAGAGCAGAACGATTAGCTGAAATAGGACTAAAAGGAGAAATCTTTATTCTTCAAAAAGAAAGAATCAAACTAAATAGACTGGGTTTTTTGTCAAATGATTACCCAAAACATGTTGCTTTAGAATCAAATATTTACGGTTTTGATATTCTTTCTAAAGATGATAATGGAGAAGATATTTTTATAGAAGTAAAAACAACAACTAGAAACTTTGAGGATAGTCATTCAAGACAATTCTTCATAACTTCTAATGAATATGAAACACATGAAAGAAATCACGGAAAATATATAATTGCTAGAGTTTACGATATCAATAATGACCCTATTGTTGAATATTTAGATTTAAGAAAATTAAGAAAAGTTACAGATGGATTTATTGTACATTATTAAAACTGCTTATAATAGCAGTTTAGTACAATAGCTGGTTGCTTAGTAAACTTGACGTTTTTTCTTCACGAAAAACAACTCTATCTTTAACAGAAATTAATCTGTTCGCTGACTCTAGCTTATAATAAACTCAGATAATTATATACTCGAATGTACCAATCCTAAAAAAATGAAATATAACATACTTAATCATATTGATTATAATTAACCTGAAAAATTATACCTGACACACAAAAGAATATCAGTGTCCAAATGAATTATATTAGCGTAAAGTTTTTCAGGAAATAAGCCTGTCGAAAGTTTCGTAAAAAACAATATTAACAGCAAGCTTGTAAAAGAGTCAACGGCAAATTAATGTAACAAAAAAATGTCCTTATAGAAAAATTATGAAACCAAAAAGTATTTGTTTGATCGGGTTATTGTTTTTTGTTGTTAGTTATATCATGTTTTCGCAAGGTTCTAAACTAGCCTATTTTCAGAAACCCATAGATTTTGCACATTGGTTTAACCTGATTGGAGCGGTATTACTACTGTCGTTTAATAAAGTGTTTCCCAAAAACAAATGGAATACTTTAGCTTCTTTTCTAACAGCATTAGGCGTTATTGCACATATAGGTCTTTGCACCATTGACTTTATAATGTGGAGTTTTGAAAATGACGATAATGCCAGGATGAAATTAAGCGAACACATTAGCAATACGCCCTCAATTCTGTATCCTTTTATTATTATTGGACCATCCCTGCTCTTTATAGGATTGGCAGTTCATGCATCAAACTTTATTAAAACCCATACTCTAAAAGCCTTACTGGTTATACTGGGTGCACCTGCTGTAGGTTTTTCATTTTTTATACTGAAAAACGGAGTTTGTATGGTACTAAGCTGCATGCTTTTTTCTTTAGGGTTGACTTTACTTCTTTATAGAAAAGAAACAGTTAAACAGGAAATATAACAAAGTATAAGTCAGCTGCCAACAGCGGTTTTGTGGAATTTAAAAAAGGTATTTGAAAAACTAAAATTGAAACCTATAATCGGATGGGCAATAAAAGAAAATGCCGTTTCGATAAAAGTTCTTGAAAAAGCGGTCTTGAATACGAAAAAGATGCTGTAATCTACAAAATCGGGAAATAGCCGAAATAAAAAGCAACCCCGGCTTTTAGCTATAAAAATAAAATTAGATTTTTGAACGCGACTTTTGTTCACATATTACCAATTGTTTAGCTGTGCCTTTTAATAAAATAGAATTATTCAGGAAGTATCATATTGAATAGCGCTCAATAAAAAAAACTCAATCAATCCGGCAAATTATCACCACTTGTTATATATAAAAGACTGTTTGTTAATATATAACAGTTGTCTGCCGCTTTTCTATAACGAAGTACTGTTAAAATTTAAATAATTGCTATTTATTAACATTAATAAAAATTGTAGGAAAAATTAATTACTATTTTTGCTTCAAATTTCACCTTAAATTAACTTTATTATTACCAGATTAACAATATAGATGCTTCCGGGAGTATTTATAATTTTTAGCTTATTTGCATCTGCTGCTATCGCACAATGTTTAAAACTTCAAAATCTTCGGTAATTATAGAAGCTATGAGGTCGTATAAATTATCCAAAGTTGTAAACACATTAATTCATTTATAAACGATATACAAAGCCCCCATTTGGATTATATCCTTTCTACTTCTATTCCCCTTCTGATTATGCCATAGCTTTTTAATGACAAACTGGTATGAATAGGTGATAACACCTTAAATACAGCTATAATAATGGTAGCCACACTATTAACTATAATGACAAACCAAAACGATTTATAAACCTTAAAATCAAAACGATACAGTTTCGAAAAAATGAGCAGAACAATACTAAGCTTAATCACTGTTTTTATTTCCTCTATGTTAATGGCACAAGTGCCACCAGAAACAGACTCTTTAAAAAACAATAATTTATCAAATATAAAACCTGATTTGCGGACTGGCTTCGAGACAGAAGCCAATTCAGCAGCAGACAAGTCAATCCAACGATTTACGAATATAGACGACCATTATATTTATGAGTATTCCAAACCAAAATTCTTTGATATGGTTAGATACATTCCTCATAATATCTATGATTTCGGAGTATTTACAATACAAAAAGAAAATCTGAAATGGGATGCTTTAGTACTGGGAAGTACAGCAGCAATATTGCCTTTTGATCAAAAAATACTGGACGGAGCAGGAGAACTCGGATCCCGGATGGGAGGTTGGGACAAAGATAGTAAATATGGTACTGTAGCCGGGATTTTCACCATTGTTCCCAAAAACATTAGTTCGGCAGTTTATTATACTGGAAATGGAGGAACCACACTTATTCTAAGTGCAATTTTTCTAAGTATCGGTAAACTAAAAAACAACGATTTAAGAGCATTGAATACCTCCAGTGAACTGGTAGAGGGATTATTATCTGTGGGCGTTGCCACACAAACATTAAAAAGAATTACAGGAAGACAGAGTCCAAGTGCCGCTATTGCCGATAATAACAGTGGTGGTGACTGGAATCCATTTCCAAGTTTTACGGCATTTCAAAGCAATACTCCTAATTATGATGCTATGCCATCCGGGCATATTGCCACTTTTATGTCAACCTTAACGATCATTTCAACAAACTATCCGGAAATAAAATGGATCAAACCTGTTGGTTATTCCCTAATGGGTGTGCTGGCTTTTAATATGGTGAGTGGAAAAGTACATTGGACTTCAGATTATCCCATTGGTATTTTTATGGGTTATGTTATTGGTAAACAAATTGCAAACAGACGCATTACTAAAATAGCAAAAGATAATGTGACAGCAATGGTTAAAAAACCTTATAAAATCGATTATCAGATAAACCGGATTAATCACACCACTTTAGTAGGCGCAACAGTAACATTTTAAATCTTCCAAATGAATAAGGTAATCGTGAGTATAATAATGGCTTTAATAGCTTTCTCATCTACAGCTCAAACATTAAATGAAACAGACACTCTAAGTAAAAAGACCCCTGAAAATTTAGCGTTTAATTACAAACAATTATTAATTCCTGCGGTTTTAATTGGCTATGGAGCCATTGGTTTACAGAATGATGGTTTACAAAAATTAAATCGAAACATCAGAAGCAGAGTTATGAAGGACATCGATAAGAGAATAACGGTCGATGATTTTTCTCAATATACTCCGGCATTGTCTGTTTATGTGCTTAATAATCTGAACATAAAAGGGAAAAACAACTTGCAGAACAGAAGTGTAATCCTTGGTACATCAATGCTAATAATTTTTACTTCTGTAACCGCATTAAAACGCTGTACAAACATAGACAGACCGGACGATACCCGATATGCATTCCCGTCTGGTCATACAGCAATAGCTTTTGCAGGAGCAGAATTTTTATTTCAGGAATACAAAGACAAATCCTGTTGGTATGGCGTAGCGGGCTATGGCGTAGCATCAATAACAGGAGCATTCCGGATTTACAATAACAAGCATTGGCTAACAGATGTTACAGCAGGTGCCGGCATAGGCATTTTAAGCACCAAACTCGCATATTGGGTAAACCCTTTTTTAAACGAACATATATTCAAAACCGGTTCAAAGAATACGACTGCGATGTTTACACCCTATTATGATGGTAAACAAATGGGGGGTGCCTTGGCGGTTACTTTTTAAACGAAATCCTGAAAATATTTGTTTTCAGGATTTTATTAAAAAATCATAAATCACGTTTTCCCAACCGACTGGCCAACAGGTTAACTGCTGCTTCCAGTTCCTGTTCGTCCATTGAGGCAAAGCCAAAACGAAAGGCATTTAATTCGCTGTCGGTTCGGATTATTTTTAATTTCCCGCTCTGTTGAAGATCATCCACAGAGAAATCTTTTTGAAGCATAATCCAGACCGCCATTCCTCCCGACGGCAGTGAGTAGGTAACATGCCCGGATAATCTGTTTCGCAGCAATTCATCTAAAAAATCCCTGCGTTGGTGGTAGATTTTTTTTGCTTTATTCAGATGCCGTTTGAGTTCACCTTCCTTAATCAGCATGGCCAGGGCATTTTGCATATAGCCGTCACCGCCCACATCTATAATCTTCCGGAGGGCAGTACATTGTGCTACAAAATTTTTCGGAGCGACCATAAATCCGATTCGTAATGAAGGATCCAGGATCTTGGAAAATGAACCGATATAAATCACATTCCCCTGATGATGTGCACTTGCCAACGGCAGGTAAGGGGACGAAGCATAATGGTAGTCGTAATCGTAATCGTCTTCGATGATCACAAATGAAAACCTTGCGGAAAGCTCCAGCAGTTTCATCCGCCGTTCCACACTCAATGTTACCGTTGTCGGGTAATGATGGTGCGGAATCACATATACCGCACTGATTTTTTCCTTTTTGCAGAGCTGTTCAATCTTATCGGTATCGATGCCCTCTTTGTCCACAGGTACCTCAATGAGGGTTGCACCGGTTTCGGCAAAGGTTTTGTTGGCTACACCATAATTCGGTTTCCCGACGATAATTGCTGACAGGCTGTTTAGAAGCAATTGTGCCGCAAGATAAATGCTCATTTGCGCTCCGTGCGTAATCAGGATATTATCGGCCGAAATATTCAAACCTCTGGTTACCGACAGGTAATGAACCAGTTCTTCCCGGAGTTTTAGTGTGCCTTGTGCCGTGCCGATATGCGCATTTTTGATGGCATAGGTCCGGGAAGTAAGCAGGCGGTATGTTTTCAATAAATCAGAAATAGGGGAAAGGCGGACATCAGGATGCCCGTCGTCTATGATGACTTCAGGAATACCATTTTCCGAAGGGACATGCGGATCAATTATCCGATAGGGGACATTCAGTTCATTGTCATAGGAAAATCCGGTTTTATTTTCATTCCACTTTTTAGGCTGGAGCAACGGAAGATTTTCGGCTACCGTTACATATCTTCTCGGATAGACCGTGATCCATTCCTGGGCTTCCAGTTCATCATAGGCCGCGATGACCGTTTTGCGGTGTACATGCAGCAGTGCCGCCAGTTCACGGCTGCCGGGCAAATGTGTTCCGGGTTTTAAAACACCGTTTCTGATGGCATCAATTATCGCAAAAGCAACCTGCTTGTAAACAGAGACTTTACTTTTTTTGTCAAGGATGATTATATGTTCAAATGGAAACATTCTGGACTACCTGTTATGTTGAAACTGGATTGCAAATATAGTCCAATAGCGTTATACGTTTGCACTATCATTTTAAAAATAGTTACAAGCAATGCATTACAACATCAAAAAAGCCAGTCTGGAAGACCTGGAAGCGTCAGCCGGATTATTCAATCTTTACCGTATTTTTTACCGCCAGGAATCAGATGTCGAAAAAGGGAAAGCATTCCTGAAAGAACGATTCTTAAACAGCGAATCGGATATTTTCTTAGCAATTGCCGATGGCAGGGCAGTGGGCTTTGTGCAGTTATACAAATTGTTTCATTATACCAAACTGCAAAAACAGTGGCTGTTGAGTGATTTGTTTGTCCATCCGGACTATAGAGGAAAGGGCATATCGGTGGCATTAATAGACCGCAGTAAGCAATGGTGTGAAGAAACAGGCGCATGCGGACTGATGCTGGAAACCGAAAAAACGAATGCTATCGGTAATCAGCTTTATCCGCGTTGCGGATTCGAGTATGACGGCTTGCACAACTACTACCATTGGTGGAAATAACAGGCTGTACGGTAAGTCCAAACAGCTTACCGTTTTAACAGGTCGGATGGCCGAGTGGTCAGGCAAGGGTACGCAATACCTTTTACAGTGGTTCGAATCCATTTCCGGCCTCCATGATAAAATCTTAAAAAATGGAAAATCAAATCATAACGAATATTGATGAAATTTTAGAACGGATCGCCAAGGCCTGTATCCGAACCGGCAGAAATCCTGAGGAGGTAAAGTTGTTATTAGCGACCAAAACCGTGGCTGCCGATCGTATTAAAATCGCTTTACAGCACGGACAAACACTGATTGCTGAAAACAAAGTGCAGGAACTCAAAGAAAAGTATGAAGCCTTAAAACACGTTCCGCATACCTCACATTTTATCGGGCATTTGCAAACCAATAAAATCAAAGATATCCTGAAATACAATGTTTCCTGTATCCAGTCGCTTGATCGTCTGGATTTAGCCGAAAAACTGCATCACAGACTACAGCTTGAAAACAGAAGCATTGAAGTACTGATACAGGTCAATACATCAAACGAGGAGAGTAAGTTTGGTGTTCATCCGGCAGATGCGATCGGATTGATCCGGCAGGTAGCCCAATTTGAAACCCTGAAAATTAAAGGCTTAATGACTATTGGCTTGTTCAGTGCCGAAACCGAAAAGGTCCGTACTTGTTTCCGCCTGCTTTTAAGCATTCAGCAGCAAATTAGCGCTTTGGCTATTCCTGATGTAGCAATGACGGAATTATCTATGGGAATGAGTAACGACCTGGAAACCGCCATTGAAGAAGGGGCTACCATCGTGAGGGTTGGTACGGCAATTTTCGGGCAAAGATTATATCCCGACAGTTACTATTGGAATGAAGGGAAAAGCTTATAGGTTATTGCTTAACATCAATTAACTTTACACTGAAGTTTATCAAATTAATGACAGACATTTTTCCAGATCAGTTAAAAACGCTGTAACATTAAAATTTTTCATTTTCTTATCATTTAAGAATTTCTTTTGATTGGTTTAATAGCTCATCAAATAATACGTAGTATTTTTCTTGAATGTTGAGTTGAAAAAAAACGCAAATTCAAGTTTAATTTCATACTCAACTGCTGCTTCTTTTTTCAAAATTTTTAGAGGTCTTACTTTAAAAAAAGGTTCAAATTCCTTGATACACAAATGATATTGATGTAAATTTTATTTACATCTAAACTATACTTCTTTTGCGTAAAGAAATTACTAAAATTATTATTTAAAGTATTCGTTATTAATAATGTTTCTTCAAAATTAAATTCTCTTGAAAATTGTGCTCCAATACTAAACCGCATAATATTGTTGTCTAAATATTTTATTTAAAAAGTAATACTACTAAAATTATAATCATAAAAATCAACATAAGAAATGCTCTTAAAGAAAAGGTATTGCTATAAACGGACTTTTTATCTTCCCAAACAATACGTTTCTTAATCATATATAATAATATGCAAACACATATTATCAAGAATGTAAATACAATAATTTTATTATTCATAGTTATGGCTTATATAGTGCTACTAAATTATCTCTTTCATGGTTTATTACTTTTAACTTTTACATACTCAGAGATATTCTTTTTGCATACAAAATAATAATAGTATCTGGCTCTTTCGTCCGTTTTTATGATTGGAATTTCGTCTTCAGAAACAAACAATCCTCTTTCTTTTTTTATCAAAGTTGAATCCATCAATTTGTATTTTGTTAATACATCAATTAATCCTTTTGATATAATGGAATCGTTATCGTGCCATAAATAAAGTCTTTTTTTATACTCTACATAACTAGTTGGGAATGATTTTGTTTTACCATTTATAGTGTCAGATTGTTTTGGAGTATACCATTTTCTTTCATTAAAAACAAAAGCGTATAATTTATCTGAAGATTTTAATTCAGTAATTTCATATATAGATTCTATCTTGTTATTCTTTGTTTTGGTAAAATCGATGATAATGTTTTTGATTGCATCCTCTTTTCTCTCTCCTTTTATCATGTAAGCATTGGCACATGATATTGAAATCAGGGTAATTAATGTAGCGCTAATAATTTTTTTCATATCAATATGGTTATGATAAATAAAATCTGTTATTCCTGTATATTATCTGAATTGATAAAATAATAGGAAAGCATATACATAAGGCGAAAAACGTCTGGATTTCTCTGCCAACGGATCAATATTCATCTATCTGCCAATCACAGGGTCGTAATTACGTACTTCATATAAGCCTTAATCCATCCTTTATTATTACTAAATACAATTGAAACGGGCTGTGATTGGTTGTTTATTCACACAAATTACATATTCGTACAATCTGATAACTTTTGAACAAAGTCCTTCAATAGTCAACGAAACTTATATTATGAAAATAACATATATAAATCTACCTGCGTAATATATTAAATATATTAAAAAAGGGATTGTTAGGAATAGATATCTTATTTGAAATTTAACCCCATTCTTTATATAATCTATAAAAACATACAATGAAAAATATGATGTTAATAAGAAAATAGGAATAAACAGAATCCAATTGATAAAGCCTGATACACCCCTAAGTAATTTACTTTGATTTTCAGGCATTAAAATTGAAATTATATTAATTAAAACTAAAATAGTAAAGCCTATAAACGCATAGTAAGAAAATTTTATTGATCTTTTTTTCATATTAAAACGTATGATTAACTTTTATTGTTACAATCTATCTTGTTCGGTATAAATATCAGATGAACAACGATTATTAACATTTCGATCTACTATATAAATATCAAAAATTCTATTTTCTATTTTTAATTTTTTTAAAAATCCTTTTGTAACTAATTCTTCTATTTTCTGTTTCAATTCTTTTTCATTAAGGGGTATTTCATAAAAACTTTCAATAAAAGTTTTACAACTGTTCTCATAGTTTTACTGTTAATATGGCCGGCGTTATGTTATAAACATAGTGTCGTTATTATTGTTTCTGATGTTAAATTACTGGATAAAACGTTTTAATCTTTGTGATTTTAATGGTTTTAAAATTCGATTCAAGGATCGCTTCAATCTTATCAGAAAACAAACAAGTTATTATGATTTGCTCATCGTCTTTCAATATGATTTTTGCATAATGGTAATTCTCAAATGCAAATTGACTATAGCCACTTTTTTGGAGTCTATTTGCAGTCATAAAAAACACAATTTCATTTATACTATCAATATTGATCTCTCTTTTGATATTGTTTTTCTTTATTATTAATCCTGATTTCTCTATTTCATAAGTAACGCCTTTACTGTTTTCATAATAATTGTAATGTAAATACAATACAGGTAACATAAAAAGCACAAAAAAAAGGATAAGCAAGTAAACTAAAGTTTTATTGGAAAAATCATCATAAAAGTAAAGCGCTAAACCCAAAAAGACTACCGAAGTAAAAATCAAAATTATCAGCATTTTTAAATGCTTAAAAAGTGTTAACGATAATTCCATGTTTTTTTATTTAAAGTTTAAAATTCTTTTTCCTTGTTTATCATACGGTATAATTATGAACAAATTTTTCAAATTCAATTATTTTATAAAGCCTTCTGAATTAACATTATATCCTAAGATTTTTACTTTGTTGTTTTCTTTTATCATAGAAATTTTTTCCTCAGCAGTATAATTGGAATAAACAACCTTATAAGTTAGCAAATATTCTGTTTTGGAATCTGTACCTTTAAGGCTTGTCGTTTTCCAATCCAAAAGCGTTAAATCTTTGTATTCACCTAATTTTTTCTCTTTGGCGTTTAAGAATTCTAAAAATTGATCTTTTGAGGCAACTTTATAAAAATCAGTACTCATAAGATTGAGAACTGATTTATATTCTTTTCTGGAAGTATAGAGATACAATAATCCGGCAACGGATTCAGCATCTTGCTTGTCTTGTAATTCATTATCATTTTTAACATTAGCACTAAAATTGCATGATGTTAACACTGATACCAATAAAATCGTTATAACGAATAGCTTTCTCATAAATTTATTTATAAATTTTACCGTCACATTCCCAATTAAAAGATAGTATTGTATCTTTTTTATGAATATAAAATACTAATTCTTCCTTTTTCTTTATAATTGTGTCTCCTTTATCAAGATATTTATAGTAAGTACAAAACCATCTGTTTTCTTGCTTATACAGCGTATCTTTATTGGTTTTTAAACTTTTTCCTTCAACTTCAAAATTATATACAGAAGTACTATCAACAAGATTTTTAACGATTAAAAGACACTCATAATCTTTTTTTATATGTGATAATTTTTCACAGTCTATTTTTTCACATGAGAAAAATTGACAACAAACAAAAAGACATATTATTTTTTTCATCTTAATAGCTATTTAGGTAAAATACAGAATATAACATTAGGAGATCATTTAATTTCTCTTTCCCAAACTTGACCCTTCCATTGTAGTTTATTCTTGTCTTTAATATAAATTAAGACACCTATATACTTGATTGTACCAATATCTCTTACTTCCAAAAATGAAAAAGTTCAGTGATGCTCACTGAACTTTTTGTTTTGAATCATTTTCAATAGATATGCTATTTGAAATATTTAAGTAGTCTATCTTCATTGTTGATGATAGTATTATAAATTGAATTTATATAACTCATATCAATACTTTCTGAATTTTTATCAAAATAATTTAATCCATAAGATAAATTACCATTATCATATTTAACTACTAAGATAAATGTCTTATTTATATTATATGTAAATATATATGAAATTTCAATTGAGATAATTCTATCTTCTAAATTGTCATTTATTTCATGACAATATTTATATGAATCATCAAATTTTAAAGAAATCGATTTGTCGACTTGCGATAAAATTTTATCTAATTCAATTTTCAATACGTCTGCTATTTCATGTTTTTTCATCCACTTATTTTTAAAGTATGGAATAAATTTACCTAAAATCTTATAGATAGCAAACTTATATAATTTCAAATACGATGTTATCTTCTTGTACATGATTATGAATTTTAAATATGTTGTGTGATAATATATAACAACATCAAATAAATAATGTCTTCTCAAAATTCAAAAACCCCCTTGAAACAGATGTTTCAAGGGGGTTTTGTTTCAAACTGAATCAAATTGAATTGTAACTGAATCAAATTTTTGTTCAAAGTAGTTGAATTGTCAAAATTAAAAAACACAAATATGATAGACAATTCAATCATTAAGAAACAAGAATGTATTAATTCAATTCAAAAAATCATTTTAACTGCTTATTACTATTACTATACAATTGGAAGTTGGAGTATTTGTAATAAAGAGACGATACAATCAATATATGATTCAGTTGATGTAATGATTTATTTATTAAAGTATTGTTATAAAATATAACAACTACAAGGCAATGACAGCCTGAAATCTAATGCATTTCAGGCTGTCATTTCTTAAGGTTTTCGATGCAAACTTTATCGAAAATCAGTATCAAAATCCTTTACAGAGTCGATAAAAAGTATTAAATTTAATAAAACAGGATGGAATCAGATGATTTACAATTAAATAACGTAATCTTCAAATCCCTCGTCCATTTGATTGAAACACTGCAAACTGAAAATGATTGTAGGGAATTTTTAGAAAAAATACGATGGAATAATGAGCCTATTTGCCCACATTGTGGAAGCGTTTCAGAATATCATTATAAATTAAGATCAAGAGGTCATTTTAGAGGTCTATATAAATGCAAAGATTGCAGAAAAAGATTTACTGTTACAGTTGGAACAATGTTCGAAAGCTCACCAATATCTTTAAAAAAGTGGTTTTTGGCTATTTATATTTTCTCATCCCACAAGAAAGGTATCAGTAGTGTGCAATTACATAAAGACATCGATGTAACTCAAAAAACTGCATGGTTTATGTTGAGTAGAATACGTCACAACTTCAGAGACAAATCTGAAGTTATTTTTAATGATGTAACACAAGCTGATGAAACATACATTGGTGGTAAAAACAAGAATCGTAATAGACGTAAAAAGCTTAAAAATACTCAAGGAAGAAGCTTAAAAGCCAAAGTACCAGTATTTGGATTACTTTCTAATGGATATGTTTATACTAAAGTTATCCCAAATACGAAAGGAAAGACTTTAAAAGGAATAATTGATGATTTAGTTGAAAAAGGGACAATCATAGTAACTGATGGTTGGAGAGGATATAAAGGTCTATCGAACAATTACATACATAAGATAATAGAACATAATAAAGGAATCTATGCCAAAGGTAAATACCATACGAATAGCATAGAAGGCTTTTGGAGCCAATTAAAAAGAGGAATTATTGGAGTTTATCATTTAGCAAGCCCAAAACATCTATCGAAATATTGTGACGAATTCGCTTATAGGTATAACACACGTAAAATGACTGATGGTGAGAGGTTCAATCTTTCGTTATTAGCAGTTGATGATAGGCTGACTTATCGGGAGTTAATTGCTTGAAAATAGATATATTAATAAACTTCAGATTTTATAATAATTAAAAAACTATATTTGTACAAAAAACTATGGAAAATTTAGATAAATTTTTCAAAATACTTTACAACAATCACCAAATAAAATTAAATGGTAATTATAATTTACCTAGAGATTTTTTTGATCAAATTCATGTTTATTTCGATAAGAATATATACGAAATTAACAAAGATGATTGTAGTTATTGCACAATTTATTCTAGTGAAAAGATTTTTATTGTAATACATAATTTTCAAATTGTTATCACATTTTCTGATACTGAAGATTTATTTTTAATTAAAGATTTTTTTGAATATTGTTTAAGCTTTAATAATACTGACAATAAATTATTATCTGAGAGTGATACATATTCTGACAATATTGAGGTGATCTTTGACTTCTTATTAGTAGGAAATACTAATGATAACAAAGATTTTTCATTTAATAAAAAGCTTTCAAATGATTTATATTCAAATTTTGATAAAGAATTCAAGAATATTGGCAGCTATGGAATTAACTATACAAGTAAATATAAATCATTTGATATAAATATAAAAACTGAAAATAGAGATATATCGGACATTTATAAATTTGATTTCAATGGAAAAAAATATAATAATGTTGAAGTAAAACTATTTAAGAACATGATAGGTATTAATAATGTAGAAATTAATAATGTAGTAACTATTGATTTTATAAAACATGTTAATGCATATCTATGTGAAAAAATTTTAACAATTATTGTTAAATGATTTAAGAAGCATGAGAGAGTTAAATGAAATAAAGATTGAAAAAGTTTCGGAATGTAATGTTATAAAGAATTCCGATCTACAAATGCATTCTTCTATTTGTTGTGCTCATTTCGAAGTTGAAAGACATCTCATGGGTGCCGTCAATAATATTTCTAAAATTTCTATTATTATTTCTGAACAACAAGTTGATGATTATAATTTAAGTCTGATTTATAATAAGTTAAAAAGCTTAATCAATCAAACTAAAAATTATAGAAATGAAAGTTATCGGGCTTTGAATGACATACACAATCTTTACTGTGAAGATAAAATTAACATTAAACTCAAAGTAGTTTTACTTTCAGCCACGAATTCAAAAGCTATTAAACCAAACATAAAATCTAGAGAAAAATTATATGATAGTGTAAGGGAAATTAAAATTAATAGTTTAGGTGAAGAAAAGTTTCAAAAATCTATTTATGCTCGATTTAAATAATGAAAGACTATATAGGTTCAATTGAGAATTTTATTGCTAGTGAAGATTTTTGTTGTTTAGCAATCGGAAAAAACAATATGAATGACGATAATCATATTGTTTTGATGTATAAATTTGATAATAATCCTAAAGTTTTACATTACAAAGATGGTTATATCACTGACGATTTTTCTTATGGTGATTTAATTAATCGGGGCTATATTTCTTTAAAAATGAGTAATAGTCTTAAAGATTATTTTCCTGATGAAGATGCTATTTCATTATTTAAGAATTTTTGCGAAAGTATACTGTCATTAAAAAGTAATATATTATTCTCTTTAAAATATCAAAATCAATGTTTTGATATTGGAGGCGACTTATTCTCAAATATTGATGATGAATTTGGTCTTACATGTAGTACTTTTATTTTGGCATTGTTTAAATCGGAAGATTTAGGATCAATCGATTTAATTGATATTTCTAAATGGGAAGTCAATACAGAAGATGAAGAATTTATAGATAGATTATTAGAACATTTCTCTGGAGGAGATTTTCCGAATAAGAAACAAATAGATATAATCGAAAATAATAGAGCTTGTTTCAGATTTAGGCCAGAACATGTTGGAGTTGCATTTATTGACAACTCTATACCTTTAGGGTATTCTACTTGCTATTCAAATGGTAAATCATTGAATGAACATATTCTTAATGCATAGAAAATATTATGCTGCCTCAAGATTAGAAGCAGCATAATATTTTACATCCCAAGCACCCCTTTCGATGCTAACAAGTTATCGAGAAACTCTTGATGCGTATCTGACTTATTCAGAAGCGAAAACGAATAATTGCCCTCATACTTCTCACTCAACTTATATATTCGATCGTGTAACTTTTGCGCATTAGTTGTAGCTACTCTCCATGCTGCAACATTAGCAGAAGATATCCTATTTCGTTGAATCCTATATAGCCCAATGTATTTATCCAAAGTTTTTGAATGTGATATTGTTTGCTTGACTAATGAAGCTATATTAAGTTGGTCATTATCAAATTCAGTAATATAATTTGGATTAGATTTAAGCATCTTATAAATCCAGCCATCTAAACTGATTTCAGCAGTTTTAGTTTTAATAAAAGCTGCTCCATCTGAAGAACGATAATATTCTTTATAACCAGCTTTATTTACAAGCTCTACAACTTTATTTAAAAATTGCGCAGAGCTTACATACTGTAAAAAGTAATTTGATGTGATATAATAAAACTCATCTGTTCCTACTCTTTGAATAATCGGATAAGCTTTGTAATCACCTTCTTGAAATAATTCATTCTTTACTCTTTTGTCTTGAAAATCTTCTTTTTGTAATGTAAAGTTTCCGGCTAAAATTGTAAAATTGCCTGATAAATTTTCAATTCCTATTGAATTTCCTTCAACGATATAGGCAAATCTTTTTGAAATCTCATCAGATAATACTTTGCCGGGTTGAGTTTTAGGCACCTTCTTTAAACGTTCAGTCAAATTGACGTATGCGCTATAAATTGCATATTCATTGGTTGATTGCAATTCCATTACTTCAATTAAACCATCTTTGAATGATTTAGCATCATTTTTACTTGTACGCTTTCCATCCATAAATGCATAAACTTGTATGTCTTTTAATTCACGATCATGCCCGTAGGATGATCTTGCTCGAAATTTTGAAATAAATCTTTCATCTTTTCCGATAACAGTAATTTTGTATTTGTCAGCAATACTTTGAACTTCTTTCAAATATTGCTCTTTTACGTCATATTTTTCATCTGATTCTAAAAACTTGTCGATGTTAGCAATACATTTCTTTAAATCATTTTGTTGTTGGACATAATAATCATAACCAGGTTTATATTCTTCCAATTCATCAAGTAACTGTTTGTAGTAATTTGACATAACCTCACCATTTAGAAGCTTTCGATATTCAATTTCTTTGTATTTAACAGGAAATACATCGAAATCATTAATACCATGTTCATCAATGATTTTCTTTGATAATTCTGGAGTGATTTTTACTTCTTGTGCAGATACTTTTGAAGTAATAAGAAATAGCAGCATAATACAATTTCTTACAGTGCAGTTGATAATTTTCATAATGTGTGGTAATTTAGGTTTAATTTACTTTCTTGTAAAAAAGTAGGCGTGGGCATTGCACCACCGCTAAACCCAGGGTTACCACACCCCAAAAAAAGCACAATGATACAAGCCACGCCATATCGGCGCGCCTATAACACTATTTGCTTTTTTAATCAGGAAGCCTAAGCTTCAGGGTGGTAATTCGGATTTAGCAATAATGAAATTCAGCACGAATATTTTTACAATACAAATTTACATAAAAGGATTGACAGAATAAAAGAAATTTAGACGTTCATATATAAAACATAAACATCTAAATTCTATAAAAATGTTGAAAAAATATTTTTGGTTTTACTTATTAATGGAGTGGCTTTTCATGTGCAAACGTCTTTTTAAAGCTTTTGTTTGGTTAGATTTTATCATTAGATGGAAGGAATTACCAAATAAAATTGAGTTAACTGATGATCGTAGATATGTCATAATAACATTATACTGCGGTTTCAAAGGAAAATATGCATTTTACGCAATAAGTTTAGGTCAGTATGAATTAATGGCAAATCTTTAATAATCTAAATACTACGCCATTGGTTTTGTAGTATTTTATCATCAATATTGGCGCTTTTATTTAAGGATTCAACACGTTTATTTTCTTTTATAGCAACAAGACTTATATAGAAGTAGAACAGTTTTTGTGCTTTCGATTTGAATGATGACAAATTAAAACTATCATCAGGATAAGTAAATACGATTGTTGACTCGCAAGGGCTTTTCACTGATATTGCGCCTAATCCTTTTATTATCCTTAAGATATGTAATTTTGCAGCAGGTGCATCAGAAATATCATCATTATATCCTTTTACATCATAAGATAAATGATATTTTCTTTCTTTGTTACCTCTTACTTTGTTTTTTACAAATTTTTTTGCTTTTTCTTTTCTATTTTCACTTTCAATTACTTCAGCGAAAACATCTGCTAATGGCTTCATATTTTTAAATTTTAAATTGAAAAGTAAATATATTCTAAATTTTTTAACTAACTTTACGTAATTCCTCCCAATAAAACAACAACCACTCAATCATTTACGATTGAGTGGTTGTTAATTTTTAAACTAAATGATACTTACTCTTCCTCAGTATCTTTATTCTCATCCACCTGATGACCATTTTCAGATGTTTCATTTACCATATTTGCATTTGGTTGTTCGGCTAATCTTTCTAATACATATTCAGATAATTTTTTCATTATATTAATATTTTGAATGTTAATGTAATATGTATGAATTTGATCAACCAGTATTTTTGAGCATGTAGATGTATTTTATATCTTGATAAACAATGAAGTTGTTATATTATATATCTTAAAAATAAAAACCACCTGCGGTAACAGGTGGAATAAAAGAAGATTAATTAAAAATGTTGTACATATACAACATCCAAAGACTCTAATTTGAAAAATGTCCCGCACGAAGGCTAAGGATAGAAAATTGGAAAAAATCTTCGTTCGTAATATCTTCTTTTTTTTGTGTACTGCAAATGTAATAAAATCTTTGCAAAAAATTAAAGCCTGTCAAATTTTGACAGGCTTTAATTTTAATATAATTGTATTAATTTTTACTTGGTACATTCAAGTATATAGGTGTCTAAATTAATTCTTGATATGGTTCAAATTCCAAAAAGCATCTGTCAAAATATGGTAATGTAATCGTCAAACAGTTATATTTTTCAGTATCTATATACTCTTCAAAAATTGAAAACAATATTCTTCCTCTGTAAAGTGTAGTTCCTGAAACATCGGCATCCATACTAAAACGGATCAGATTAGTAGTGATTTTTCTATCCCATAAATGCATTGATTTAGGTATAGCCATAAATGTTTTGTCCGTTTTGACAGATTTACTGTTATTATTGTTGAAATGAAAGTTGAGCCTGACAGGATGATAATCAGAAGGAAAGTTTACCTGAATATATAGACTATCCTGTGAAAATTTGTTTTCTTTCTTTAAATCATACTCAAAGCCCTTTTGTTTCAGATACTTATCTTCACTGTTTAATTCAAGAAGATCATTAGACAAAACAGTCCATTTGCCTTTGGATGCTATTTCACATTGTTCTACTACGGGGCTAAATGTTATTTCTGCTTTAAACAATTTGAATGTGCCATCAGGATTTAATTCGAGTTGTGAATAATTATTATCCGATAATGCCTGATATAACTTATCACTTCTTAAAATATAGGTTCCTGCCGGACTATTTTGCAGTTCAATATTTTTGATTGAATTGCAACCAACTAAAAATAAAATTAATATTATCGTTAAAATTCTCATTTTGTATCTTTTTTTGGTTCCGGATTTTACAAACAGCATTTCCATTTTCTGTTTGATATCTTTTAATAAACTCATATTTACAGGACATAACTGTTGTAACGATAAGCATTATTAAAATAAATATTATCGATCACCTTTTACAGAACCTTCAGCATGTGGGTGGGGGGAAACTTTAAAATACCTGAAGATCTCGTCAGAGAGTCTACATTCTATAAATAGTATTTGTGTATTAAAACGAATGGATATTCTCCATCCGTTTTAAGTACTATAACGTTCTTCTTAATACTGTTTATTCAATAACAACCGGAATATTAATAAAAGTCTTTCTTTCTCTTGTTTTTAAAATATTTTTATCAGAAGTACTTTCGTAAGAGTACTCTAAAATATAACCTCTAAAGTTATTCTTTCCCTTTTTTTCAAAAGTAACTCCAACTTTAAAAGTTTGATTCGCAAAAAAGCTTGCGCTATCCTTTTTAACCGTTCTGATGTTGCAAAAGCTTGAATCAAATTCACGAGAAATTACTAAAAATGAGTTACTACCTTTCTTTAAAAATGGAACATAATTAATAGTTAGCTCATTTTCTTTATTGGATTCTAATTTCGAAGTTTTAAATTTATAGGTATAGTATGTACTTTTATTTGCTAATAATTTTCCTTTTTCATCATAATTAAACTCCTGATTAGCATATTCTTCATTACATATATTCTTATATTCAACTATTTTTCGCAATCTATTTTTAGAATCATAATACTTCCATCTCCCATCCTTTACCTTATTAATAGTATTTCCTTCTGATGCTATCCCTAGCTTATCATAATATTTAACATAACAGGACGATTCATTGTCCTTGCTAAAAAACATTTTGGAATCTATTATGCCATTTGTAAAATTAATTACAGAATCTAAGGAAGTATTATTACTAACATAATTTTTTGAAGCTACTCTTCCTTGTTTATCATATTGTATAATTTCTTGGGTCTCATTTTTACAAGAGACAAAGAAGAATGTAATTCCTAACAAAATTATTTTTTTCATTTTTATTTTATTAAAAAGGATGGGATTTAATCCATCCTTTTTAAATTGCTCACAATTGTTTTTTCCATAATTGATAAATTATCAAAATATGAATAAACCTAATAATTGAATTAGTATTATTAATTCTAAAAGATGGGACTATTCTATTAATTTATTATTATTGATTGTAAAATCAATAAAAGTAGGCTCGTAAATAATTGGAGTTTCAGATTTATTTTTTAAAACAGGATATTTCATAAAATCTACAAACGTTTCATCTGTTTTTTGAAAAAGATTAGCATCAATATCTCCATAAAGTAGTACTTTTTTATTTTCATAATCGGTATAACCTTTGAGTGTTTTAAAGTAATAGTCAGATTTATATTTCTTAAAAAAAGCAAACTCTGTTTTAGTTAGACTAAGTTTATAATCCTTTTTTTTAATTTTTTCAATGTGTAAAACGATTATATCTGCTGAATCATCAAAAGCCACTTTATTTGTATCAATTTGATACAATATATTTTTTATCAAGCTATTGTTAATAGTATGAGTCGAGGATAGCCTATTAATTGTTTCAATAGTAAAGTTCTGTTTATCATAACAACTACAACCAAAAAAAATGATTAGTATAAAAAATAATAAGATATTATTTTTTCTTTCTGTTAATACTCCCTTTTTCATCATATAATATATATTCTTTTGATTTTACTTCATAAACTCTAAATTTCACATATTCTTTTGGATAACTTTCATTTATATCTTTTGCAAGTAATTTATCGCCTCTTCCATAATTTTTATCTCTTTTATCAAATCCTGAAGGACCAGAATATCCATTAAGTCCGCCTTCTTTTGGATGACTATGGGTATGCTCATATTTGTTTCGATTGCCAGTGCCTTGAGATAAAAAGTTATATAATAAATCACTACCTCCCCATTCTTTATCCTTGGAATGTGAGGTGGCTATCCAACTATTATTATTTTCATCAACCTTTGCCCATTCTACAGATGTATTTTCTGATAAAAATTCAAATACTTTTTGAGACTGAGCATCATTGGATGTATAAAAATAATCATAAGATCGACTCCCAGTTATTCCTTTTGTAACATTACTTAAGACATTATTTGCGACATTAACAAATGTATTACTCTTATCTCCATTTGAACTAAGCTTATATAGCCTATCTACAGTTTTTCCATTTTCGTCTTTATATTGCTTTTTGTCCAGTTCTTTAATATTACCTTTACTATCGACACCATAGGTAGAATCATTCTCTACATATTCTTCATTATTTACCGCCGTCGTCATCTGTATACGGTCATCATAAATATTAGAAGTACTAATCGCCTGCATCCCATCCGGATCAATAAAGAACATCGGATTGTTTAAAGCATATACATAAGGCGAAAAACGTCTGGATTTCTCTGCCAATGGATCAATATTCATTCATCTTCCGATAGCCGCATCATAATTACGTGCCCCATAATCATATAAATTCAATCCCAATTCCTCCTGCAATTCCTTTCCGTTATATTTGTAATTATACGGATTAGGATTCATTTCATCTTCCTGCATCAATTGCGGTACATTATAACCCGGAGTTCCATCCATAGGCAATACAAAAGTATAGCCTTGTGTATTATAGGCCTTATGCTTTAAACCAAACGGATAATAATGATTCTCTTCCATAATGGTGGCCTCTCCGGTAAAACTATTCTCCGTATAGGACAGGCGTATATTCCCCAGATGATCGGTATAATGAAACACATAATTGTAAAAATAATCCCCAAATCCGTAAACGGCATTTACATAACCCTCTGCATGCGGGAAAAATTTTAAAATACTGTTTTCATACTGAAAACTACTAAAGCTAAGGTATACCTTCTACACAAAGTTGTCTTAAAAGAACATTCTGTATTAAAAAGGATGGACAGTAAGTACACCCATCCCTTTATTCTCAATACTGTTGGAAATGAAATTACTTTTTCTTTATGGATAATAATATTTTGTCAAATTCTTCTTTCTTTTCCTTCGGAATATTTAAATATCCAATATTAACTTCACCGTTAAACTTATTTTTCCAATATAAACCATTTTGGTCAATTCCTTCTAATGTGATCGTATCCTTAGTGAGAAAGGCTTTCATAGATTTATCTGATGAAATTTTATCCTTTTTTATGTTTTCATAGTTACGAGAAGTATTCCCTTTTTCATTACTAATGTGAAAAATTGAATTATCAGAGTATATGAATTCTTTTTGTTTTCATTCATTACCGCCATTCATTTCCTTTTCCTGAAATCCTTTTTTAATACTTACTTTATATGTATAATTTTTCTTTGCAGAATTACTATAACCCACATATTTCACATTTTGAAAGTCTTTTCTTGTTGCACAAGAAAAAATTATAAAGACTAAAAGAATATAAATTTTTTTTCATTTCTATGATTTTTATTTATTCAAGTAGTTACTATTTATACCATGACGGTTTTACATTTTGGTTCGAACCATTTAACATTGGCGGTCCATAACCTGATTTAACTCTATAGAATAATTGCAATAGAAATAATTATCATATTTAATATTGGTAAGCGCGGATTATAAATCCGCGCCATCGGAGCTGTTATCTATTAATTTCTAACCAATAATCATCAGCTTTAGGTAAAGTAGACAGGCTTCCAAATCTTTCCTTTACAATTGATTCAGCACTTTGTACTCCTTTTTCTTTTGATTTTAGTAAATAAAAATTAGCTAGCTTATTTGATTTTACATTTGAGCCATTAATCAAATCGTCCTTTAAAATAAAATATACATCAAAATATGCTTCTGGATAATCAAAATTATTAGCCATTAATAATGAGTTACGTAAAAAGTCCCTTGTGTGACTGCTAAAAAAATATATCTCTTTTAATTCATTATATGCTAATGTATCTCCTTTTTCGGCTATTTTGGCTGATAATTCACGTATTTTCTTGTCATTATTGAAATCTTCAAAATATGATTTTGCAGGGGAAATACCTTCTTCTATTTTTTCCTTGCTCTCTCTTTTTTCACAAGATGTAAAGCAACAAATAAGTATTCCAATTGTGGTAAAAAAAAATCCTTTCATATTATTTTTTTTGTTTTTTATATTCACTATATAATATTCTATTTATTTCCTGCCCATTTTGGTAGGTAACTATATAACCTTGGTTATTATTACGCTTTAAATCAGAACTTGAACCGACAATAGTTGCTTTCCCATTTCTTGTGCCATATATGACATATCCATCAAAACCTAATATAGTTGCTTTTGGATGAGCCGCTGATATTTTTCGTGCAATTGATTGGTCAGTTTTCTGATATTCTGTTGCAGATTCACAACTATACAAAAATAATGTGAAAGGTTGATTTTTTTCAAGTTGATTTCGATATGCTACACTTCTTTCAGACATCATTTTATCAAAATCCTCGGCTGTAAAAATCATTTTACCTTTATCTCCTTTCAAATTTCCTATATGTCCTAAACCTCCATGACCGTAAACAGAAAATATTCCATCACCGTCTTCATAATTTTCTTTTTTATTCATCTCATTAAAGACATCATTAAACACTTTTTGATTAGATTGTTTAGCTGTTGGTTTAAAAAGATTAACAGGTGGTTCATCATTATTATTATTATTATTATTATTATTATCTTCTCTAACTGTATCAGACCAATGTCCGCTTTTATATATAACACCATCTTCTCTTTCTTCATTTTTTTCATTATTTACCGCTGTAGTCATTTGTATACGGTCATCATAAATATTAGAGGTGCTAACTGCCTGCATACCATCCGGGTCGACAAAAAACATCGGATTGTTATATGCATAATTATACGGTGTCCATCTTCTGGATTGCTCAGCAAGCGGATCAATATTCATCCATCTTCCAATAGCCGCATCATAATTACGCGCTCCATAATCATATAAATTCAATCCCAATTCCTCTTGTAGCTCCTTCCCGTTGTGTTTATATTTATACGGATTCGGATTTCTACTTTCTTCCTGTGCCAGTTCAGGTACATTATATCCCGGTGTGCCATCCATTGGCATCGTATAGGTATATTGTTCTGTATTATATGCCTTATGCTTTAATCCAAAAGGATAATAATGGTTTTCCTCCATGATTTGCAGTTCACCTGTTTTTTCATTAAGAGTCCAGCTGGCACGGAAGTTTCCTAAATGATCGGTAAAATGAAAAACATAATTAAAATAAACATCGTCGGTTACTTTTACATAGCCTTCGGCATGTGTGAAAAACACGAGTTTACTATTCACATACTGAAATCCGCCTAAATAATCGGTTGTTTTAACCGCTGCTCCCTCGGTAACTTTCTTCTGTACTTTTACACCCGCTGCGTTGTAAAGATAATTAATTTTATTCCCGCCGGAAAATGTTATTTCCACCGGCAGGTTCAGATGATTGTACACAATATTCGTGATCTTTTTATTTTCATCCTTGATCATATTGCCGTTTGCATCATAAGCATAATCGTCATAAGTATTTCCGTAACCGTTATCGGTAAAGCCTTCCGGGTTGTTGGTCGCATCATTTACCCGCATCAGTTTGTTGCCGTTATAGAAATAACTCAGGTTGTCAATATCAATAGCAAAAACTGGGTTGTCAAGGTTTCCGGTACGTTGTAAAGCTGTAATATTTCCGTTTTTATCATAACTTACCGTTTCGTTATAGGAGCCAGGAGTAGGATTCTGGGTTTCCGGTTTCTGGTAGAAAGCAGTGTTCAGACGGTTGAGATTATCATACTGATAGCCATATTTGCGCAGGATATAGTCGCTTTTGGTTTTCCAGAAAGTTTCGGCTATATTCCCGTTATACAACGGTTTTACTTTACCACTCATACTGCTTGTTGTTTTGGTAACGTTGCCGTTCTGACTTTCTGTTACTTCATTATAGTTGATCTTAAACCCGAACAGATCGGTTTCTTCCATTTGTAAACGGGGACTATCTGTGGCAGCGGTATTGTTAATGTCTGTCAGCCAGCCGCGGATGTTGTAACGGTAGTCTACTTTCTGATAGGCGAAGGCACCGGTAGGATCCAAACCACCCACGTTTTTGGAGATCAGTTTACCCAGTTCGTCATACGTATTTTTAGCTAACAGTTGTTCGGCACCACCATTGATCTGGTGTTTGTGCAGCAGCAAACGGTCCTGCTCGGTATAGGTAAAGCTATCGGTAAGCGTTAGCAATGTGGCACTGCTGCTGTGCTTGTGATAGGTTTTGGTATACAGCGTTTTCCCCATAAAATCCAGTTTGGTATCGGTTTGCGTATACCCGCCTAAGTAATTGGTGGTATAGGTACGAACCGGTCTGGATTTCAGGTCATAGAACGTATAGCCCTGTTCGCTGAAGGTTTCGGAAGCATTCGTCTGTACACGCGTCCAGCCTCCTGTAGCCAGTCCCTTTACGGCTGTGGTGATGTTTTGCCCTTCCACCTGCGACGGTACAGTTGGCGCATTCGGATAGGCATAATCGTCATAATACAATACCGAAAGCAGTTTCATGCCGCTGGTCGGGAAGGCCACATTGGTATAGCCGATGCTTATGCCGTCCACCGTAGTAGCGGTAGCTCTTTTTTCCGAAAAATTGGTATTGGCCGCATTGCGCTGGGATTGTAAAGCACTTCGTGTATCGGAAGTAGCCAGCCATCCGGTATAGACCACACGTCCCAGTCCGTCATATTTGGATACGATCCATCCGGTCTGCGTACCGCCAAACGGTGTCAGCACCGGGCCGGAAGCGACCACACGGTCCAGTTTGTCATAAACCATAAATTCCCATTGTTTGCCGGGTAGTTTCTTTTCGGCCATCCGGTTGCGGGAATCATATTTGTACTGGTAGCACAAATCGTTCAGCTGGGTTTCCGGATTGGCTGCCAATGGCGGGATTACATAGGTCAGGTTGCCGTATTCGTCATAGACATAGTAGGTATCGTGTGCCACCTCGTCATTATAAAGCCTTTTCAGGATCAGTTTTCCCTGTTTGTCATTAAACACTTCCACGGTATTGTCTTTACCGGAGGTCCAGTTTTCATTTTTGCTGATGTTTTTATACAGCTGGCTCGCTTTATAATAACCTTTGTTCTGCAGCTGCGGGACATATAACCCCTGTGCGGCATCCCAGGTGGTCGCTGCGGCATAGTATTTTACCTCACTGCCGGTATTGGTCTGGTATTCCATTTTAACGCTGTGATCGACCCCTTCATTTGGGGCAAGCTGCCAGTCGGCTCCCGGAGCACCCTGTCGTAAAGGCCGTGCCGATGGTGCGGCTTCCAGCAGTTTTTCGCTAAACGGATATTGCCCGGTATACTGGGAATAGTTGAGTGTAGCCTGCTGGGCATTGTTCTGGTAGCTCATGTCGACCGTAGTAGCTGCATACGGAAGGTAATCCTTTAGCTGGCGCCCCATGTCATATTCGATATGGGTGATGATATCCTTGCCGGTAGCCGATTGCTTGTTCGCTACCTGCTGTACCGGGCGACCCAGTCCGTCATAATAGGTTACCGTACTTGCCGGACGGCCGCCATTGGCTTCCCGGTAAACGGTTTTTTTTGTGTAATTCTGTGTGGTGGTTTGTGCAATAACCCATAACGGTGCACAAAGCAATAGTATTGCCAGTTTTTTCATGGTGTTATCGTATTAATTGGTTACATAATTGGTATCATACTCTTCTATAACATTGCCGTCGTGGTCCTTGATGCGTTTCAGGCGCAGCAGGGCATCATATTCGTAAGTCGTTTTACGGCAGTTATTATTGATGGACTGAGTGACCAGATGCGTAACCGGGTCATACTGGTACCAGGAAATCACCGATTCCGGATAGGTCTGATGCAGCGTGCAGGGAGCTGCCGGATCCGGTTCCGGAAACGTATCGCTGCCGCCGCCGGATGACGGAGCAATATAGTTTTCAATCTTGATCATAACCTGATCCAGCTGATTGTAGGTATATTTGGTTTTCGGTCCGTTTACCATCGCCGCAAGGGTCATGTTGGCATGCGTATCATATTCTTCGATAACCACACGATCCACCAGCGCTTCGCTTCCTTTTGATGCCTGGATAATCTCCGGCAGGATCAGGTTCGGGTTGTTGTTCCAGCTTTTAAACAGCGTGCGTTGGGTTCCCATTAAAACAGGAAGGGCATTGTTGTCGGCATAGCGGAAGGTTTTTACCTGTACCGGCGTACTCACTTTATTCAGTGCTACCAATTTATTACAGGCACTGATCTGTGCTGCCGTTAATCCGGTTAGCAGGTTCGGCTGGTCGGCATAAACGTTGCGTACTTCTGTAAACACCGTATCGTCACTGGTAGCTGTTTTTACGGCTAGTGGTAATCCCGGCAGCAAACTGTACTGGTATTCCTGTGTGGAAGCCACGGTTTTATAATTGGCTTCGTTAACGCCTCCGGTAGTAATCGGAATTGGTTCAATAAAGTTTTTACTTTCTTTTTTAATCAATTCCGCTTTTCGGGAATACAGGTTGTAAATACCGATATCCAGGTTCTGAACGGTTTTCAGGCGGTTTTCACAAACGGCAAAAGCCAGTCCGCCGGTCGTACCGCCATAAGTATACACATTGTCATAACGATAGGTAAACGACTGTTCATTGGTTTTATACAAAACGTCTTTGCGCTTTATCAGCTCCGCTTCTCCTAACAGCGTTCCGTTGTATACCGATTCCAGGTTTCCTTTATAAGTACTTCTTTCCTGCTGGAAAGGACTGTTGTAGAAAGGATTGATATCCTGCTGGCTGCTCATGTCCTGGTTGTGGAAATGTTTTTCTTTTCCGCCCAGTTCAAAATTATCGCCTCCGTAACTGATGGTTACATATTCATATTTCTGGTCAAAGACATCCAGATTGGGCATGCTGGATGCAAAAGTGCTGAAGTTTACTTCTTTAGGAAACAATATTGCTCCGGTACCGCTGCAACATTTCAGAACAACGTGATTGGTAACCGCATCCAGGTAATTGGTTTTAAACGGAATCAGCTCAAAAATATCTTTAGACAGGTCCTTTGCCGGCATATAATAAAAACGTTTTACAAATGCATTTTGCGTAGCTGCCGTATAATCAACAGCACGTTTTACACGAATACCGCCATCTTCGATCTGTTTGAAATTGGAAGTATAGCTAAAAGCTGCCGAGGCATCAAATTTTACCAGCGACACATAGGTGTTATACAGTTCCAGCTTGTACACATGGCCTTTAAGGATCGGGAATGTTAATGAGGTACTGTAACTAAAATTACCGGTTCCTATTTCCTGGCTGCCGTCGGGCATGACAACAAATTTCGTTTCGGAAGTATTGGTGGTATTGTCGGTCAGTTTTATATAGGTACGGTCGGTATGTCCCATCTGGGCATTAGCCGTGAGCGTAATGTCCACTTTGATCTGTTCGTCTATAAAGGCACCGGAAAATCCGAAGGAACCGTCGGGATTAACAATTGAATTCCCTAAGATACTGTTCGAAGCCGTTGTTTTGGATTTGGGCGTACGTCCCGGATCATTCCGCCAGATATTCATCGAAATGATTTGCTTTTCGTATTCCTTGGCATATCGGGGCTCATATTCAAACTCCGTATAACCGCCGGTAGGGTAGGTGATTTTTTTCAGCGATCCTTTCTGGGCATAGCCAAAAGAAGAATTCCTGTCGGCTAAAGCCGAAGAATAATACTTCCAGTTATCATCATTGTTTTTAGGCAGTACCATCGTGTTGGAATTTACCCCGTTGTAATAACCGGCTAAATCCTGAGCATAGCTCAAACGATCCGGAAGTGCTGTCGGGTCATTGTATTCCAGTGTGTACTGTTCGTATTTTCTTCCGGTACCGTAGTTCTTGTCCTTGTTAAATTCTACTTTGGTCAGGAAAAAACGGTGGGAAGTAGTAGGCGCTTTCGGGAAAAGGTACGTCAGGTTTACTTTGTGCAACAGGGTAGTTCCTTCTTTTACCTCTATACTGTTTAGGATGTTGGCATATTGCCCGGTCGAACCGTTTGCAACATTAAACACGACTTCGGTATAGTTGTTTCCGGCCCGTATTTTCGAAAGGGTTTTTCCGTTAAAAACCGTATTTTGTGTAATCCCGGCTACCAGCGAAGTATTTACTGCCGGTGCGGTACAGCCCAGGGCATCTTCTTCGTAGGTGATCTTACTCACGGTTTCGGTACGGGACAACGTCACCGTTTTTCCTGTTACGCTCGTGGTATAGTCAAAATAAACCACACCATTGTCCGGATGGACAATCTGGGTAAGATAGAAGCCTGTTGGGGCATTCGGATTTTCTTTATGGGTTCCGGTAAAAGAATTTTCGGTAGCGCCCTCGCCGCCAAAATAGTATTTCACCCCATCGGCAGTCGTAATGCAAAAAGCGGCATGGTTACGGAAACGGGTTTTTAAATCGGCTTCCGGCCCAACGATTTCTACTTTGATATTGCTGTCCAGTTTGGAAACACGCGGTATAAAGTTTTCATCCAGATAGAACGATCCGGAATAACCGGGAAAGGAAAAATTAAACATATCCGGTTTAAAATCCCATTCTTTACGAAACTCAAAACACATTTTGTTTAAGGTTTCGGTATCGGCACTTCCATATACGATATTCATGGATTGTATCATTGCAGCCGATAAACGTCCCTGTATGGTTTCTTTTTCATCCGGGGCATCGTTAATGGTACGGGTAATCACCCCGCCGGCACTTAAGGTCCAGTTAATCCCGGTCCAGGTTGCTGTCTGGTTCACTTTAACGCCCGCTCCTGAATAATTCAGGCTGACCGGTACACTTATTTTTCCGGATTTTAAGGTGTATAAAGGAATATTGGCACTAACCATCCCGGTAAATTCATTGATCGGAATGTCGCCGTATTTGGTCAGCGCATAGGCTTCCGGTGATGGAAGCGTAATTTCCGGAACCTGTGGTTTTCCGGAACCATCCTGTGCCGCAACAGCTGCTGAAAGCATCAGGAATAATAAGGAGAATACTATATTTTTCATGGTAATGACTAATTTTTAACAGGGTTAATCCCTTTAATAACCTTAACAGAATCCGTTTGCAGATTGGTACGGATCTCTACGATATAAATCCCTTCCGGATAATGACTCAGATCCACTGGAACAGTCCGGCTGTCAATGTTGTATTGTTGAAGCTGTCTCCCGGACAGGTCAAATACTGAAGCAGTACCGCTTTGAAATTCATAACCCACCACAATATTGGTAAAGTTTTGTGCCGGATTCGGCAAGGCTTCAATAACCGGTTTCTCTACTTCCTTTTTATAGCGGTCTTTGAGTTTTACCACCCAGAAATCATTTCCGCCATGTCCGCTGCTTTTATCGCGGGACGGTTTGCCTTTGGAGGTTCCGGCCAGCAGGTAACCGCCGTCGCGGGTTTCAATCAGTCCGTTCAGGATGTCTTCGCCATCACTGCCCACGGTCTTGCTCCAGAGCTCTTCGCCT
>NZ_MKTM01000021.1:0-192359 GCF_001898245.1 Flavobacterium sp. 40-81
CCAAAGGCGAAGAGCTCTGGAGCAAGACCGTGGGCAGTGATGGCGAAGACATCCTGAACGGACTGATTGAAACCCGCGACGGCGGTTACCTGCTGGCCGGAACCTCCAAAGGCAAACCCTCCCGCGATAAAAGCAGCGGACATGGCGGGAATGATTTCTGGGTGGTAAAACTCAAAGACCGCTATAAAAAGGAAGTAGAGAAACCGGTTATTGAAGCCTTACCGAATCCGGCACAAAACTTTACCAATATTGTGGTGGGTTATGAATTTCAAAGCGGTACTGCTTCAGTATTTGACCTGTCCGGACGGCAGTTGCAGCAGTTTGCCATTGACAGCCGGACTGTTCCGGTAGACCTGAGCCATTACCCGGAAGGGATTTATATCGTAGAGATCCGTACCAATCTGCAAACGGATTCTGTTAAGGTTATTAAAGGGATTAATGTAATTAAAAACTAACTGATGAAGAAATTATTACTACACCTGATTATTTTAGGGTTTTATGTTTTTTCTTATGGGCAAGAACAACAACCTACAGCGGCACTGGATTTAAAGATGCCGGATTATACACCGGCATCACCTAATGCTTTTGCGATAACCAAATACGGCGATATTCCGATCAATGAATTTACCGGGATGGTAACAGCAAACATTCCTGTATATACCTATAAAGCGGGGAAATTAGAAGTTCCGATTACGCTTAATTATACCGGTGCAGGCGTTAAAGTGAACCAAACAGCAAGCTGGACAGGAATTAACTGGACCTTGAATGCCGGAGGTGTAATTACCAGAACGATTCACGACAAACCTGATGAATCGGAGTATTTAGATGGGAGAATCACGGGAGACATGATCTTACCTGGCGGAATGCTTAACGGCTCCCAGTATGCTGCCTGGCTGAACATGATCTTTGCCAAATTAAGACGTGTCTATGATGTGAAACCGGATGAGTATAACTTTGCTTTTCCGGGCTATAGCGGCAATTTCTTTATGGATGATAATTTTATACCGCGGTTGGTTAAGGCCGACAGTAATCTTAAAATTGAAATCGTCGGAACAGAAACCGATCTTAAAGCACGATTGCGCCAAAGCAAAGAATTTTGCATTACCACACCCGATGGCGTAAAGCATTATTTCGGTGGGGAAAATGCCACAGAAACCACTTTTCCGGGAACCACTCACGACAACCCGTATTCGCCCACAGGTTTTTATCTGACAAGAATGGAACATCCGGATTATGGTACGGTATATTTTGATTATGAAACCGACCCGACCAGCAAACATATCCGTTTGGATCAGGGTGAACGGGTTACCATTATTGAATACGAACTGATGGAACCCAATATGGAGTGTGTAAGACCGCCTACCGATGAAGGACATTCCTTTTTTGCAAATGGGGTAATTGTTTCCAATGGGAAGCACCTGTCAAAGATCAGAAGCGCCAATAATTATATAGAGGTATCTTTTGGTGCAAGTGCCGGTTCGCCTTTTAATTATACTAAGGTACTGAACAATATTGTGGTAAAGAACGGTACTACCCAGCTTCAAAAAGTGGATTTAAGTTATTTGTTTCCGCAAACACCCACTACATCGGAGCGTTTTTTCCTGACCAAAGTAGAATTTAACAAGGATAAAAACTACGGCAGCGGCGGTAGAAAATATGAACAATATGTCATGGACTATAATGATCCATTGGCATTACCAAACAGCAGAATGAGTCAGGCAACAGATATTTACAGTTATTATAACGGGAAAGTCAGCAATACAACAGCTTTACCGCAAAACAACGATATACTGTTTCATAATTATTATCCAAATCTTGCTGACAGAAGTTCTGATTTTACGTATGCATTAAAGGGTTCACTGAAAAAGATTACCTATCCTACCGGCGGTTATACGGAGTTTGAGTATGAATCACCAAAGGCAAAAGATTACGTAAAAGGAGCTGTTAATATAAATATATGGCGAAATAGCCCTGGTCGTATACCGGCAACCAGAACAACAGCTTCAGCCCCATTGGGCGATCTTATTTTTGATCCTAACGGTACGGGTGCAACATCCAAGGCTTTTATTGATGAAGAAATAGCTGTAAAAATTGATGTTACCGCCAATGCCCAGATGGGACATACGGACAGAATCGTTTTTAAACTGATCGATGAAACGGCCAATACAACCGAGTCGACCAATATTATAATGCCGGACGGTACGATCGAAATCGGTACCGGCAACTTTGCTTTCACACGTACTTTTACTATCAATACAATCAAAGGACATGCTTACCGTGTTGAAATGTCAAATACCTATTCCTCACTCATACAATATGAGGCAACAATGTATTTCAACTATACAAAAGGATTCAAAACAGTGGACGAGCCGGGTATAAGGGTGATACGAACAACAGACTATACGGCAGCAACCCAGAGTGCCTTTGTGAAAAAGTATTTTTACAATAAGGTTTCCGATTTATTGAAAGACCCGTTCGAGTTATTGAACTTCCCTACGAAGCCGCAGTACACTATAGATTACCAGTTGATCAAATGTTGCAACATGAGTGGTGGTGCTCCGATTTTACAGCCAAAATCAAGCGAGATCAGGTTTAGAAGCCTGTCCTCACAAACCACCTTCCCGCTAAGGGTTTTGGATAAAAAATATGAATATGTGACCATCAGCTACGGAGGGGATAATTTCGAATTGGGCGGTAAACAAAAACACTTTAACAACCAGTTCATGGATTATCAGGTGGGAATCCAGCCGTTTTCCCGCAGCATTTTCCAATATGAAAAAGCGATGTATAATGGCAATGCCGAACAGATATTCAGCGGCACACTGCTTGATGAAATTGATCTTATCAAACGCAACGGAGCACTGTATAAAGTGAAAGAGCAAAACTATAAATATCAGTATGACGATATTGCTTATACAACCGGGGTAGTTGGCGGTTATGCCTTTTATAACTGTTTATTTATTAATAGCGGTATCGATAATTTTGATTTAGGCAAGTATTACCTGAATGCCAGACGAGTGGAATTGATTGAACAAAACAGTAAAGAGTTTATAGAACCGGTTCCGATGACCATTCAGGGTGTAAACGACGATAATTACAAGTCTTTTGTTACCAAACAGGAATTCATTTACAATGCATTGATCGGATTGCCAACAAGAACCGTTACCTATACCAGTGAAGACAATGGGGTGTTCTGGCATAATAGAATCTATGCCAATCAGCCGCATTTGCTAACCGGTATAACCGCAGAACAAACTGCAGCGGTAAGCAAACTTATAGAACTGAATAAAGTGGCTGCTCCCGTTGAAGAACGCACGTTCAAAGGTGTGGGTGCTGTTTTGCCTACCCTGACCGGCGCGCAAAGAACACTTTACAAGAGCTGGAATAACAAACCTAACTTGGTATTACCGGAAATCATCCAGGCTTCCAAAGGAACAGCAGGAGTGTTAGAAGACCGGATACTGATTGAAGAGTATGACAGCCAGGCTAATCCGACTTTAGTGAGCATGAAGCACGGTGCTAAAATAAAGTATGCCTATAATGCTTTCGGGCAGGTTATCATGAAAATTGAAAATTATCTTGGGGCAACAGGCGGTTCAGAAAGCGGTGGTTCTTTTGAAATTCCCGAAACCGTTCCGGGTGCTCCCTGTACCCTATCCCAAAATTATCCGGGAGGTACAGCCACGTTCTTCTATTATGATCCGGAAACACGGCTTTTAATTAAAAAAACAGACCCCAATTGCCGCAACACCTATTATGAGTATGATGCGTTGAACCGTTTAAAACGGATAAAGGATCATGATGGCAATAGCATAGAGGAGTATGACAATAATTATAAGATCAATTAATACGATAGCATCATGAAAAAACTGGCAATACTATTGCTTTGTGCGCCATTATGGGTTATCGCACAAAACACAACACAGAATTACACGAAAAAAACCGTTTACCGAGAGGCCAATTCCGGCCGGCCGGCAAGTACGGTAACCTATTATGACGGACTGGGTCGCCCGGTACAGCAGGTGGCGAACAAGCAATCGGCTACCGGCAAGGATATCATCACCCATATTGAATATGACATGGGGCGTCAGCTAAAGGATTACCTTCCGTATCCGGCCACCACGACCGACATGAGCTACCAGAGCAGTGCCCAGCAGGCTATACTCAACTATTCCCAGTATACCGGGCAATATCCGTTTGGTGAAAAACTATTGGAAGCCTCACCGCTCAACCGTCCTTTAAGACAGGGCGCCCCGGGAGCCGACTGGCAGCTTGCACCCAATAATGGTACCGATCATAGCCTTAAGTTCGAGTATCTGACCAATACCGATACAGAGGTTAAATACTATTATGCGGCAACCACCTGGGATGTCGCACAGGAATTGTATACCATACAGTTGCAGGACAAAGGCAACTATAAAGCCAGCCAGCTGTATAAAACGGTAACCAAAGATGAAAACTGGACCTCGGGAACCAATAACACTACAGAAGAGTTTAAGGATAAAGAAGGCCGTATTGTTTTAAAGCGAACCTATAATAATGGTGCCCATGATACTTATTATGTCTATGATATTTACGGTAACCTGACCTATGTGATCCCACCATTGGCCAATACTCCGCTGACACAACTGGACGATCTGTGCTACCAGTACAGATACGACCACCGCAACCGTCAGGTAGAAAAGAAACTGCCCGGCAAACAATGGGAATTTATGGTCTATGACAAACTGGACCGTGTGGTCGCTACCGGGCCTGCTGTAACACCGTTTGGCGGTACGCAGATCGGATGGATGGTGTCCAAATATGATGCTTTGGGACGTGTGGTCTATACCGGTTGGTTTGCCACATCGGCAACGCGAAGCACCTTGCAGGCACAGCGCAACGCCACGAATACCAATTTTTATGAAACCCGTTTGCGTGCCGGTCAGACAACCACGGTAGATGCTGTGAATATAGGCTATACCAATGTGGCTTTCCCTACCAGCGGTATGAAACTACTTTCGGTACAATATTATGACGATTATGCCTATCCGAATGCCCCGGCAGTACCGGCACAGGTGGAAGGACAAAACATCACCACCTCGGTTGTAGGCCTGCCTTCCGGCAGCTGGATGCGGGTGCCAACCATCGCTTCCGAAACACAAACCGAACAGGGTTATACGTTCTATGACCTGAAATCCAGACCGGTTCGCACCTATGTTTCCAATGCCTTTGGCGGGTATAACCAGACGGACAGCAAGCTGGATTTTATGGGGAAAACGCTGTATACCAAAGTATACCACAAACGCAACGGCAGTGCTGCCCTGTTAACACTGACCGATAACTTTACCTATACCGATCAGGATCGTTTATTGCTCCACAAACAACAAATCAATGGCGGGGCTGAACAATTGATCGTAAAAAACACTTATGACGAACTGGGCAGGCTGATTTCCAAAAACGTGGGCGGTTCAGACTCCACAGGCGCTATAGGCGTACAAAAGGTTGATTACCGCTACAACATCCGCGGCTGGCTGACAGACATTAACAATGAGGCGGCTTTAGGAAGTCCGGAGCTGGTTTTGGGTAACGGGGATTTATTCGGATTTAAGATCAACTATAACCAGGTAACCGAAAGCCAGAACGGAAGAGTAATCGCTGCTTCCCAAAGTATGGGAGGATTGGTAAAACCGCTGTATAACGGCAATATAGCCGAAACGTTCTGGAAAACCAAAAACGATCAGATACTGCGTAAATACGGCTATCAGTACGATAACCTGAACCGTCTGAACAAAGGGTTTTACCAGAAGCCGGAAACCATGAGCCCGGTATCCGGATCGTATAATGAAACGATCAACTATGATAAGAACGGCAATATCACATCCTTGCAGCGCAAAGGGAACTTAGACAATCCTACCTTTAGTATCGATATAGACGACCTAAGCTATTTCTATAACGGCAACAAACTGATGCGGGTAAATGATGCGACCAACAACCCGGAAGGTTTTACCGATAACGGTTACGGAAATACTTATGACGACTATGCTTATGATGCAAACGGCAATATGATCAAAGATGAAAACAAAAAGATCACAAATATTGTGTACAATCATCTGAACCTGCCGGTGGAAATAACATTTTCCGGCGGGAATAAAATTAATTATCTTTACAACGCAGCGGGTGTAAAAGTACAGAAGAAAGTTACCAATGGTACAGTAGTTAAAACAACCGATTATTTAGGTGGTTTTCAGTATGAAAACGATGTTTTAAAATTTTTCCAGCATGCAGAGGGCTATGTTAGTGCTACCTATGGATTTGGGGAATATTTTTTTAATTATGTATTTAATTATACTGATCATTTGGGGAATATACGCCTGTCCTATACGGAGAATAATTTTACCGGAGAGGCCACCATTATGGAAGAGAATCATTATTACCCGTTTGGTTTAAAACATAAGGCCTATAATACACAAGGCTATACTTTTGTATTGCCTATGGATGGAACTCCGGGTTATAATGTACCGCAATTGATGCAGGAAGATGAAATGAATCCTAATCCGTATAAATACAAATATAACGGAAAGGAATTACAGGATGAATTGGGATTGAATCTGTATGATTATGGAGCGCGTAATTATGATGCGGCTATAGGCAGATGGATGAATATTGATCCATTAGCTGAGAAATATAACAGTTGGAGTGGATATAATTATGCTTTAAATAATCCTGTACTATTTATAGATCCTGATGGAAGAGATATAGATGTATCAAACCTAATGAAAAGTAAAGATCATGCAAAAGCATTTATAATGTTTGCCCGAACTAAAGAAGGAAAAGCTTTTTTAGATGATTTTGCTTCAAAAGGGCAAAAACTTTCATATGACGGGAAAGTCTTTTATGAGGCTAAAAATGCCGGTAAGTATGATAAAGCTGGAATTGATTTGAATTATAGTCTTGGAGTAGAAAAAAGTGAAAGTTCAACAGGAGGTGAATATGTTTTGGGAAAAGACAATAAATTTGATATAAACATTGAAATAGCAAAAGAAGGGTATGGTTTTTCAAATAAAACGCTTAACCTTTTAAAAGGGATAGCGCATGAGTCATTTATGCATGCAGAAAGTATGGCAGATGATTTTAAAGATAATGGCTTTACGGATAAATCAAATCTACCTTCAGATTATAAAAAATACGATACACATGCTGACCATTATTATTATAGCATTCAGACCCTTGAAAATCCGAGAGGAAAAGAGGCAACTAATTTCGAAAACAGAACTTTAAATGTAATGAAAGAAAGTGCAAAAAAATTAAATTTAAACTATTCAAATAGTCAAATTAAAACCGCTATTTGGAGTTTTAATGGTTCATTAATAAAAATAAATCCAAAAACAGGTGAAAGAGTATATAAAAAATAGCTTTTTAGTTTTATTATTTATAATTCTAAATGTAAGTTGTAGTACAACAGAAAATAAAAGTATTGTTTTGACTACTGGATTATCTTCGAATCCCGATGAACATAGATTCGGAATAGAGATAAATGGTAATAAGCTTTATTATTGCGAAGAGATAAACACTGGTAAGTACAGGTATTTTGAAGGAGAAGTTGACAATGAAATATTAAAAGAATTGAATTTTGACGATTTGTTCAATAAAAAAATTAAGAGAAAAAATATTGTAGATGCTAAGCTATATAGATTAGACTATTTAGATAAAAATAAAAAACTAACTATTAAGTTCCATCTATCAGAATTAGAAGAAAATGATATATTAATTATTGAGAAATTCATAGAACTTAAAGAAGTTTCAAAATTTAAAGAGATTAAATATCATTCTTTCCCTTCTGAATTACTATTGGAAAAACTACCAACTCCACCTTATCCAAACAAGGAATGAAACTGTTTATTATGTCGATGATAAACACGATTATTTTATAATGTTAATCCAGCAGGTCAATTTTACAGAAGCTATAAGACCCGATGGCGCGGATTTGTAATCCGTGCCATCCTGTGTAGCCGTAACCAGTGGAACGTTCTTTAATTATGTATTCAATTATACCGACCATTTAGGGAATATACGCCTGTCCTATACGGAGAATAATTTTACCGGAGAGGCCACCATTATGGAAGAGAATCATTATTATCCGTTTGGTTTAAAGCATAAGGCCTATAATGCTCAGGAGTATATGTATAAAATGAATATGGACGAAACTCCAGGTTATTATTATCCTACTATTTCAGAAGTAGTGCCTAAAAATCCGAATCCATATAAGTATAAATATAACGGAAAGGAATTGCAGGAGGAATTGGGATTGAATTTATATGATTATGGCGCGCGTAATTATGATGCAGCTATAGGCAGATGGATGAATATTGATCCATTAGCAGAACTATACTATCCAATTTCTACATATACATATGTGGCTAACAATCCTTTGAGATTTATTGATCCGAATGGAATGGAAATTATTAATGGAGAAACTGCTAGAAGAGAGAGGTTACAAGCCCTTAAAGATGGTAATCAACAAAGAATGAACGAAAAGCATAATGGCAACATGAATATGTCTAAAACAGATTTTGCTTCTAAAGAAGAATATAATGAATATAAAGCAAACCGTGAAGCATTTAAGGATGCATCAAAAGCTCTGGATAAGAGTATTGCTACCGAAGCAAAAATACAAGCTTCAATCGATGATTTCAAAGTAACTGACCCAACAAATTTTAATTTAGCAAATAACTTGACATTTAAAGATAGTAATGGAAATGTGCAAAACATTGATATTACAATTAAAGCAGGTAACGCATATGAATATGGGGGTGCAGTAACTAAAACTGGTTTTGTGCATAATGCTGATGGAACTTACAATAGTATTGGCAATATAATAACAACGATGGACTATAGTGTTGTTAAGCCAATAAGTAATGTGCTAGCACATGAAATGGGACATGCATATAATAATGCGCAGAACCCCGTTAAAGCAATGCAGGATACCACAACCCATAATTGTCAAGACCCAGCAAATAGAAATACATTTCAATCTAAAACAGCTATGGATTGGCAACAAAGTTATGATAAATTAAAAGCTGCACAGGTTAAAAAATAAACGTGGCACAATTTTTAAGAATTAAAAATATCAAATAATATGAAAAAATTAGTAATGGTCTTATTTTTGATAACTTCTTTGAATGCTTTTTCACAAGCAAATAATGATATTAAAAAATCATTTGTTTTACGCTTTTTAGAGGAAAACATTGTAGTTGTAAAAAATAAAGACACTAAGTACAACCTATACAATCCTGATTTTATAGAGATTGAAATCAATAATTTAAATAATTATGATTCGGATTATATGTTTTACAGGTTTAAATTAGGTGAAAATACAATAAAAGCAAATGATGAAAAGCTGGAAATTTTATTTAATTCCTCTTCTTGTAATGAATACATTTTAGCTCTTAATATTATTAATAAAAAAAGTTATAGGATAAAAGGTTTTAATGGTAACGATTTTTTATTTCTATTAAAAGACATTAGCGAATTATCTACTGAAAGAAAAACAATTAAAAAAATTGTGTCTGAGTTAGACAAAATTCATATAGGAGTTAATTTTACGGACATATATAATGCCTTAAAAAAACTTGATTATAATGCAGATTGTTTAAAATCATGTTCTGAACCTAAAGAGGCACATGGGAAAGTAAGATAAAAGTCAGAAATTCGCTTCCAACGACATTAGGGATACAGGGATGGGGATGGGCGCACATAACGTGTCCATCCTTTGTTTTTCCACCAATATCCCAAACCAATTAAAATTCAGTATAAATACGTATTGTGTAGTATTTGGTAATTTATTTTCTTGTTATGGTTTACCGTAATGTAATAACAGATTTTTTAATGTTATTTGTTATTGGAAACTATTAAAAATCACTAAACGGGAAATTGTTTAAAAAAAGTTTCAATAATAAATTATCGAATACATCATAATATACTTTAGAATGGCCAAGAATCCAAAAATTGAATTTTACAGAATTAATCTTTCACCTTTAGGAGAGAATGAAAATATTACATTTAAAGATGTTTTAATTAAAAAAGAATTATTAGAGAGACAAGAGACAAATGCTAATAACGAGCCCATACCTGACAATCAAATAATGCCTTATTTATTATCAGCTTTTATAAGGGACATTGATGGAGTTGCAATAAGAAATGAGAGTAAAAAAAAGGCTTTTTATGCTGAAAATACAGGAGAGAATAGAGTAAATAGAACTATTTCTCCAATTTTTGAGAGATGTATAATTCATGGTAGAATAAAAGGTGGAAATTTTGACACTGGAAAGTTTCTTGATGAAATCGATACACCAGGTAATAATACAGAATCTTTAGGGGTAACTAAATTGTTATCTGATGATTTTTATTTTTTATTATACACCCCATTAAATAAAAAGAGGGGGATTTTAATCCTTCAAACTTATACTCAGGATTCAATTGCAGATATTTTTAGACCATTTGTTGAAAATGTTTTTAAAGTAAAAGAAATAACAAATAAAGCAACTTCTAGCTTATTTATGCCTGAAGAAATGCAAAATCAGTTCAAAGAACAAAGTATTATTAAAAAATTCGAGTATAAAAATCAATATATTGTACCTGCAATTCAAGAAGAGGGATTAGCAGAGAGTGAATTTACAATAAATGTAACTATAGCTTCTCATGGTAATCAAATTAATTTAACCAATCTTCCTGCATGGAAAAGAGTCCTAGGGCGAGCATTATTTAATTTTCCGAATGTTGATGAGCGAGAAATAGAAACATTTAACAGAAAAAGAGGTTACATAAAAGGTGGGTTTGATAAATCCAATCCAACAAAATTTTCTTTAGATGAGGACAATTTTGAAATAAAAGCTACAATTTATTTAGATAATTTTATTCAACTTGAAGAAAATGGTACACCTAATTGGGAAGAATTACATGCTTTTGCTTTGAGAATTTTAACTGATGATGTTATACCTGAAATATATCCTGAAGATGATTTGATATGAAAATATTAGATAATTTATTACTAATAATTAATGAAAGTTACAGATGGAGAAAACGTGAACTATTGATAAGTAAAAAAAATGAAGAAACTGAGTCTAAAAAGCTAAGTCTTTTTGGGGTATTAAAGAATAATATTCTTTATTTTATTATGTTTGGTTCAATTACTTATTTTTTTCCAAATCTCATTAATTCTGATTTAGCTGGGTACCTCATTAATGCTTTATCAATTTTTGTTGGACTATTCACAAGTGTACTAATATTATTCTTTGATAAATATTTAACACATAAAGCAAATATTCAATCTTCTAAAGAAGATAATGAATCTGTTTTATTAGAAAAAATTAAAGTTAAAAACTTTTCTACTCGATTTGTATTCATAACATTAGAAACTATTTTAATTGCAGTTGTTTTGATAGGATTTTTATCTTCACCTTTAGTCTTTAAAGATTTTTTTAAAGAAGATGTAAAAACATATTATTTTAAATTTGAAAATAATAATGCAATAATTCTTTTTCTAGGTTTAAGTATAATATATATCATCAAATCACTGACATTATTACTTTTTTATAAACTTCTTTCAAGACTCTTATTCATTTTTGGTTCACTAGGTGAATATATGTTCAGCGTTTTTAACAATAAAATAAAGAAGATATAAATTAAAGAAGATGGGCGCACCATGTCTATCTTCTTTATACCATACGCATGAGTGTTATTTGTAATTGGTTAAATAAAAAAGGAGTTGATACTTCGAAGGGTATAAGTGGCTTGGAGCGACTGAAAAGCACTTTAAAGTGAACAGTGAAGAATAAAGGGAGTTGAATATTTTCCTTTGTTCTGAAAATATATTTTTGCAATGTATTTAAAAAGAAGTTTTAGAATTGTTGAATATTTTCCGAAATTTAAACTTCTATATTGTTAATTGATAGGAATTAATTGATTTTCAAATTCCTTTAAATGTGTTTTTATTCGTGTCTGATTATATTTAAAAAATAGTCTAATAAAAAATAAAATTGAATATATTTAGCAAAATTAGATTTTGTCTACTACTGAATGTCATATATTTTATAACTTGTTAAATCAAAAAAATGAAAATAATATCACTTTTTAATAATAAGGGAGGTGTAGGTAAATCTACATTAGCCTTTCATCTTTCTAGTATTTTAGCAGAAATGGGACATAAAACACTTCTTATTGATTTAGATCCACAATGTAACTTAACGATTTGTGGTATGGAGGAAGAAGAACTTCATAAGATTTGGGAAGAGGAGGATCCTTTTATTGATGATTTTGATTCTTCTGTAAAAAGTATGTCGCAAGATGAATATAATAGTTTTCTTAAAAAACCAAGAACGATTCATTTTTTATTGAAACCTACTGAGGATGGACAAGGTGAACTACCTCAAACTCCTCCTCCAGTTAATTTAAGAAAGAATTTAGACTTAATTCCTGGGAGGCTTACAATTCATAAATATGAGAATAAAATTTCTGAAAGATGGAGCGGTTCATATTTAGGCGAATCACTATCCATCAGAACCATAACTAATATTAGAACAATTGCTGACGAATACTCTAAAAACCATCAATATGATTTTGTAATTATTGATACCTCTCCGAGTTTGGGGGCACTTAATAAAGTTATTATTTCAACTGTTGATGGTTTTCTTATCCCTGCTCTGCCAGATATGTTTTCAATGTATGGAATTAGAAACATTGGAAGTGCATTGAAACAATGGAATAAAGAATTTAATACAATATACGGTTTAATTTCTGAAGACAAAAGAACTAAATTTCCGGTTAATTTTGTTCGCTTCTTAGGTTATACAATTTATAATGCAAAAAAATATTCTGGTATAACTCCTTGGGATTTGGCATTAGCACATTACAACTATGCTAAAAGAATTCCCGAAACTATTGAGGAATTTATAAGCCCTGAAGTACGAAATCACTTGACGCCAGAGCAGGCTAATACTCCAATTGGTCTTACAGCAGTTATGCATTCACATAATACTTTACCAAATATGGTCCAAAAGTATAAACATCCAATATGGAAAATTCCAAGTTTAACTACGTTAGAAAAAACGGATAGATCAACAATATTAGGGAATAGAAAAATTTATGAAGCAACAAGAAATAGTTATATTGCTTTTGCAAAAAGTTTTTTAGAAAGAGTGATTACTTTAAACTAATTTACGATGAAAGAAGGAGTAATAGACGAAGCTGTAAAAGCATATGTTGATAAACAGTTCGAGTATGAGCAATTTTTGGCAGGAGTATTAGTTTTTTTTCAGAAACATCCACAACTAAATAATTCCCCTTTACCAATAATTCATTCAATCAAGTCAAGACTTAAAGATCCATCTCATCTTGCTGAAAAACTTCAAAGAAAAATGAATGCTGGTAAAATAATTACTAAAGATAATCTTTTTAGTGAAGTTACTGATTTTATAGGTGTTCGTATTCTACATCTTTATCAAGACCAGTTTACAGAAATTAATTCTGCTATAAATAAAAAAATTGAAAGTGGTGATTGGGTTTTTGTTGAACAACCTAAAGCATTTACTTGGGACCCAGAATCCATACAGTTTTACAAAGAATTAAATGTTTCTACAGAATTAAGAGATACATTTTACACAAGTATACATTATTTAGTAAAACCAAATAATCAAAATTCTATTTGTTGTGAAATACAAGTAAGAACTTTGTTTGAAGAAATCTGGGGAGAAATTGACCATACAATAAACTATCCAAAACCAACAGATAGTATAGCTTGTAAAGAGCAACTCAGAGTTTTATCAAAATTAGTTTCAACAGGTACAAGATTAGCCGATTCAATTTTTAGAACAAACAATGATCATGAAAGCAAGAAAATATCATAAATTTTCAAACACTACTAAAATAATTATGATCTACTCGTTATGAAAGAATTATTTAAAATCTTTAGTGTCTTAGATAAATTTACTTTTAATAATTCAATTTTTGAATCTTTTTTTGGGGCTGTTGGTTTATTAGTTTTAGTTCTACATATTTTAGTAATATCTAAACTATTTTTATCAATTACAAAAGCTTCTTTTACTGATAGCATATTTTCCATTAATTCAGAGAGTTTCTTAGTATCGTCTTTTATTTTATTTGTGTTACAAATCTCAATGAGCAAAACCGCTTCCACAGGCATCCCTTTTATAGTCTTATAAACAGTTAAATCTGGAATTTTAGAGCTTCTTGGTTTAAGTGAAAGTTCAGGTAGAACAATATAATTTTGATAGCTTTTAACCTTGACAAACTTTTTCATCAAGTCATAAATAATATAAGAGATTATTATTTGATGTCTATAATCATTTCCTGGTCCAGATAAGCCGAATGTATTACTCATTTGTTGATGATTAAAGGTTTAAGCTAATATAGAAATAAAAATAATATTTTGCTTGTAAAAAAGAGGTTAATTGAACTGAAAATTTATTAAAGAATAAGTATTTTAACAGGCACCTTGACGGTTTTCCACCGGTTTATAATTACATAGTTAAAAATGGAAAAGTTAAATTAATAAAGATTGATACTGTTTGGAACAAATGGGATTGATTCAATGATTAATAGATTTATCTTTAGAATTGCTTTTAGTAATTATTTAATTATTTCAGTTTTATTTTTTTACCAAATCATAAATTAACATTTTAATTTAAAAAGTACTTTCTATAATTTGACGCATTTCATGAAAATATGATTTATACTTTTCAAGTTCAACTGAAACTTGCTGACATTCCTTACGGTAAGTACTAAACAATTCATTGTAACTTTTAATATTATCGAACATTCCGGTGAAGTCTTCGTGTTTCTCGTTAATGATTTTTTGTATTAAACGTTCAAGTTCAGGTGCATGTCCGATATAGTGAATAAGTTTGTATATATTCTTACAATAGTCACCAATGAGAATTCTATATTCGGCATGTAATAAATTGCTAGATTTAATTTCATCGTGATGTCTTTCCAAACTCGACTTATCTTTGTTAATTACTGCTAATTGATAATAATATTCAATGGTCATTCCCGATTGCACATAACCTGCTTGATTTAATAAAATCATATAGGTTAATTTTCGCTCTTCTGCGATTAAATCAATTTTAGTTTTTTTCTTTTCGCTTTTATCTTTTAGTTTATTTGCGATAAAATGTGATAGTATTCCTGCACTAGCTCCGATGCAGGTTGACAGTAAAGCGATTTCAGATGTTGTCATTTTTAGTTTTTTGTGTTAATGAATTGGCTATTGTCCATAAAGTGTAATAAAGCTAAACAAAAACTTTTAAAATCTGTCAGACATTCTGAATTGGGTGAATTTGTCCATCCTATCCTTTTCCTTCAAATCCCAAACCAATTAAAAGTATGGATAAAAATAAACATCCTGATAGTTTAGGAACAAGGAATACCGGTATTACAGATAGGCATTACCTAAAAACACACCGTTTGTCTTTAAAGAATTATTACCGGTTTTCTGCCGGTTTTGCCAGAATGGAGCATTTGGCCAGCGCTGCTCGCTGTGGTACAATTGTGTTCTATGGGTAAAATAAGTGCGGTAGGCTTCTTTACTATGCAGGGCATAAGCCTGCATTGCTTCGTTATCCCGGAATCCGGTATCAAAGAGCCTGGCGGCAAGTTTTCCGCTGCGGATGCCCAGCGATAAGGCTTTGTGAATGCCTTGAGCGGCGATAGGGTCATAACAGGCGGCAGCATCGCCGGCAGCCAGCCAGCGGGAACCGTAAGGCTTTTCCAGAAACGACGAATATACCGGAGCATGATACCAGTTGCCCTGCTGCAGCTTTATACCCGAAAGGTGTTTGGATAACAGGAGCGTACGGTCGAGCGCCTGCTTACGACGGATAGCATCACTATAACCGGTCTGTTTTAATAATGGCGGTTCGGTGACAAATAACGTCACCAGCCGGTTTTCCGGCAGCCGGGCCATATACCACCAGCCGTTTTCTTCGGCTTCGATGAGCGTCTGAGCCGTAAGATGTCCTTCGGTAATTTCCTGCATACCGATAAGCGCCACCATTTGATCGTCGATGTGGCGTACAGCACCTTCAGCGCGGGCAAAACGGGCACGGGTTCCGGATGCGTCAATTACAAACCGGGCAGTAAATTGCTGGTGTTTTTGGGTAGTATGTTCGGCAAATAAAAGCCTGTAACCTGCTGTATCCGTATCAGGCTGATGTTTTATATAATTGCGTCCCCGGGCAAGCGTTACATTCGGACAGGCATCAAGTGCGGCAACCAGCATTTGGTCAAACTGCAACCGATTTAACCGGAAGGGAGGCCCCATAGGATCAAGCAGGGCATCGTTATAACCCGGTTCATTCCGTCCCCATACCGATACATGGCCGGGATAACTGAAATGCTGTCCGTTGCTAAAAGATTCCGACAGTCCAAGCGCATTGATGCAGGAAAGCGCTGCGGGCGGTATGCTTTCTCCCGGACGATCAATACCGGGCAGACCGGCATCTGCAACCAATACTTTAAGATCGGTATGCCGGCCTAAAGTAATGGCTGCAGCGAGTCCGGCGGGACCTGCTCCGAGGATAACAATATCATAAGTATCTGCGTTCACCTGGAAAATTATGATTTGGGTGGATTGGTATTAAAAGGCCATTGCAGGATAGGATTATCCGAAATAAGCGAATCGTCAAACTGGTTTTGCACTTCCAGATAGTATTCCGGATCGAAATCGGGACCGATAGCGGTTCCCTGGATTACGATACCCAGCTTATGCCAGTCGGTTACAGCCTGTAATGCTTTTTGAAAAGTACTGGCGCTTTTAGGATCCAAAGCATAGGTACCCGGACCGCGGATAGCCCATTTTTGGTGTGGCAACACATTGTCTACAACTTCATCGGCAACATACACGGCATCCGGACGCTGCGCCGGCCATGACCAATACAGGGTAGTACCGCTTCCGTTGGTCATGTTCACGCCACCGGTATTGATGCTCGGCTGGTGGATGGAACAGGAATTATAATCCGTTTGCCACGGTATCGCCATAAACTTGGAAAGATCACCGGGTTCAAGGCCGGAAGCGTTGTTTTGCATCGGAAACCAGCCGCCGCTAAGAAAAGGAGCTGCCGTTACCGCTTTGCTATAATCAAGCGGAATGGCTTTTACCCGGAAAGGACCGGCGCCGCTTTGTTTCCAATCCTGATGGTAGATCTCGGGACAACGCACCACATAGCTCATTTCGATACCGGGTACATAACGGCCGCCCAGGCAGTTGCTGAGTGAAGCCATGTCCAGTGTTTCACCGGGACCGAGTTCCGGGCCGTTACCTTCGTTGTATTTTTTCCTGCTCCATTGCTCAAGGAAGAAATACTGTGTTTTGCTTACCGTTAAAAAAGAGGTGCCGGCATCGCCTACGGATAAAGGCATCAGCGGTACGCCGGTGTTCACTTCTGTTGGCGTGGCATTCGGGTTCCGGACGAAATTCAATCCGGCCATAATGGTACGGTCCGGATTGTCTTTTGCCGTAATGGCATCGACCGCTTCATGCGCCCGCACGGCCATTTTGGGCAGGTTAACGGTCCAGCGTTGCAACAAGGCCGCCCTGAAAACCGGTCGGACCATCGATTCAAATGCGGGTAGGTAATCAGGGTTAAAACTGTTGGTCTTGGTATTGTATAGCTCCGGCTGCAGGTTCATTTCCCTCACCCAGGTATCATACACATCGTCCCAGATGGAAACCACATTTCGAATCTGCGGGGCATAGGCAGGATCGCAGCAAACGACCCAGGCATTAAAAGCTTCTTCTGTGGACCCGTCTTCAAATACAATAGTGGCAGCTACCGGTCCGTCGGAAGTATCGTCAAACCAGCTGGCATTATTCAGGTCGCCGGTAAGCGGAACCGGATCGCCGTATTCGTCATATTGTGCCGCGGTACAGCCTTTTCCGGCTAATACCAGCAAACGTCCCTGCTCGTCGGTTTGTACGGAACCTAATGATTCCAGTTTACCGGCCGGATAAAACAATTTCCCTTTTGGAAAATGCTGCGGATAGCTGTCAATCGGGGTGATTACGCCATTATGAACATAGGTCGGTTTGCTGCTACTGTCGAAGTCGGCACTGTTTTGTTGCCCTGTCGAAACGGCTCTGGGACCCGGATCGATCATCAGGCTGTTAAGTCTGGAAGGAGAATTGATATCGCCATATACCTGCGGATTGCGCAGCTGAGGTACTTTGCCGTCCTGATAGGCATCGATGCCCACAAGCGGCACGACATTATAAGCAGCCGATTTTTTGTTGGCCAGGTGTACCGTCCATACAATATCTTTTACGACACGTCCATCGGCCAGGCGTACGCCTTTTACGATCTCTACAGGTTTTTCAGGGCAGGGGTAAACACTACTGTCTGCCAGTTCGTAATAATACAGGCGGAAACGCGCTGCCTGGCGTTTCAGGTTGCCGTCCTTGTCCCTCAGGTCGTGAATATCGATAGCCGTATTTTCGGTTCCTGCCTTGATGGGCAGTCCGCCGGTAGTATTGGTGTCTTTTACGGGTAATCCGGCACTGGTTTCCGGCGAAAGATAATATTCATCGCTGGTACCGATACGGGCAAAATTTATAGTAGGATGGATACGGAAAATTTTAGATGACATAGTTTTGGTAGGTTAAGTTTAACTAAATTGAGGAGTAATGCCGTTTTTCCAGCAGTTCTGGATGGCTGCGCCCACACTGATCATTACACGGACAAAGTCTTCGGGATTTTCACCGGCAAACAGCAGCTCGATGCTGCGGCATAATTCGGCAAAATGCTCCTTCAGGATCTGGAGTAATTCCTGGTCATAGGTAGTGTATTCACTTTCCGGTTTCACGGGATAAGTGGGCTGCAGCTGTTTGGCCTGTTTGATCTGCATGAATTTGGCAAAGTGATCTTCTTCCATAAATTTATCATCTGCCGTGTTTTGAAAAGCGTCCTTGATCTGTACCTGCTGACTGGCACCTTCACCCTGATCGGTAATCAGGTTGATCAGCATCTTAACCTGATAAAAGCCATCGGCTCCGTTTTCGGTAACATTCATATTGGAAAGGTTGCGGTAAAAGGCGGAAAAATGACTGACCTGGCGGATGCCTCCTTTGATCTGATTTTTGAATTGTCCGGCTCCGTATTCCAGTGCCTTATAGAAATCGGCGATATTCGCGTATTCTTTTACATTTTGCTTCAGGGAAGGTTTTGAGGAAGAATCCCAATCGGGATATTCTACCAGACACATCGCGTTGATACGGGAAATGTCGAGCGGACCGATCTCGGCGCTATACGGCTGGTATTCGCTGGTGGGATTGGGCACATCCAGGTTAAAATCAAGATGCGGAATGGTTTGCCCGGTATATACCGGTGGTGTGATCTTTGGCGAATAGCCGTAAGCATTGGCAATATTGGCTGCACTTTGCAGGTGTAACATTTCCTGATTCACGATGGACTGTATCAGCTGAAAGGAATCGGAAGTACGGTCGATAACGGAGTACATGGCCGACATATAGAACGGGATCGTCCACAGCTCCAGATCGGCAGCATATTGCAGATGCTCGTGCAGGTGTTTGATGTTCCATGACGGATTATCGGTTACTGTTGTCTGAGTTTGAGTTTGCATAAATGTTGTTTTTGTTGGAATAGTAAGGTTATTGAAAACGGCCCAGTGATATGGCAACGACTTCAAGGTTGGATGTTTGTGCTACATCGGGATTATACAGGTAGTGCGGGGCTTCCATTCCGCCTTTCCAGGGACCGAAAATAAAACCAAGCGGCTCGTCGCTGCTATTGGTGAACATATAGAGCTGACCATAGCCAACGCCGGAGTCGGTATCGTTATCACCGGCCCGGGAATCGTTAAAATGCAGGGAGCTGCCGGATGCAGTACTGTCGTATACCGAAATGCGGTAAGCCTTACTGACAGCGCTGTCTAAGTTGTCAAACAGGCTGAGGGATACCTGTTCCGGAGCTTCGGTAAGTACCATAAAATGACCGTTGGATTCCCCGCCCTGATAGGCCATACAAACGATATCGCCAGCCTGGGCATTGGAAAAACCGCCTTTTGGGGCGCCGTTATAAATTTTTCCGGTTTCCTGTTTTTGTATGTTGGGTACATAAACATTGCCACAAACATAAGTCCATCGTCCCGGACGAAGTACCGGCAGGGCTACTGCAAATTCAAAGGCAGAAGGAACCCAGCCCGGTGCTGAAAAATGTGCCGCATCGGGGTTGACCTGATTTTGAAACAAACAAAAGGCATTTTGTGCCGGATCATTGCTGCCGGTTGCGATGAGCACTCTGGATGCGAAACCGACACAGTCGATATTGGCATTAAAAGAAGCTGTTGCGGCATCATAAGCGGCATTAGGGAAGCGATTGGTTTTGGGCCATACATTGGAAAAAGCATCCGGCGTAGGGATATAATACCCGTCACCGGGATTGATGTAATGGGTGCTTACCGTAAAAGCGTTACCGTTGTAAAAGACCTGTTTGCCGGTTACGTTTATTCCGGGAAAGGTCTGGTTTTTTTGTTGTACAAGAAAGGGGGCGGCTATTCCGGCCGCGGCGTCTAAAACAGTAGTGTAATACCCCGGTGTATAGCTTTCGGGATTGGCAAAAAAATTGATTAAGGCCATCTGACTTCAGGTTATTTATGGTTATTAATTCAGGACTCATCTCAAAGATAAAAGGATGCCTTTTTATGCGATAAGGTGTAAATACCTGATGTCGTAAAACCGTATAAATACCTGATTTTCGGCCGGTTGATTTATGATTTAAGAGGTGTTAATGTCTTGTTTATGAGTGTTGTAGTTCGGTAGTGTGGGTTTCCTTTGACCGTTATTTTGTTTGTGTGTCATTCGGGAAAAACAAAAAAACCGATACTAAAAGTTATCGGTTTTTGTAGTGAAAAGTGATTGTTCGTTTTGATGATTGACAGGCAAATAAACAAAATAAAACGATAACAGGATTATATACTTTTGGCTGTTATATCTTAAAATTTGAAGTGTAACGCGGATGTGCCTGATTGTGTGGTTATAGTGATTATTCCAGAGGATCAGGATGAAAAATTACGGCTGGTTTGCCCGATACAATTTATATTGCCGACCATTTACCGTTAACAGATTTGCTTAATTGTTTTGATTCTGTGCCTCAAAACCGTATCGTATTGCGGCCAGAAGGGTTTCGATATGTATGTCTTTTAGCGCTTTGAATTTAATGCAATATCCGGTCACGCTCGCATTGCCTATTTCTTTTCCATACGTTTTGGCTAAGTAGGTCTTGTCATCAATACCAAGGATATAGACCGAGATTCCGGTTTTGTTTGCACTGATACCAATCTGGTAAAATTCCCTGGTTTTTCCGTCGGCATATTTTATTGTGTAGAAGCCGTATCCTATATTCGGATTAGCAACCGTTTTGTTTTCACTGTTTTTACCATCCAGGAACCATAATTTACATGCCGGCATGATTTCCAGAATGAGGTGGTGCAACGTTTGCATGTCGCTGCGTTTTGGTTCCGGCTGACTGCCGATATATGCTTTGATCTGCTCTTGTATGTCCATATAAAATGAGGATTGCTGTTATTTCTTTTTATAATGCTTTAAGAGGAATGCGATGGAAATGATAAAGGTGATGCCATACACAACAGCTAATGCCGGTTTTTCAAATTTCAGATTCTGAAAGTCGAATTGCTTAAACAATGTTACCCCTAAAATGATTGCTATAATGGTAAAAACAAATACTAATGTGTTGTTCTTTTTCATGTTTTAATAGTTTTTCATTAATTATTGTTTGGTTGCAGTACAACAAAAATATACAAATATGCTAACAGCCGGCAGGGTGGGAGGACATTATTTTTTAGTGTATCAGACCACAATTGGAATATATTACCGGCTGACAGCGGTTATTTGGCTTTAGCATAACAGTCTGATCCGATGCAGCAGCACGTTTTTTGGGATAGAAAAAGCAATATTCTTAAAATTAGCATTGATTAAAGCGTACAACGGGTAAAAAACAGGTTGCCTGTTTGATTATATATTTTATTTTTGTGCGATTAAAAATCAGAATAAATAAAAGAAAACTCTTAAAAAATAAAATTATGTTTAAATTAAAAAGCCTGTCTTTATCTGCAATTGTATTAATTTTTGGTTTATCCTCTTGTAGTAACGACGATTCCTCGCCGGAACAGGCTCCCGTTCAGATTGAAGGTAAATGGCAATTTACAAAAGAAGGAAAAATAACAAACAGTCAGGAAGTTTTAAATGATTATCAGCATACTTCAGGCTGTTCCAAAGATTACACAGAAATACTTGCCGGTAATGTCATCAAAGATCATTATTTTGACAATCCAAACTGCCAGGAAACAATTGATACCGGAGTTTGGAATAAAAGTAACAATTCGATGACATTAGTATATCCGAACGGGTCTGCCATCAATGCCGAAATTATGGAATTGACCAATACTACTTTGAAAATGAAATATGTACTTTCCGGAGATACAAAAGTGGTCATTTTAACTAAGATTTAATCGTAAATCAAACCACAGGTTTATACGACTGCTTAGTATAACTCAAAAAAACAAAAAGCGCTGAATCCATTCAGCGCTTTTTTGTTTTCTTTATTTTAATTCAAAACGGATGCCTTTTTACAGCATCAAAATCCACCGTTTTTTAGCCTGTATTTTATAGAAGCACTTCAGCCGGGTGGAGATTTTTTAATTTAAAAGCTCAATTATTTGTTTGTTTCCCCTTCCAATAGCCAAAGTCAATGCTGTGTGGCCTTCTGTTTGAATATTCTTGTCAGCACCATTCATCAGTAGCAATTCCACTATTGCTGTATGCCCCATTTCTGCAGCCCTATGCAAAGCTGTAAATCCTCTGTTGTCTTTTGCATTTACCAACGCTCCAAATTTTAATAATAGCTTCAGGTGTTCTATTTTATTAGATTGTGTTGCGTTCATAATGGGTGTTGCACCCTGGATTGTCGTTACATTTGGGTCTGCGCCTAATTCTAATAGTTTTTGCATGGGTTCAACACCTTCTGTTACAATTGACCAATGCAGCGTAGCCAATCCGTCACCAGCCAGAGAATTGATATTTATTCCATTATTGACCTGCGCTACAATTCCATTGATGTCAGATTTTGCTGCCGCAATATGCAATAAAGAATGGGAACGCAATGTTCCTGTTGTCGGGGCCACAAATGTTTCATCGAAAACTCCTAAGTGTGCCATATTGCCATAACTTGAAAATGCCCAGAGTCCGGCATTTCTGGTGTTCAAATTTAATTCTTCCGGCAAAGGTGCAGGAATAACTTCTCCGATAGCATGGCTGATCAATAGAAAATTTAAATATGAATTCGTGAATGCTTCTGTTTCGCCTTCCGTAAATTCTCCGATTATATTCTCGATAATTAAGGTGTTATTTCTTTGTGATGTTTTAGCCAAAACAAAAACTTCCCTTAACCAGCTGCGAATAAAAATTAAAAATTCGCCATCAAAATAAATGGCCCATTTATGCTCCATTGCCTCAGGTTTAAATAATACTCCCGGTGCTAAAGAACCATCAATAGGAAATGTCAGGTCAGATACGATTGTTCTGTTGCTTTTTGGCTTTTCTCCCCAAAAAGATGTTCCGTCCTCTCCTCCGTAAGAAATGGCGTTGGTAGCCATTTGTGAGTTTTGCGAACTCGAAAGCATTGTCTGACTAATAGGTCTTAAGTCAAGCAGTTTTACGTTCCAGGGGTTTTCTGAGGGTTCTATCCAGGGCAAAATCGCCTCTGTAGTTTCCGGTTCCGGTTTATTTTCTTTACCAAAAAGTTTCTTGAAAAATGACATATTCTTTTGTTTGTTATAGTGTCTTATTAAATTTACGCCAAATCCGTGTTATGGCTGTTTCCTTTTGTCTCAGAATTGTCGATTTCTGAAAGGTCAAAGTCCTGTTCCGTCAGGAATATCGCTTTAATTTGTTTGACTGCTCCAATAGGTTTAAGTCTTAATAGATCGTCGTCGTCGTTTAATTCAGTTAAAAATCCGGTTTCAGAATTTGCTGTACCAAGAATAATCCATGGCCACCCGGATTCTGTCGCCATATAGTAAATATCCAATTCAATATTTCCTTTGTCAGCATATAACTTGTCACCAATTGGATAGCCTTGAAATTCGCCAATAAATTCAAAGTTTGTCTTGTCATTCCGGTTATAATTTTTCTCAATTTGGGTCAGAATATATTCCCGTTTATTCTGCTCGATTTTGTCGGCTGCATTTTCCTGAATTTGGGAAGCATTCGAAAAACCCGGCCGTTCCGTTTGAAGTAAGAAGTATTTTTCCTCCTTTTGAATGCTGTAAATGGTGAAAATTTTCAATTCACTTGCCATAAATCAGTTGTCTTTTTAGCATGATTGGTTATCGTGTCGCAGCGTTTTCAGGCTTTGCGTTCGAACGGGAAATTTAAGGATTCCATTCTATATATTTTGTGGTGTCCACATTTTTAGAAACTTAAACTTTTTCGGATATTCCTCTCTTGGGCAAAATGCCAAACCAACTTCTTTATTATCGAGAGAAGATTCCGTTAAGACTACAAAATCAGTTTCATTTTTAAGGTTATCAAATTCCGTCTCATTCGCCAGGCAGATTACTTTTTTAAATATCCCATTGATCCATTTTATCATATTTTCATTTTCTTCAAATTTTCGGTAACAGGCTAATGAGGCGTGTGCTGTTATTACAGGAACTAATTTGTCAGGAATATTGTCTTTTACGATAATGTACATTTTCATACGCTGCTGTTGTCAATATGGTGTCTAAACATTGTTTTTTACAAGGCTTTTACCTGTTTTCGTGAAAAGCGATAGAGCTGTATTTCGTAAAACGGGTTTGCTAATGTAATTAATTTTGACCCTTATATTCAGGGATCAGGCATAATTTTTCCATGTTAATTATGATCAATATGATTATGGATATTGGTAAATTAAAATATATAGTTGTTTATATTTCCGGACAAAATGCTCCGGGTGTGATCCATTCCTGCTAAAAAAACGACAAGAAAAGAGAATGTTTTTTTGTTTGCATATTCCGTTTTTTCTTTCTGATCTTTCCAATATATTTGTAAGCATCAGTAATAAAGTGTTGCAACTTTAACAGGCAGCAATACGTTAGCATAAATTAAAAATAATGAGTGAATTTTCAGGATATGAAAAGATGCCTAGTAGCATGAAAAAACTAGGGCTAAGTGAAAAAGATTTTTCCGAAATGGAAAAATTAAAATGGGTTGTTACAGAAAAAGTCCATGGAGCAAACTTTAGTTTCATCTATGAAAAGGGTACTTTGAAATTTGCTAAAAGAAAAGAATACCTGAAGTGGACAGACGATTTTTTTGGTTTTCAATTGGTCGTAAACAAATTAGAAGATGCCATACTTCGTCTCTTTGAACAGCTGAGCAACGAAATAATCGGGGAAAAATATATTGTTTACGGTGAATTGTTTGGCGGCAAATACCCGCATCCGGAAGTCAATGTTATAAAGGATTTATATGCCATTCAAACCGGAGTGTATTATACGCCTGCAATTGAATTTTGTGCCTTTGATATTGCCATTGAAACAAATGGTTCCGATTCGAAATATTATCTGGATTATGAAACGTCACTGGCGTATTTTAAGCAGTTTGGAATATTTCATGCCAAACCATTATTCATTGGAAAATTTACTGAAGCGATGAACTTCAATATCAGAATGAACTCCACGATTCCGAAAGAATTTCAACTTCCGGAATTACAGGACAATTTAATTGAAGGTGTGGTGATCAAACCTTTTAATCAAATCGATCAGAGCACACTTTTATCAAGACCGATAGTAAAACTTAAAAATGCCGAGTTTGACGAAGAAGATAAATTTCATGAGGCCGAAAAATGGTCGTTCGTTCCGGATATTTCCTCTAAAACAGAAGATTTGTCTTTTATTGTAGCGGAATTAAGGAATTATGTCACTCAAAACAGATTGGAAAGCGCCGTCTCTAAAATTGGCCCGTTAGACAGGAGTAATCCGCTTCGGGTTTCTGAAATTAAAACCGAATTTTTAGATGATGTGCTCATCGATTTTAATGAAAACAACAACAATCTTTTAAACGATTTACTGCTTAGCGAAAAAGAGTGGATCATGGAAAGAGTGGATTTTGAAATCAATAAAATAATGGCTTCTGCTAACGGATAAACAGATGAATATTTTAAACAGGATAATGGCACTGTGCTCCGTTATGACGCTTTTTAGCTGTGTACAGGGCAATACTCAGATAAACAGGAACGAAAATCCTTTGGCCAGCTATACCAAACTGGAACCGTTCCAAAATGGATTTGCCCCGGTGGAAATGAATAAACTATCTGGATATATCGACAAAAAAGGGCGTAATGTTGTACCCTGTAAATACAACTTTGTATACGGATTCTATAAGGGGTTGTCGGTGGTTGAAGTGAATAAAAAACACGGTGTTGTAGATAGTACAGGCCGTGAAATAGTACCCCTCAAATATGATTTTATTGATGGTTTTGACGAGAGTAACAGAGCGTTGGTAAAATTAGCAGGAAAATGGGGCTATATCGACAGAAAGGGAAACGAAGTTATTCCTGTTATTTATGATCATGCCAGTTACTTTCGTGAGGAAATAACTACCGTTGAAGAAAACGGACAATGGTATATCATGGATACTATGAATAACAGAAAGCCGGTTCAATACGATGTTTACAAACTGGGTTCTTTTAATGACGGATTGGCCTCCATTAGCCTTTACGGACAATCGGGCAAAGGGTATATCAATAAGCAGGGGAAAATCGTTATTGCGCCTCAATACGACTATGTTTATGATTTTAAGGAGGGTCTTGGAATGGTAAAACGCGATGAAAAAGCTGGTTTTATTAATAAAAAAGGCGAAGTCGTGGTGCCTTTGCTTTATGATGGTTATCCTGATTTTATTAACGGAATGGCGGCGGTACACCTGAAAGACAGTGAAAACTATGGGTTTATCAATAAAAAAGGAACTCTGGTTATCCCGATGAAATACACGGGTCTACATGACTTTTATGACGGTTTGGCCATAGTCAGTGTGTCAGGAAAATATGGTTGCATTAACAAAAAAGGAGAAACAGTCATTCCTTTTAGCTATGATCAGATGTATTCAGGTGAAGGAAACTTTGCAGTGATGAAAGGCGGAAAAGGATATTATATAGACACTAAGGGAAAGGTACTGTTTCCGGAAGTGTATCAGGATGTGTATGCCTTTAAAGATGGAGTAGCCCTGGTAAAACAAAACGGCAGCTGGTTTTATATAGACAAAAAAGGAAAACGGTTATTTTAAACAGGACAGAAGGCAAGCCTAAAACAGATGGCGCAGATTTGCAATCCGTTGAACAACCGGTATCGTGATTGGTAGGCCACATTAAATTAAGAAAAAAAGATATGTACGATTACAAAAAGACAGCCGTTTTGCTGATAACTGTTATGGTATTTTTCAGTTGTTTGAAAGGCAATTCCCAGGCATACAAGAGCGAAAATCCCCTGGCTGACTATACTGAATTCTATCCGTATAAAAATGGATATGCCACAGTGGGAATCAAAAGGAAATATGGATTTATCGACAAAAAAGGACGCAATATTGTACCCTGTAAATACAACTTTGTATACGAATTTTATAAGGGGCTGGTAGTTGTTGAGCTGGACGGAAAACACGGGCTTGTTGATACTACAGGCCGTGAGGTCGTGCCGCTGAAATACGATTTTATCGGTGGTTTTGAAGAGAGCAACAGAGCCATCGTGAAATTGAATGGCAAATGGGGCTATATCGATAAAAAAGGGAACGAAGTTATTCCCGTTATTTATGAAAGTTCCAATCAGTTTTATGAAGACAAGACTACCGTTAAAGAGAATGGGCAATGGTACATTATAGATACCCTGAACAACAGAAAACAGGTCCAATTAGACGTGGACGGGCTCGGCTCTTTTCACGAAGGACTGGCAGCCATTAACTTACGCGGAAAACCGGAAGAAGGTTATATGGATAAGCAGGGAAAAATTGTCATTTCTCCTCAATACCAGAGTGCTTCTCATTTTCACAACGGTCTGGCATGTGTGAAGCGCAATGAAAAAAGAGGTTTTATAAACAAAAGCGGTAAAGTAGTTGTGCCGCTGCTTTATGATGGATATCTTCATTTTAAAGATGGAATGGCGGCTGTAAGTAGCAATGACCGATATGGATATATCAACACAGAAGGAACCCTGGTTATCCCAATGAAATACACGAATTCCTATGGCTTTTATCACGGTTTGGCAATAATCAGAGAGTCAGGAAAATATGGCTGTATCAACAAAAAAGGGGAAACGGTTATTCCGTTTAGCTATGATGAGATGTATTCTGGCGAAGGAAATTTTGCAGTGAAGAAAGACGGAAAAGGGTATTTTATAGATGCTAAGGAAAACGTGCTGTTTCCGGAAGTGTACCAGAGTGTGGATGCCTTTAAAGACGGAGCAGCCCTGGTAAAGCAAAACGGGATCTGGTTTTATATAGACAAAAAAGGAAAACGGCTATTTTAAACAGAACCGGACAATTAAAAAAGAAGTCTTAAAAAAATCATAGACAACCACAGATAGCGCGAATTTACGTCGTGAGTTCGGCTAAAGCTGTACTTCTTGTTATATGATTATTACATAATTAAAAAAAACCTGTAAATTTTTATTTACAGGTTTTTTTTATAGCCTTTTGCGAATACGGATACCGGACTTTGTATCGCTGTTGGCATAGGATAGCAAGAGAGTAACATTCGCTGCCGGAATAGGTATTTTTACCTGTAAGAAATCTGTGAAAATTTTATAGGTTCGGCATTCGAATAGGGAATGATTAAAAAGCGTATAAAAGCACTAAAAAAGCAACAGATGAAAAAAAAGGACATTATACTATTTCTGGTTTGTCTAATGGCAAATGTTTCGGTATTGTTTTCTCAAAATGATGCTTTAAAAATACTTCCGAACGGGAATGTCGGTGTAGGCACAACCAATCCGAAGGAGAAATTACAGGTAGCCGGAAACATTAAATCCGATGGGCGGATCGAGGATAAAACCGGAAGTCTGATGCCGGTAGGTTCCGTCATTACTTTTGCCGGAACGCAGGCGCCGGATGGCTGGCTGTTGTGCGACGGAAGATCCTATCCGGTATCCGGCGATAAAAACGACCTTTTTAAAATAATAGGTAATATGTATGGAGGTGCTAACGGTCAGTTTAATGTACCCGATTTAAGGCAAACCTTTGTTATGGGTGCGAATCCGGCAAACGGAAACGAGCAATTGGGGAGAAGAGGAGAAGCCGACAAACATACGCATACTATAAATCCTCCTGCTCAAAAATTTTCAACTTCAACAGATGGTTCCCATTTCCATGCGTTTAATCCCGGCTGGTATAAAAGAAATTTCGGCGGAGGAGGTTATTCCGGGATCGATACAAATGGAGGGGATATTAAACAACAGATAACAGAATTTAGCGGAAATCACAACCACTCGGTTTCTGTTGCACTGTCCGCTTTTACCAGCGGTGAATCTGCGGGACAAAATCGCCCGAAATGGATGGCTCTGAATTATATCATTAAATACTAAACATTAAAAATAAAAAACTAATAATTATGGCAATTACAATCACAGAAATTAAAAACCTTACCAGTTCCGCTATTGTTGAAGCAGCAGATTTGGCAAACTTTAGTTTTAAAGGAACAACAACCGATACCATTACGATTAAAGGAGATGCACCGGACTGGAAACCTACAGACAACATCCAGGTAACCTGGACCGATGGCGCTAAAGCAGGAGGAAGGGCTGTTAGCGGAATGCTGGATAAAGAAAATAAAACAATAACCGGATTAGTGGATGTTTCCAAATACAGTGTGAGCGTTAACGGACAACTTGGAATTGGCCCGGAAACAAAACCGGATGCCGTTTTAGTGAGTGTACGAATTGGAAATATTCCGTCGGAAAAAAATCCGAAAGGCGACTTGATCATCGATTTTAGCGATAAACAGGATGGAGCGCCGGGTACGTCTATTAAACTTAACGATTTGGTAGGTTGGATTCAAGGTAAATCAGGTGATAAAACAGCTGTTAGCTTTCCTCCGGGTCAAGGCGACGGTAAAGACATAAAAGATTATGAAATCGAATTTAAAGAGTTTTACTACAACGTAACACAAAATACGTTCGACTTTAATGTACAGTCAAAAGATGGGAATGAAATGAAATTCGGAAATTTCACCATTAAAAAAGCAGGTTTCAGAGTAACCAATACACCCGTAACAGTTGCAACCAAAGCAATTGAAAAATAATATTCCGTAGGAAAAAGATTTTAAAAATAAAACATTACCATTCAAAAGGGATCCGGTTTAATCTATAAATTACGGATCCTCTTTGCATTGACTGACCTGTCGTTTTTTAATAGGTTGTCAAGTAATAGCATTGCGGTTTATTATGGCTACGAATAACTCTTTTTTAGTAGAAATCACGGGGCAAACGGAATTTCATTTAGGAAATCCGTCTGCTCCGATTGCTGTTGACATTGCTGTCGGTTATAGAAGCAGAATTACAGAAGATGCAACAAAGGAAAGTTTTTTGTATGCCACTCTAACCTCCGAAAATAAAAACGGAATTAGCGTACAGGATATCATAAATTGCTGTACGACAAAACAGGAAGTAATCCCCGAAATTTTAAATGCCGTTACATTTAAACAGTTTTCGGTAACCTATGGTTCCGGTGGAATCGAGGCTTCAGAATTTAAAATCGAATTCAATTGTAAAATCAAAATTAATGAAAGCTATTTTGATGCTGTTATAACAATTGATTATCAGAAAAACAGTTCGAAAACGGCTTTTGCTTTTGGAGGCATTTTATCGGTGGATGAACATCGTTTTGTCTTAAATTTTGTTCAGGAAAATGAGGCCGGTTATGTGTATGCCGCTTATCAGAATTCAGGAAAAACAACAATCGATTTACGGAACTTAGCCGCTAAATTCTTTGGTGATAGTGTAACGAATAAAATGCCGGAACTGTCATTTACGCTCGAAAAATTTAAAGCCTTTTTACTTTATAAAAAAGAAAAAAACACATCCGGTTTGTTCTTCGGAATGGGTGCGGATCTCAACCTGGATTTAGAGGAACTGCCTTTGGCCGGACCAGTTTTAACACAGGGGAATGCCTTTGGTTTTAAAGAAGTACTGGCGATTTATGCCAACGGAACTTTTGAAAAAGAGGAATTAAAACGTTTTGAAGGATTACCGCCGGTCGCAATAGGTTCCGGTTTTAATATTACCACACAACTGGAAATCAACGGTGTTGAGGAATATTATGCTTTAAACGAAGGAACCGATCAGCAATATAAAGAGCCCGAACAACCACAGCAACCAGCAGTTACCAGTGTAACACCGCTAGGCGATGGAATAATTGCTAAGGCAAAATGGAAAAAGTTAGATAAAAAAATAGGCCCGGTAACCTTACAGCGATTGGGTTTTGCTTATCAGGACAGTAAAGTGGTATTGCTGCTTGATGCCTCGATGGAAATGAAAGGCATGGGAATGCAGCTTATGGGATTTGGTCTCGGCTTTAAACTGCAATGGCCACCCGGAATGCCTGACTTCTATCTGGAAGGTCTCGGACTTTCCTATAAAGCGCCGCCAATCGAAATATCGGGAGCCTTTTTACATACCACAGCGCCCTATAAAGAAACAACCATTGATGTATATAATGGAGGAGCGATTATAAAAGTAAGTCGTTTTACCATTTCAGCCATCGGATCCTATGCTAAAGTAGCTGATGAAGCATCCTTATTTATTTATGGTGTATTTGACGGACCTATTGGCGGCCCGGCTTTCTTTTTTGTCACCGGAATTGCCGCAGGGTTCGGTTATAACCGCAAAATAAATGTGCCTTCGATTAACGAAGTGGCGCTATTTCCGTTAGTCGCTTTGGCGATGCGACCGGAACAGGATACAGGACTGTTACCATTGTTGGCTTCACTGGAAAGACCAATGAAAAACGGTAAAAAGCCGATAGAAATTTCCATTGGAGATTACTGGTTGGCTGTCGGAATTAAATTTACCTCATTTAAACTAATTGAATCGTTTGTACTGCTAACGGTTAATTTCGGAACCCAGCTTGAGTTTGCAATTCTGGGACTTTCCCGATTGAGCTGGCCGGAAAAATCAATGGCTCCGGAACCGATAGTGTATGTTGAACTTGCTATTTTGGCGCATTTCGGACCGGGTAGTGATGTGATTTCCGTAGAAGCGGTTATTACGCCCAACTCGTATGTTCTTTCGAAAGACTGTAAGTTATCCGGAGGTTTTGCTTTTTATACCTGGATAAAAGGACCACATGAAGGCGATTTTGTCATTACACTGGGCGGTTATCATCCGAAATTTGTAAAACCGGCACATTATCCAACCGTACCGCGATTGGCATTAAGCTGGAAAATCAGTAGTCTGGTATCGATTAAAGGAGAAATGTACTACGCACTTACCGCTTCTGCAATTATGGCTGGCGGTAAATGGGAAGTACTTTTTAATGCCTCAATTGTCAGAGCCTCTATTGTGATATGGGCCGATATGCTTATTTCATGGGCACCGTTTCACTATTATATCGATATGGGTATTACGGTTAAGATTGAGGCCAATATTAAAATTTTATTTATTCGGATACATTTTAGCTTCGAAATGGGTGCCGAACTGCATATATGGGGACCGCCATTTGCCGGAGAAGCCTATGTGGACTGGACAATATTCTCCTTTACTATTCCTTTTGGGGATCATTCGAAAAAAGCACCGAAAAAACTGCTATGGGAAGAATTTGCAACCGGTTTTATACCACAGAAGAAAAATAACGGACCGGTCAATGCCCGACTTAAAGAGGGGAAAGCAAATACAGTTTCTAACCCGGATCCAACTAATATAACGATTAGTAACGGTTTGATTGAAGTAAAAGGGGAAGCAAAATTCCCGATAATCAATCCGCATCAGCTAGCGATTACAATTGATTCTTTTATTCCGGTATCCGAATTAAAAATCAACGATAAAGAAGTATCGGAAAGTACCGTGATAAAATCGGAAACAGGCAATATTATTTATGCAAACAGAGAAAAAAATATAGGAATCCGTCCGTGTGGTTTTACAAAAGGTACCGTAGCATTTGAAATGAATGTTGATGTTGTACTGAATAACACAAAAATGGATGTAATGGTTTCCGGTATTGCAAAAGGAGTCGCAGAAGCCTTATGGGGAGGTGAGGAATCGAAAAGTAATAATGCCAATCCGGGTACTTCGAAAGTACTGACCAATGTGTTGAGTGGTGTTATCATTCAACCACCGGTTTTGCCGCAGGTTGCCCAAATACGAACGTTCGATTTTTCAGTCTTATTCGATGCTTCAAAAGGAACATTCGACTGGAAATTCACATTGGCCAAAACGGGCGAGGCCTATCATGCTTTTGAAGTTCTAGGTTATTATGATGAGGTAAACAATATAAAAGTAACCGGTATTCTTGAAAAAACATATGATGAAAACAGTGTAAAAGAGAAACGGGAAAAAATGGTGGCGCTTCTTAAAACCGGATTTGACGAGAGCTTCCCGGATATCGATGAAGAAGCAATAAACAGAAATATGACCAATGACGACGATTATTTTACCGGTATTCCGGTAATATGTGAAATAGGTCAACTACCGCAATATAGTACCGATGTAGAATAAAATTTAGGGTAAAACGTAAAAGAATGAGTGAGAATACAAAAATAGTGCAATGTTTTTTACCTGCTATGGTGGCCGGAAAATATAAAACGGAAGTCAGTCAGCGGGTTATAAAAGACAAAGCAAGCATTCAGGACATTAAAAAAACATTCGATTTTGGTGTCGATGCCGCTCGGTTTACGCTTAATCCGAACGATATTTATTCCGTTTACCCGCCCGCGAATAAATCGGGAAACTATTCGGAATCATTACCACATTTGGTATTTACGCGACGAACATTACCGTGGGAACGTACTTTAGACGGAAAACTCCCGGTTTTCCAAAGAGCATCAACTCCGGAGAGCAAACGCAATCCGCAGGAAGCACCACCGGTTCCCTGGATGACATTATTGCTTTTTGATGAAGATGAAATGAAAAGCCTGCAAATCAACAGAAATACCATTGCAGCTATTATTCAACCGAATCTTAACGATGGGATTATCCGCCCTGATATTTTTGAGACGGGAGCAACCGGTCAGGAAGTCTTAAAATTAATGGAATGGGAAGATAAAAACAACGGTTGTTTTACAATTGACCTGACAAAAGAACAATTTGAACACTATATTCCGTCCATGAAAAGTCTTTCGCTGTTGGCTCATGCCAAAGAGGTAAGCATCGACAATAAGGATAAAGAAGGAATTACAGATATAAATGCGGAAGGAGCCGGCGTTTTTGCGGTTATCGTAGGAAATCGTCTGCCTACAAAAGGAAAGCAGCATACCGCTATTTTGGTATCGTTGGAAGGTTATACCGATTATCTGCAAGATGCTGATTCCAAAAAGAATATTCCTAACAATCATAAAGCCCGGTTGGTTGTACTGGCCAACTGGAATTTTACAGATTCGGGAAATGCCAGTTTTTCACAGCTAGCGGACGGATTGGAAGTAAAGAGCATCAAAATTCAACGGGGTAATGATGCTCCGGAACTAATGTCATATTTTAATTCCGGATATGTCCCGCTGGAACATTTAACCCGAACCGGAGCGAGTACGATTTCATGGTACCACGGTCCGTTTGTACCGAAATTATTTCCGGCAACTTCAAAATGTATTTCATTTTCTTCATCCGATGCGGCATTGCGATATGATAAAACGACCGGTTTTTTTGATATTTCCTTTGCGGCTGCCTGGCAGTTAGGACGTATTCTGGCGTTACAGAATCAGGAATTTTCTAAAGCCATTCTGAATTGGCGGATGGCACAAAATCAACTCGAAGCCGGAAAGTCAAGAGGCGATAAGCTGAATACCATTTTGAGCGATGACAGTGAAACAAACATAAAAGATAAAGTTACGCGCTATTTGGGTGCATTACATGAAATAGAAATGACATCTCCGGTTGAAACTATTTCTGATTTACCTATGACGATACCGCAAGAAGTCAAACAGTTTTTAGGTAACTTATACAAATTAAACGGAATCCCGTTTTCTTATATCGTTCCCCATGAATTTCTTTTGCAAAAAGAGCATCAGAAAAATACGGGAAGCTATACCGGAACACTTGCATTGTTTTATGTCGATCCGAACTGGATAGAAGCCTTACTGGACGGTGCACTTAGTATTGGACGAATCAATAAAAGTGATGCGCTGCTGGAACAGGCGGTGAACGGTAATTTTATAGACGGGTATCAAACACAGTCAATCGATATCAGCAGCGGGACAATCGAAAGAAAAGGACGACAACTCAATACTACCGGGTTTTTACTTCGGTCGGATCTTGTTTCCGGTTGGCGCGGACTCGAGATTACGGCTTTTGATGCCGATGGAAAGCTACTTCCTGCTTTGCGTTTTGAACGTATCGATTCGGATATTTTCCTGGGAATTTTTGACGGTAATATTGCTGACATCACAATAAAACAACCTTACGAAGGATTACATTTCGGAATAAAAAACAATAGTACTTATCTCAAAAACCTAAAAAATGAAGATGGTACGAATCAGGAAATAACGGATGGTACTGCCGATGTGAATGCCGAATTAAACGACGGACTGATTCAAAACGGCGTTATTGATATAGCCGGTTTAGCGAGTATCATGCAAGAAAAATTAACCGCTAAGCACTGGATGAATACCACCGGAGAAAGTAAAGGTATTTATTTTACATCAGCCGAGTTCGCTTATCAGATGATCGACAGTCCGGTAAAAAAGAGTATAACAATTAACGTCCTAAATACCGATAGCCATGAGTAATACTTCCAGACTTTTTGTACCCATGTATATGGAAGCCCTGGCATTGGGTAGCGATAAAAACGATTGCATGGATTTAGGTCCGCAATTGCAACAATACAATCAGAGTATTCTGGGGAATGTTTTACAACCGGATACAAACAAAACAATACAACTCAAAAAAGGAGTACACCTGCATTGGACATTACCCAAAGCATTAAAACACGCTTTTATAAACGAAGGAGAAGAAATGCAGTTTCCGTTTACACCTAATCGGTGGATGGTGATTCGTATCCGGACGGATAAAGGGATGAAAAATATGGAATCCCGAATGTGGATCGTTAAAAGTGATGAAAAAAATACAATAAAAAATAATAAACCCGTACCGAACTGGATAACAGTACAGAATGATAAGTTGGATTTCAGTAATCTCGGAAAGGTTGTCGAATGGTCGGCTGCCTATGAAGATAGCGTAACGCCACCCGTTTTAACCGGTGTAGGAGCGGTGAATCCGTATTTTGCATCTTTATATCACAGCAGCAAAAATGTTTATGGTTTTCACGATGATATGGCCGACATCAATTCTGATTGTACCGTTACCTATGTCGTTACCGGTTGGTATAATGATCCCGCCACAGATCCGTTAGCTCCTTTCGATTTTGACGAAGTAAAAGCAACAGTAGCACAGGTGCGTCAAAAAAGAACACAGGATTGGTTTAAACAACAGTGGAAATGCGATCAGGAAACCTATCCGGAATCGTGTTTATTGCATGCGTCCATCCATAGTATTCAGTGGAACAGTGCGCTAAAAAGCGGTGTTCCGGAAGGAGAAGTACAGGTTTACGTAGGAAATACAGCCATTGAATCGTTAAGCGCCCAGATTATCAAAAGTAATACAATTGAAAAACCGGGAGTGGAAGAACTGTTAAATGCCTTGCAATATCAGTTTCTGGACGATAGCAAAAATGAACCGGGTCTGAAATCCATTCAAACGGAAATTCATAAAAGAGGTTTTACACCTAAAAACAGAAGCTCAATCTGGGAAATCAGTCGGGTTGAAGCTACGGATACGGCTTTGGAAGAGAAACAGGACGAAAGACCGCATTTTCCTGAAAACAATGCTATTCTAAAAGAATTAAATACGTTAAACGAAACGCAGATCAATTGTAATAAAATCAAACAGGAAATAGTAAGCCTACAACAGGAATATTATTTTTTATGGTACAAACAAGCGTATAAAACCGTGAACAATTATACGGTTCAAAACTTCGATTATGACGCTTCACGACAAATAATACTGGATCAGTTGGTGGCTAAAAAAGTAGAAGTAAATCTGCTCGACGGAGAAATTCAGCAACGAACATCTGACTTACGACAATATAAAGAATTAGCAGGAGCAAATCCGGAATATGAACTAAAAGAAGTCTTAGAAGACCGTTTTTGGGAACCAAATGATCCCGTTGTGCTCTTTTGCGGATCCGGAATCGGAAATACCGAAAAACCGGCTTTTCAGACCACTGATAAAGAGATCAATTGCCGATTGGAAGAGCAGTTGCTAACAAAGCTTTATTTGAATGTGCCTTATAATACTACAACGATCCCGGTAACGATTTCGGCTAGTCAGATGAACATTCCGGCAGTAAATGCATTGCAGCATCCTAAAATACCTTTTGCCGCTATAAAAGCATTGGTGTCAGAAACACTTTTATTGGATCACTCGCTTTCAATAGATATCGCGTTACAAGCCTATATCGACGCGCAATTGGGAGACGGAAAAGACAAAACCAGTGCCGTTATAAAAGATTTTGCCCAAAAAGTAAGGGAAATACAGTCCGAACCGGATTACAAAGACAAAGAAAAAGCACACGAAAGTTTTTCCATTACCCGATGGGAACAGGCATGGACACCGTTGTTTATGGTTTGGGATATTGTTTATACATCCAATAATCCGGATATAAAGAATCTGGACCTTCTTGCAGATTCGACCGGATGGAAATTAGAAGAAGGACTGTATTTTAAAAAACAAGCAACTAAAGAAGAGGGAACGCCGGTTTCAATTAGCGGTATAAGTCCGTTTTCGAATTCGGTTTTTGCCAATCTGAAAAAGACCGTTCCGGAAGCCATAGTAGATAAATACGGAAAATTTAATCTGATTGCACAGGCATTAAGCGGTTTGCATAAAAATTTATTAATGCAGCGAACCGATATTCAATTACCGCCATTTCTGTATAGCAGTGATCCCGATTATAATTTTAATACGGAATATCAGATTGACCGGAATGAGTTAAATGTGATCAGTGAAGACGGATATAAGCTGGGTTGCGATCCCGGGAATATAAACGGGACAGACGCCACTGTTTTTAATCCGTTGCGTTCGGGCGCGCTAAAAATAAAAAGCTTTTCGATTGTGGATGCTTTCGGACAGGTAAAAAAAGTAATAGTGGAAGACGATACGAATATCTCCAATATAGCTTGCTCGGTTACGTTACAAGGCGATGACAAAGAATCAGGTGTGATCATTCCGTTACCGCCAAGAATTATTCAGCCTTCCCGTTTGCAATTCAATTGGTTAAATACCGATGATAATATCATCTATCAGGATACCGGAAAAACGGACAGTCCGGTTTTAGGATGGCTCGTTCCCAATTATCTGGATAATAGTATATTGGTTTATGACGGAGATGGAAATGAAATCGTAGTTCTGCAAATCGCATCGGATCTTACCAAAAATAAAGGACTTAAATTAATAAAACAACCCTTTCCGGGTGGAAATATAATTCCGGAACTCACAACAAATCCGCAGTTAAAAAAGCTGTTGGAGGCACTAAATAGCGGAAGCAAGGCTTCGGGTATCCTGGATCTGGCTTATAAAGTAAGTTTAAATGCAACCGGAAATACGGCCTTACAGAATACGACATCGGCCTTATTATACGGTCAGCCTTTGGCTTTAGTGCGTTGTTCGGTAGGTTTGGAATCATTAGGGCTTCCTTGTTATGATCAACGATGGAGTCAATCCGGGAAAGAAGATACGGGGAATATAGAAACCGTTAAATTTCCGCTTACAATCGGGGATTATGAAATGGAAAAAAATGGTGTGATCGGTTATTTTGCCGATACGGAAAGTGAAGTATTTCATACAGTTACAAACGCGCCGGAATTCAATTTTAGTGATTCCGATTCCTTTTTTGCAAAGAATACGGCATTAAAATTAAACCTGAATCAGGAACCGGTTAAAGTAACTTTATTGCTGTATCCTTCGGCAGGGGTACATTTAGCCACCGGAATTTTGCCTACCAAGTTTGTTGAACTGTTCAATCATAATTCGGGACGTTTGTTATCGCAACTGGACATTGGTTTTAGGGTAGCTCCTTTTATAGCCGAAAAAGTAGCTCCGGATATTCCGATACCGGCCGGAATTAATGCCAATTGGAAGTGGACTCATAAATCGGATGTAACAACCTGGCAGAATGATGAAGCTTTGGCAGAAGGAAAAAACAAGCAGATTTCCGGATTTAAAAAACAGCAGGTTTACGAAGGATGGCTACGGCTAAGCAATTTAAAAACGAATAATTAAAAGATAAAAATATGGGATATGTAACTACCGGTAGCAGTAATTCGGTTACGAATGGGGAAGCACTGGCGTTGGATATAATGATCGCTCAGGAAGAAAAAAAGGCCATCTTACTGATGGGGGTTTTTACGATTGAAAATTTGGATACACTGGTAGCGGCAGCCGATTTAAAAAAGCTGAGTTGTGAGTTATGGGCCAAAACGGACGACGGAAATAAGACAACGACTTTTCCGGTAAAAATCTGTGAACTTTCATACGATAACAATAATCCGGGAAAACGGATGTATAACTTTCCGAGAGATTATGACGATGCCTATACTTATCTGATTGTAAAAATAAGAGCGGAAAAATGTATCATTGCAACACCGTCGACTATAATAGAACTAAGTTTTAAAGATAAAAACGATCCGACCAATCCGAAACCGCTTGTATCCATTCCTTTTGAAGTGATTGCTGAGGAAGCCAAACCGGAAATTAACGTGTTTGAATCGGATAAAACAGTGGTACAGCGTAACGCACCGGTTACTTTATCCTGGAATATTAAAGGTTCCCAATATATTTTAAGGGAAGGGCTGCAAGAATTAAAACGCGGTACTGCCGAAAGGGATTACTATACCATAGCCAATATCGCTAATGGAGATCACTCGTATACTTTAGAAGTACAGATGGGAACTGTTTCCATCACCAAAACGATATTGGTCCGGGCGTTAGGGGAATCAAAATTATATTCCAATGCAAATCCGACCGGAGCGTATGCGTCCTTTAAAATCGGTAATTTTTGTGCCGCTCAGGATGCATCCTATCTGTATAGCTTAATGCTGAAAACGGAAAATAAAATAACACAGATTGATCATATCGGCTATACAAATACCAACGAAGGTTTTTCTGAAAATTGGCATAGCGTACTCCTTTCCGATAAAGAAAAAAACAATTTGAAACCTTTTGCGACGGCTCCTTTATTGCATATGAAAAGTGCGGGAGAATTATACGGGCGCCTGTTTTTTATTGGTGGGAGCTATATCAAACCGATGGAGACTAATAATGCAGTTGCCATTGTAAATATGGATGCGGAAATCGGTTCCAGAGTAACGATTGTTGACAACCTACCCTGGGTTTCCCGTATGGGACATTCCTGTGCAATTTTCCCGCATGGTGATCAGGATAAAATCTGGCTGATGAGTGGTGTCGATGAATGGGGTGCCGCTTTAAAAGATATTTGGGTGTCGGGTGACGGTAAGATATGGGATAACATAGGAATAAACGGAAATGTAAATCCCGATAAAACCAATCCTGTAAAAATGCCGTGGCAATCAAGATGTCTTAGCGGGATTACGACTGAATTGAATACCGACGGAAGTAAAAAAGCCTTATGGATAGGTGGTGGTTTTTCGGAAATAGGCGGAAGTGAAACCTCAGATATCTGGAAATGGGACAAAAACTACTGGACGACCATTACACCATTGATCATCAATAATAATACGTATTTGTCTTCCGGGTTGTCCTTTCTTGGTAAAGATACGATAGACAGTACGGGTGTTTTCTTATTGGGCGGCTATCAGGAGCAGGAAAACAAAAAGAAATATTTTTACAGAGTTACGTTAAACAACGGCAAATACGGTAGCAATCAAATGGATACAGCAGCGGGAGTAGACAGTTTTGCAACTACAAAACAAGCCAAAATTGTAACGGCCTTTTTTAAAGGTTGCTTGTGGTATATGGTCTTTACCAATGAAGGTGATCTGGGAATTACCTATTCCGATTTGTTTTACTGGATACCGGTAGCTACCGGCCAGACTTTAATTTTAACCTAGTTTACCAATTTAAAAGAACGATTATGAATAAAATAGGGTATAGTTACATGCTTTTATTGTTGGTGCTGCTTACAAAATCACAGACACTTTTTGCACAATCAAAATATACCGCTTTATTACCGGAAATCGATAAGGCAGTACCGATAGAAAGTAATAACGATTTACGAGTTGCAGCAGATGACAAAGGAAACGAAACCAATAAGTCATTTTTTAAATTTGACTTTAGAAATTTGCCGGCTAACGCCAAGATTGAAACTTTAAATCTGAAATTATACAACAGACCGAATGTTAATATGTCTGATTTTTCAGTTCAGATGATAACGGCTTTACGCGGTACAAACGGGTGGACGGGAACAGAAACGAGCTTAACCGATCCGAAATTAAGCTGGGCCATTTTAAATAATAATACGGAAGGACCTGTGGGACGAGCTGAGATCCGGAAGAGTACCACATCCATATCGATGAAACTCAAGTTTCCGGGTTCCCTTAAACCGGTTACTGATTTTCTCCCGGACGGTATTTTATCCTTAGCAACACGATCACCAGAAAAAGGGCAGGATACCCGGTTTTTTTCTTCGATAACAGCAGAAACACCATCCAATTTCTCCAAAAAACCAAAATTACTGGTGGCTTACGAGATCGATCCGTATCCGTTTCGGGAAGATTGGGCGCAACCTTTTGGAAATGTACAACACAATAGTTTGCTGAATTGGAAGAGTAATACTATTGTTCAGGAAGCGAAAATCCGTACACTTCCATATGGTGGCGGATATATACAGGAAATCGGTCCTACGGGAGCGCTTGCCATCTATAAAGATTTACCGGTAGTATTTACACAGTCAACTACAGGAACATCGGCAGTCTTTTATGTAAAGCAACTGGATTCGAAAGGAAATGTGCTATGGCAGAAAGACGTAGATGATGTTGCTAAATCATGGCCTTTGATCGATGAACAGGGACGTTTATATTATATTTCCAAATCCGGAAAACTAAGCATATTGGATTTAAACAATGCCGGAAATACACTGTTTAGTAAATCCCTGTCGGATACCACCAACAAGCAGTTGTCAGCCATCAACAATAACGCAGCAATCGGATACGACGGTACGCTTTATCTGCCATCGGATACAGGTATTGTTGCCCTTTCGGCTTATCCGCAATGTAAAATACGATGGAAATACGAACCGAAAGCCAATGAAATTAACGGTCCGGTTTCATTAAGTCCGGATGAAAGCAAAGCCTTTTTTATAGCGGTCGATACGCAGCAAAAAAAGAGTCGTTTGATCGTATTGGATAATTTGGACGGAAGTATAATTGCCACATCCGATTATGTTTTGGACGGTTATCAGAATGATACTAATTTTTATATTCCGGCGCCGGTTGTCCAAAATAATGCTAAAGTTTTTGTTCTTAACGGCTTTGACAACGGTAACAAACTTTTTGTATTTGATCTTGACGATAAAGGCGGTATTTCCCGAACACAGTTTATAACATCCGGAAGTTCGGTGAATACCGGAATATCACAGCCGGTAGTTGATGCGGAATCCAATGTGTTTTTTGTTTTTAATTTCAAATTAGCAAAGTATAATGCGGACTTGAATATAGCTGAGGTTTTCGAAAAATCAGCTGAACTGGATAATGCATCGGTATTAGTAACGGATGCTTCATCTCATATTTATGCAACCGATCCTTATAGTAAAACAAAAAAAATACTGGGATTTCAAACCAATACAGACAATCCGAATGCCTTTGCAATTGCTATTGATGACACTATTCAAAACACAAAGAAGAATATAGTGTTGGCTCCGGACGGAACACTTTATACCGTTACGGCTACGAATCTGATCGCAGTTACAGCCGGTAAATTGGCTGAAAACGATTATGTAGTCGACCAGGCGAATTTAAAGACGAATACTGTTTATCGTGCGACTAATTCCATTACGGTAAAAGGTATTACGGTAGCGCCTTCTGTAAACACTATTCTTAATTCCGGCGGCAGTATTTCGTTTGAACCCGGATTTACCGTAACCAAAGGAGCGCAACTCAATTGTAAAACAGCGAATTAAAAACTCATATCAAATATATACCTACCATGAAAAAAAATTATCGGTTATTAGGAATTCTATTCTTTATCCTTTCGAATCCGTTATATGCGCAAAGTACAGATGCAATGAAAATTCTTGCGAACGGAAACGTTGGTATCGGTACGTCTACGCCCACACAAGCCAGATTAGTTGTTTCCGGAGAACAAAGTATCAATGCAAGCGGAATGTTTGTTTATGGCTACAGAAGTTCTAAAGTGATGGAATCGGGGACTGTAAAAAATTCGATATATGCGACAGACGGTGTAACCGCACAACAGTTTAATGTGGTTTCTGACGCGCGTATCAAAAAGATTTTGGGCGTAAGTAATAATGCGAATGACCTTGATATCCTTTCGAAAATTGTGATAACAGATTATAAGATGATCGATTCGGTGCAAAGAGGGAATCAGTTGTATAAAAAGGTGATCGCTCAGCAGGTGGAGCAAGTATATCCGCTAGCTGTGACGACTAAGCAGACTGAGATTATCCCGAATGTTTATCAGTTAAGTACTATTCAAAACGGATGGATACCGGTCAACTCAAAAGACCTTGCTGTTGGTGATAAAATCAAACTGGTTTTTAGCGGTGACGTAATACTTACCGATATTCTGGCGATCAATAAAGAGGCAATCCGGGTTAATTGTACGAAAGAAGGAAGTGTTTTTGTGTACGGAAAAGAAGTTCATGATTTTCATTCTGTGGATTATGAAGCGATTGCGATGCTCAATGTTAGCGCAACTCAGGCATTATTAAAGCGTATCGAAATGCTGGAGGCAAAGAATGCAAACCTGGTGCAAACGGTAAGCAAACTGGAAAAAGAACAGCTAAAAACAAACGATCGCCTGAAAGCAATAGAGCAGTTAGTATTACCGGCTGTAGCGGAAAACGAAACTGTAAGATAATAAGAAGCAAGAAGCAAGAGGCAAGAGGCAAAAAGCAAAAAGCAAAAAGCAAAAAGCAAGAGGACCATTAACAACCTAAAAATAATACTATGACAATTACAGATTTTACACAGGTTCCGTTGGGAACAATATTACCATTTGTATTTAATGATTCTTTAATACCGGACGGCTGGTTAAAATGTGATGGCAGAGAGATACCGGTAAAATATAAAACCTTAAGAGAATTGTTAAACGGCTATACTCCTAATTTTGCGGGAAGAACATTAATCGGTGCAGGGGAAGCGAATAACAATTCCCAATCGGACGGTACATATCCTAATTTCGACAACAAGACTTCTTGGCCTCTTGGGCAGACGGGAGGGGAATATAAACACAGATTAACGGTTGGCGAAATACCAAGTCATAATCATACAATAAATAATGGTGATTTCGGATTACATCGCAGAAGTTTTGACGGTAACAGTGATAGTGATTTACCATATAAAACAAAACTAGAACCGGCTAAAGGAGATAGGATCTTATCCGGAACCGATAGAACAGGTGGGGACGGATTTCATAATACCATGCAACCGTATTATGTGATCAATTATATCATTTATGCAGGGAGTGAGTAAAAAGAATAAAGAATAAAGAATAAAGAATAAAGAATAAAGAATAAAGAATAAAGAATAAAGAATAAAGAGTAAAGAGTAAAGAGTAAAGAGTAAAGAGTAAAGAGTAAAGAGTAAAGAGTAAAGAGTAAAGAGTAAAGAGTAAAGAGTAAAGAGTAAAGAGTAAAGAGTAAAGAGTAAAGAATGGGGAGATTATGCCCCATTTTTGCTTCGTTACCATACTGGTCAAAGATAATCGGGGACTAAAAATCACGTATTTTTTCGTATTGACCGGTAAAGGCTAAGTTGTTAATTTAGATAGTCTTAAGAGATCAAAAAAGCTGTGCTATGGAAGCAAAATACGGATTTACCAAAATGACCGTTGCAGAATTTGAAACCTGGATTTCAAATCGGAGAGTCGGACGGACTATTTTAAAAATTCAACAGCATCATACTTATGTGCCCGGTTATATTCATTTTATGGGAAACAATCATTTTGACCGGCAATTAGCGATGAAGAATTATCATGTCAATCAAAACGGATGGCAGGATATCGGGCAGCATTTTACTATTTTTCCGGACGGAACGGTTGTGACCGGCAGAAGTATGGAAAAGTCACCGGCCTGTATTACAAACCAGAATGCAAATGCGATTTGTATCGAGAATTTCGGAAACTTTGATCATAATGCCGATGTGATGACGAATCTGCAAAAGGATGCGATTATCGCGATTACTGCGGCTTTATGTAAACGGTTTAATCTTCCGGTTAATTCCAATACAATAGTCTATCACCATTGGTTCCGTTTGGATAATGGTGTCCGGAACAATGGAACCGGAAACAATAAATCGTGCCCGGGAACCAACTTTTTTGGCGGCAATAAAGTACCCGATTTTGAAAACCATTTTGCCCCTTTAGTAAGAGCAAAGTTAGGCAGCCATCCGATTAAAACCGACAGCAGTGCTATCCGGAAATATGTATACGTAACGGCTAACAGTCTTAATGTGCGTACGCAACCGGATGCCGGAAGTCCGAAAGCCGCCGATCGTCCCGGTATTCCTTTGGGAGCTGTTTTGCGTGTGTATGAAGAAAAAGACGGCTGGCTGAAAATATCCAATACCCAATCCCACTGGGTTGCGGCCAGATATACGGTTGCGGTGAAAAGAGCCACCGTAAATGCTACGATTTTAAATGTGAGAACGGGTCCCGGTACCAACTTCCCTAAAATTGACCGGATTGAAAAAGACGAAGAAGTTTTTGTTTTTGAAGAAGTAAACGGCTGGTGTAAAACTGATCTCGGTGACAAATGGGTTACCCGATCCTATTTAAACTTTTAAAGGTAAATATAAATCAGTCTGCCGGATCCAAAAACCGTGCTATCAGGAGTTTTCCCAACTTTTCATATTAAATGGTGTTTGTATTGAACCTGGTTTTAGGGAATTCAGGTCATGCAATAGTTCCAGATCAGTGTAGTCAACGGAACCGTCGGCGGCTATTTTTGAAGCATATAATTTCCCTTCCTTAGTAGCAATTATTCTGTTGCTATTATCAATGTCTGCCCATGTAATGTCTTTGAGTTTCGTTTTCCCGTCCTTTCTTCCCAGATAAAACAGATCCACGTTTTTGCGTTGTTCAGGATGGTAAAAGGTGATCATATACAAAGCAGCACTATTGGTGATTGGTTTTTTCCAAAGTTTCGGAACGATAGGTTCTATACTTTTCGGGTCTGCTTTCGACCAGCTATCACTGACTACAGTTAATTGTTCCGTTTCTTTTTGAATAAAACCAGGATCATTTTGTTCTGTCCATCCGTTCATTTCCAACCGATGTTCGTGTAATAAATTGACATGTCCTTTCCGTAGCGAATATTCTTTTTGTGTTCGAAATGTAGAAACGTGAAGGTGAGACGGTACGGGATATTTTTCAAGTGCCTGCGCGGAATCTAAATTGAGCAATACCGTTTTTTCGTCAGCGAATAATCCGCCTCCGGTGTCAAAAAGTGCATCGCCGTGTTCCCAAACGGTAAGCGCGGTCCAGAATGGCGGTTTACTAATGATTGTTCTGCTGTTTCCGTATTCAAAATTATCGACAAAGTAAATCAGGTATTTTCCGGAAGGCGAGACATCACAATTTCGCATCGGTACTTTTTTATTGATCCATTGCCCGGGTTCCAGCGTGTCGTTATCCAAATTCCAGACACTCATCTGAATCCAATCGGTAGGCCCACGTCTAAAAACAATGGCATTGTTCGTTATTCGTGATTTCAGAAAGAAAATCCTTGCGCTGATAGTACCTGAATGATTCAATTTAAAATGATTTTTTTGTTTTTTAGTTGATTAAGCAACCTGCTATTATGTCAAACCATTGTCAGGCGTTCGTTGTTTTTATATCCTTCCGTTATATTTTGGATCAAATTCTATGATCCATTCAATGCCGTATTTATCTCTAAACATGCCAAAATAGGAACCCCATGGACTATCCGAAATGGGCATTTCAATTTTTCCACCTGCGGAAAGTGCATAATATAATTGATTTGCTTCTTCTTTGTTTTCTGTGCTAATTGAAATTTTACTTCTGTTTTCATTTTCATTGACCCTTCCTAAAAATTCCGGAACATCATTTCCTATTAACACATTACTTTTACCGATTGGCAGCGCAATATGCATAATTTTATTTTCTTCCTTTTTGCTTACCTGGAATTCAGGGCTTTCCAAATCTTTGAATCGGACAATTTTTAAAAATTCTCCGCCAAAAGCAGCTTTGTAAAATTCAAAAGCTTCTTCAGCATTACCATTAAAGTTAATATGAGGATTGATAAGTGCCATAATTGTATTGGTTTAGGATTTACGATTTGTTTACAATGATGCCTAACGGTCCGGGCTCTGCGATAGGAGTGGAGCAGCAAACCGGTTACGTTCTGTTAAAGATAGCGCTTTTTCGGGAAGAGAGAACGTAAACTACCCATTTCGTAATCCTGTGTTAGCCACCGTTTTTATCGCCACGCTGTTACCTTATAATTGCTATAATTCAAATCCATATCTTTTATTCTGTTGTTCAGACTATTTATGCCATCCCGCAGATAACCTTCCTGCTCTTCTTTTGATAGTTGGTGGTAAACGTCTAAACCGATTCCTATATTTTTACTAATTGAAACAGCATAGGTTAAGTCGGGGTTTTTATAGATCATATAATCCATGCCTTTATAGTCAATTACAATTGGATGAGCAGGTTTAATGGTTTCCATGTCGATTAAATCTTTTCTGATAACCCGATATCTTTTTTGGGCTCCATGTCCGCCTGATTCCAAATAATAAAAGAAAAAAGTGTTGCATTTCTGACATTGGAAAATTTCACAACCGTAATACGGGTAGCGGTCTAACTGAATTTTAGCATCCTGTCCCCAATATTGGGAATCCCATTGCTTTTCGTTGGGCTGAATTGCAATTTGTCCGATTTTAGTCAGGTTCGTTTTCAATTCTTCCGTTTCGTTATGCCATTCCAAAAAATCGGTATGGCCACCACAAGAATCGTTCGTTTTTGTTGCAGCCAAAAAGTGTAAAAGGTTTTGATCGTTTATTTCAAATGTTGTTTCCATAAAATTGTAGTTTACGTTTTGAAGCCTTGTAAAGGTGCTATTTTTCCCATTCGTAAAATTGTTCCAAATCCCATTTGTAGAAGTTACTGATTACATCAAAAAACGCTTGTCTTGTTGGGTTGACAGGTATTACTTGTTTCGGGAAAATTCGATTTAAAAAAATAGTATAGTCCTTAACCAGTACTTCAAAGTCTTCTTCGCTCAGTTTTTCAATATCCGCAACACTATCCGGAAAAGCGTTACTTGCGATTTTGTCCCGTATATTTTCATGATTTGGTCCGCTCCATTTATCCCCATTTGTTTCCCAAATCGTAATGATTCCTAATAATTGTAGCGGATCTTCAGCAATAAAATCCCGGTTTTCTTTTATCGCCCAATACGTACCGTAAAGGTCATCACTTTGGTCCGGATATAAAAATATTTTGTAGCCTTTGGATTTTATAATCCGTAATGCCGAATTGTACGTATTTGCTTCTGCCGATAATCTGAAACCTTTATTTGAATCCATATTTCCGATATTGATAAAATTGCTTTTGTTTCTAACGTTTGAGGTTTAAAAACGATGCGTCAATTTACAAAATATTTGTTGTGAAACAGGATACCCGAAAACCCGAAGGATTAAACAGTAATGATTTATATCGCTGTTAATTTATTTAGAGTAATCAAAAACGTTTATATATTTTTCCAGAACCGGATCCTGTATCAGTTCGCAAACATATTCAAAGATACTTTTTATTAATTCTGACTCATTTGTATTTGTATAATAGCTATTTTGAAGAGCGAGATGGATAGAAACGGAATCTTCCAGACTGATTTTTCTACTGATACCGTCATTAATTGTTATGCCTTTGGGGATGGATGGAGTAGTATAACACGCTTTAATCAGGTCAGCAATTTTAAATATCGTTTGATTGTCTTCAATTTTTTTATGCCAGGCCTTACCGTTTTCCTGAAAGTAGTCCGATTTCGAAAGAATGACGATTAGATTATAGTGATCATCATTTTTTTTGATTTCGATATCAAGTTCGCCTTCAAGTGCGTTTAGATTTATTTTAATCATGTTTGGTTGCTGTTTGGATCTATTGTGTTAGAACCTTTGGGGATAATTTTGATTAAAGATAGTATTTTTCGTGAAGAAAAACTTGAAGTTGAGGATCTGCTATTATTTAAGATTGCAGTTAATTGTTGGAATTCTTCAAATTTTCAATTTTTAATTTTAATTCGCGGACCTCAGAGGTGAGATTTTGATTTTCATTAAGAAATTGATGAAGTTTTTCGATTTTTATTTTGTCTTCTTCGGATCTTTTTAAAAGATCTATTTTTTGATCCAATTTTTCTAATGAAATTTTTTCTTTAAAATTTGAAATGCGAGAAATTAAGAACCCGAACGTTGCTGTTAATAGAAGCAATCCATTAAAGGAGTGCCACATTTGTATTTTTTGCAAATGCCATGTTTGCCCGTCATAATTATCAAAACTAAATGAAGTTAAAGAAATGAAGCTTTTGAAAAATGCACATTCTTTGGTATTACAATTTGGAGCTTCTTCTGCTAATAGGATCTCTGAAAATCCAAGAATTATGCATAAATAAATACATACAAATACAATTACTCCGGAAAACCGGTTTGGAATGACTTTACCCCAAAACCAATTTTCACCTTTATGAGAATCACTTTTTATGGATGCATAAAAAACTACATAAACTAGGTATGTATTTAAAAGAATTACAATAATCCAAGATAGGAAAGGAATGTTGTAATAAAATGAATAAAATGAGGCACACAGTAAAGAAAGAAACACTACAACCAAAATTTTACTATCTCCAAATAATCGAATAATTTTATTTTTCATTTTTATTTTTTTAGTAGTTAAATTTAATATTTGCGGCAACATTTCAGGGTATGACGACTGTTACGGAAATTGAAACTGAGTTCGCTCAGCTGAATAAAACGAAGTTAATAAATTAAAGTGTTAGTGTGTAACTTGTTGATTGTTAGTTTTTAAATATGATTTTTAAAAGTGGATTTATCTATTTTACCCATTAATCCGTAAAATCATTTCAGCTATTCTCTTTGTTTCAGCGGATGAAAATATAGGTTTAAAATGATTTACATAATTAAGAAGCTCGTTTACGGTCACAATCTTTACATATTGAAATTCCTCTTGTGGCTTTGTGTTGATCAATACAATTAGATTTTTGATCGGTATTTTTTTGTCTCCCCAATGATGACTGTTTAAGTGTAAATGATAGTTACTCTTCTCATTATTTAGCAGATAAAATAATACAAAATTTGCTCTTTTGATTTGATCCACAGGCGAACGTAAGCTCAGATTTTCCAAAGATTTTTCACTCCAGTTCTTGGTCTCAATAATAAATATTCCCGATGGGCTTACCAATATATGATCAATCTGAACTGATTTGATATACTCATTTTCGCGCCTATTGTAGATTGCAGGTGAAAACGTAACTGAAAAGTCATTAATTAAAAAATAATCATCCGATAGCGATTCTAATGTCTTAACTACTTTTTGTTCGCCTAACGCGCCGTAAATGTAGTTGTTAAGTGCACCGATTACCGATTTTTTTCTTTCAAGTTCATATAAAGAATTTTGCGCACTTTGTTTTACTGCATCGTTAAAATGAGCTGTTATAAATTGATAGCGATTGGTTTTGACTTGATAATTGGTAATAAGTTGGCTAACTGCTGCATTGACTTTACTATCAAAATGGGTTTCTTTATGCTTTATTACTCTTTTATAGTTTCGTTGCTTTAAACTACTGATTACCTTATGGAAAATGTTTTTTTGGGTGCTGTTTGTTGTAATATGCAGTTTTTGTTTCAGCATATCAATTTCGTTGGTTAATCGTTCTGTTGATTGTTGCCTTTGCGTTGCAATTGTTGTGTCTAAATTCGGTAAATCGATATCGAGTATCTTTTTTTCCTGTTCAATAAGATTTTCGTGATGCGTAATCAATTGTTGTCGGAGAATCGAATATGACTTTTGAAAATCAATAACTTCTTTTAATGACTTAAAGTCATGGATGTTATTTTGTATTAAATTTGATTTTAAAGTCGTTAGTGAGCCAATGGTATTATAAGTTTTGCACATTTTTTCTACCGATTGTTAATTGTTGCGTGTTATTACTAATAGTCTTAAAACTTGCTAAAAGTCCCAATTTTACAAAATTGCTATTATGTGACATTATACAATTTAGCGTAGAACTCCCAGAATCAATATAACAATTATTATAGCAATGATAAAGCAACCCGTATTTAAAGTTTGAAGAAAGCAACCCTCTTTTGCTTTAACCACAACCCTCGTTTCGTTCTTGGAACTCGAATTTGAATTTGAGCTAATATTATCACTCTTGCTATTGTTATTGGTTATTGGATAAGCACATTTTAAGCATTTTTCAGCTTTATCGGAAACTTCTGTTCCACACTCAGGACAATTTATTAATGCCATTATTTGAGATTAAAGTTAATTTTTTGAAGTTTAATTCGCTAACAACTAGAGATACAGTTAGATCCGAAAGAAAGTAATTTGTGTAGAATAACGCAATACGTGTTTTTACCTAATTTATAGGCTAATAAAGTTTAAAATATTGAATTAGAGTTTGTAATAAAACAAGAGAGTCGCTTTTATTTATTAGAGGAAGAATAAAGTAAATAGGGATATAAATAAATGCCCGGATTCTACTATCCGGGCTTTTTATAAAGTTGTAAATAAAGAAGGAATTAGTCTTTCTGTACCGATATACTTCCTTTCTCCAAGTATTTCCGCAATACGATCATTGCAAATGCTAATACACCAAATAGTAATGTAAGCCAGGGAGTGTATTGTACTCCTTTTGTAGCAATAATCCATCCTCCAACGGTTGTGCCTACGGTAATACCCAGATTCCCGAATGAAGTGGCAAGACTATTGGCAAATTCCAAAGACTTAGGTGCTGATGAAATCATATAAGTGGAAGCATTCAGAAAACTAGGGGAATACAGAAAGCCCCAAAGTGCAATAACGAAAATTATAGCGATGGTGTTCGTGTCTGAAAAATGCAACAATAACGGAATCAGAATAGTACCGGATAAAAACAAGGCTGTGGTATTGGCTATAGTTTTATTAAGCATCTTCCCTGAAATACGATTAGCGATGACGCCAATTATACCGAACAGAAACAACATATAACTAACCATCATACTATCCAGACCTTTAGCTTTGTTCAGGTATTCGGCAAAATAACTGTAGGTAGAAAACCACCCGGCAATCATAAAAAAATTCATAGCCGTACTGACAATAAATGTTGGCTGAGTCAATATTTTTAACTGACTTCCATACGATTTTTTCGCTGTTACCGGCATATCGGGTAGGAAGAAATAAATGGCTAAAAGAGCTATAATGCTTACTATCGATTGGATAATAAATGAATATTCCCATGAAAACTGACTGGCTAACCAGGTGGCAAACGGAACGGTTGACACCATCGCAATTGCCACACCACTGAAAACAATACTCATTAGTTCGTTTTCGTACTTCTTATTACCGTTTGCTATCGCTACCGCTAAGGCGGTGGAAATATAAACAGGTTGTAAAAACGCGGGTAATATCCGTACCAGCATCAGTAACCAGAAAGGTGGTGAAAAGGAGGAGATAACATCGGTTAGCAGAAAAATAAAGATAGCCGTCAGCATTATCTTTTTGCGATCAATTCCGGAAACCAATAAGGTCATAAACGGACCGGTCAATGCGATGACCAATGCAAAGGCACTGAGCAATATGCCGGCTTTATCAATAGAGATGTTGTAATGTGCTGCAATTTGCGGTAAAATACCGATAACACCGAACTCGGTTGTGATAACGGCTATAAACCCTAAACAACCTATATAAGCGTATTTTTTCATTTTGTATCACTGTAAGTTTTAAAAAAATCGGACATATTCTGTATTAATACTTCTGTATCATCAATATACCCGCCCATTTGGAAGAACCCGTGTGTAGTCCCTTTATACAAGTTTAGGGTTACATTTACTCCGTTGGTTTGCAGCTTTTTGGCATATTGAACAGCTTCATCCCGCAACGGATCGTACTCCGCAACGGCTATAAATGTGGGAGGTAATGCCTCAAAGTCATTTGCCAATAGGGGAATGGCATCGGGATTATTTTGATCTTCTATGTTGGGTAAGTACCAATTCCAGGCCTGAATACCGCCTTTTAAATCTAATAGCGGACCATTTTGAAATTCAATCCAGGAAGCTGTTTTCAGCGAATTATCGGTAACCGGATAAATGAGGAGCAGTGCCATAATATGCTGACGGAATTTTCTTGTGACAGTTGCTGCTAAAGCGCCGCCCGCACTATCACCGGCAATCGAAATCTTGTTGGCATTGATACGAAGTGATACTGCATTATCGATAATCCACTGCATCGCAAATTCGCAATCATTTAATCCGAATGGAAACGGATATTCCGGAGCCAGCCGGTAATCAACTGCAATGATAATTGCCTGTAAACGATTGGTTAGCTGGCGTAGTGGCGTATCGTGCGTTTCCAAACTTCCGGCGTTAAACCAGCCTCCATGGAAATAAATGATAACGGGGAGTTTTTTAGTATCATTCGGGCGATAAATCCGTAACCGGATTGGATGGTTGTCTTTTAACAGGGTTTGTTCTTCAATTTGAAAAACAGTTTCCTTTTCTCCTGCCAGGGGAATAAAATTCTCATAAAAAGCTCTTCCTGTTTCCCAGGGAGTAAGATTTGCCGGCACTTCAATGTCCTGAATATAGGCCAATACTTTATTTACTTGTTCAGACAATGTCATATTAATTTATGTTAAGATATACGGCAAATGTATCGGGTAATTACTACTTTCGTATGCTACACATTCAATTGTATGGTACTAACAAATTTGTAAGTAATGGGAAAAAGAAAAGAGAATTCAACTAATATGTTGAATGAGACTTATATAGTAGAAAGTTGTAATCTGACTTATGCGGTATGCAAAATAGGCGGTAGGTGGAAACTACTGATCCTGTGTCAACTTGAAAAGGGGAAGTTACGATTCAGTGAATTGCGGAATCAGATCAATGGTATTACGGAACGTATGCTTACGCTTCAACTACGGGAGTTGGAAAAGGAAGGGTTGGTAAAGCGAACCGTTTACGCAGAAGTTCCTCCAAGAGTAGATTATGAGCTGACAGACATTGCCCAGGAATTGGTACCTATATGGAATCAATTGAGCGAATGGGGGGCAAAACATAAAAAAATAGTACTCGAAAAGGAGCCGGTTAATGGGATTTGATCTCCCTCTGAATAGGAAATAGTATGTATTCTTTAAATGTAAGTTTCGGTAAAGTGATTGCCATATTTTATCTCAAACAGATTGATTGGCAATCAGATCCTGTGTTTATCGCTCAATTATTCTGACCTTATAAAATACATATATATTTCCGTCTTCTTTCTCCTCTGTAACCAATCTGAAGTAGAGCATATTATCATCTGTCCAGAATTCCTTTTCCCATTCTCCGGTTCAGTCGATTTATTGACTAATATTGAAACAGGATTTAGTGTATTTCGTCCGGACATTGCAGACTCTTTATTATATCTTCTGTGCGGTTAACAACGATTTAAAGTAAAACAAAAGACAATCAATGTACTTATATTTGTATCATAGTAACGCAATGTATATATTTGGTTTTAAGTGTCATTCAATAAATAATAAGCCTGAATAATAATTAGATAATGAATTTTAAAATAATATTCCCGTTTTTATGCTTTGTGATGAATTTCAGTTATGGACAACATAAATCATTGTTAGATAAAACGTTAAAAAAAGATAGTATTTCTTCAGAATTTACGCAGCTATATAACTTGACAAATACGATTCATCCGGGACAGTTTATGTTTTGTTCGAAAAAAGAATTTGACAAAACCTATTTTGACTTGAAGAATTCGATCAAAGGAGATCTTTCCATTGTAGATTATTACAAACTCACAGCCACCCTAATGGCAAAAATCAAAGATGGGCATACAACCGTTGATAGAGGGCAAATTACGGCATTGTTAAAAGAAAAACCCGTTTTTCCATTCAGTATTTATCAGATTAAAAATAATTATTATTTTGATAATTCAATAAAGGAAAACAACACTTATTCAGGTTTACAGATTCTTAAAATAAACGGAGAAAATATTGATGCGATTGTAAAAGATGTCAAAAAAATTATTCATCTTGAAGGTCGAAATGAAACAGGATTAAATACGAAATTTAAGAATTTTCCTTTTTATTATTTTATTTACAACCAAAGTGAAAAATTTGAAGTTGAATGCATAGACAAAAATAACCAAAAGCAGAAAGTAGTATTAAAAGGAATTACTTTTGACAACTTCACAAAAAGCACCACCGAAAACATTCAACCTTTAACAACTGAAATTAGAAAAGATAAAATTGCCGTTCTCAAGTTTCATTCCTTTGGAAATGGTTATAATGAGGCCGATAGAAAGATTGCGCAAAATCAATTAGATATTTTTTTCGCAAAACTTGACAGCCTGAAAACTAAAAATCTAATTATTGATTTACGCGATAACAGTGGTGGAGCTGCGGAAATTGCCAATTATTTGTTTTCTTATTTAATCGATAAACCCTATTACTATTTTGATTATGTTGGCGCAAAGTATAATAGTGTGAAAAGCTGGAAGCATTATGCGCAATATCCCGAAAGCATTGAAGAAATAAATTTAGCCGAAACTAAGAAAAGAAACGGACTGAATTGCAACTCAACAACCAATAGTGCAGCTGATTACTGGTGGTTTAAAAAACAACAAAATAAACCAAATTTTTACAAAGGGCATATTAGTGTTTTGATTAATGGAGGTTGCTTTTCAACCACCGGGCATTTATTAGCATTAATGCGGGAATATAAAATTGGAAAATTTTATGGAGAATATTCTCAGGGAAGTAATTATAGTAATTCGGGTGGTCGGGCATTTGTTCTGCCTTATTCTAAAACATTGGTATGGATACCTGTATTTCAGTACAAAATGAAAACTCCGAATTTTAAAAATGATCCAAAAGGAATAAAGCCAGACGTCGAAGTACAGCTTCTGGCTGATGATTTAAAAACGGGATTTGATAGACAAATGGATTTCATATTTAAAACACTTTCAAGAGTAGAATAGAAGCGAGTAAAGCCCATGTGCTACGATGAACATTATTTATCTTTCAAATAGTCATTATGTGAAAAGTGATCATAGTTTCCGGGTTCGAAATACCTTTCTGTTTCAATAAATTTACCAGGTTTTTTGATATCTGAATCGGATGGATTATAAACACTTTCTTTCCAACCGGTCACTTTCTTGTATAATTCCTTTTTTAATGTATGTAAAGTGTCGTTTTCTTTTTGGCAGAGGACACCGTCTTTATATAGTATTAAATCATCAAAAGACCCCATTCCTCCATATATTGAGATTATTTTTCTATAGGCTGAATTATCTTTTGATAGTTCCAATTCTGATATGAAATTTTCAAAACATTTTGCCCAATTTAATTCCCCGGCTTCCGTTAAGAGTTTTTGTATTTCAATGCAATAATCTTTTGCTGTCATATTATTAAGTTTCGATGTGACTATGATTTGTTAAACGTACTTGTAACGAATTTATAGTAGCATACATCCGATGTCATATATTTCAATTCGTTTCAATAATCACATAAATTTTTTGAAATTCACTTTGACTATACCTTGCTAAAATATTAATATAATCATTTTTTTATTTTAAATATTTCCGAATTTCTTCTATCTTTTCAATTTCCAATTTATAAGAATTTCCATTTATTCTTTCATAAAGATTTTTACAGGCATTTAAAAACTCTTTAATAAATATATCCTTGTATAGGAAAACGGGATTTTCATTACCTATTTTGATACTTATAAATTCTTTTTCTTTTGTTAAAGTAACTTCAACAGGCTGGTCTGGGAAACAAAATTTCTCAAATTCTTTATTCTTTATTGTTATCTCATAAATAGAATTAATAAAATAGGAACATAATTGATCTATTAAATCCCAATGTTTAAATCCGATGAGTTCTTTTCCATAATATGCTATATACATAGCACCTTCTATATAAAAACTGTCCTTAGCCAAATATTTGTCTAATTCGCTTTCGTTTAATTCATTAAACCGAAAAAAATAAAGTTCCCAATTATTCGAAATGGTTTTTAAATCATTAACAATAATATCTCTCTTTTTTAGGAAAAACGCTATATGAATTTCTGTATTTTGTATAAAACGGACTGATTCTTCCACCTTTATGTTCTGTTTTTATGCTCAGATCTTCTATAATTCCTCCCTGCCGCACGAAGTATTATAAATCAAACATTTTAAGAGCAACAATATTATATAATTTTTTCATTATAATAGTCTAAAGATAATTTTTTGAGAAAGTGATAAAAATGCCACACGATACAATCGTACGGCAGCGAAGGGGAGTTTTATTGAATGTAACAAAGCAAAATTCAAATGAAGTTCCAGAAGTGCGATTTATAATCCTGTCTATCATGAACGACAAAAAAAGCCCTGATAAGGTTATCAAGGCTTTTATAAAGCTGTAGGCTGTGAGGTATCAGTGAGGTATCACAGTCGAACACCTAATGCCGCTTTTGCTGTATTTTGATAGGGGTTGGGTGATGGATATATATAACCGTATTGTTTAGTATTATTATGGCTTACTTATTTATAACGTTCCGCGACTTGGTGATGTGACTGATTTTCAGTACTAAAGTTCAATCGAAAAACAAAATTTGAACTTTGTACAAATTGTTCCATAGAAACATTTCAGCTGCCATATTGCCAAACCGATGTTACCTGCTGTGTTGTTTTGGGTTACACATTTTCTATTATAAATCTAACGATTTTGTCTTTACGTTGCTGTATAAGTTCTTTTGTCCAAGTTGCACTTTCAACCGTCGTCATTTTCTGTATTTCACGTTGTTGTTCCAAATGATTGTAACTATTGCGTTTTTCAGCAAATGGTTTGTTACCAACGGAACAATTATGTGATTTAGAAAGCAACAAATAATTTCCTAAACAATTGATGTATTCATTTATAAATTCCTCGTCATAGCTATCATAACCTGTTTCAGGATTTTCAGTTTTCGGTGCAATGTGTTCCAATTCTGGTTTTTCAATTTTGTCAAAGCGAGTAGGTGAGTAACCGCTTTTCCCTTGTCCTTCCAAATGGTTTTCGTATTTCCAAAGTAAATATTTTGCAGTTGTATGATTTATTCCGCCTTGAATGGAACGCTCCAATTCTTTGTTTCCCCAATATGACCACCACCAATCTTGCGTAGTTTTCATCCAATCAATTCTAACATTTATTGATGTGATGTCTGGATTTTCAGAAGTAAATTTTAGATAAACGTCATTTAGTCGTGATGTGATTTCGGCTCTTGTCCCGATTAGTCTGTGTCGCAAAACCATTGTCTCCAGCTTGTTACAAAGCAAATTAATTTGATTTATTGGTAAACCAAATTTGTAAGCTTTGATTATAAACGGCATTGCGATACCAATTCCACCAAGTGTTACAAGCGAATGAATTTCTAAATTTTCTCTTTCGTCTTTGCTGAAAAAAGTTGTTAAATGCTCAAAACTTATTGCAAGCGATTGAGTAAACGATTTGATAAATGGAATTGGATTTGCTTCCGATAATAACTTATTTATTTTGTCGATTGCATTTGTTTCCCAAAGAGAATTGAAATGAACACGAAGTGTGTAAACCAAAACATCGTCTTCGTTAATTATGTATTCAATTGAAGAAATAGATTTATAAATTTCTTCAAATCGGTCTTTGATTTCTTTTATTAGACTTTCTTTTTCTTCGCCACCATAAAGATGAACGTTGAACATAAATTGAGCTTTGATAATTTCCAAATTTGAAGGTTTCTTACCTCTGTTGTTTTGGAAAATAAACATTTGAATTGCTTCCGATGCGTCTTTTACTGGATGTGTTGTGCAAGATGCGTTCTGAACCGTGTCCAACATTTTCAATAAATAAATTTCGTCTTTATCAGAAAGTTGTGAAGTAAAAAAATCAAACACAATTGCAATACGTTTTGCAGAAACGGTTTTTATACCATTTCTGTCTTTTTTACTTTGGTCGATTACACAATCTTTAAAAAATCTGTCGTCATAATCAACTGTTTCAAAACGATAAGTTGAGTTTCGTTTGATGATGTCTTCAAATGTTTCTTGTTCGGTTTCACTTAAAGTTCGGATTTGTTTTAATCTACTAAATAATGCTGACAAAAAAATAACGATTGTTGTCATTCGTTGTTGTCCGTCAATTATTCCAAATTTTTTGTCGTCTTTTTCTTCAAATAGAAAATGTCCGAAATAATATTTTGATTTGGTTGAACTTTTATTGTAGTTTTCCAAGTCAGATAAAAACATGTTAGTCTGTTTTGGTAAATTTGTTTTTTCAAGTTCAGTATCCCAAGAATATGCTCTTTGGTATGTCGGCACAAAAATTTTGTTGCCTGCCAACATTTGTTTTATAGTTGTAGATGCTTCCATTAAATAAATTTCGGATTAAAAATATCAAAGGTAGTTTCGCCACCTTTGATAAAAGATTTTACATTGCTGGTTGATGCTTTTTTTTTCAGACTTTTTGAGCAAGAAAAGGACGTTAAACTTGATAAAATTGAAGATTTATAACCACAATATTTACAAGTGTATTGAGATTTTTCACTTCCGTCATACAAAGCGTGTTTTTTTCCTTCTGGATTTTTGAGCAAGAAAGAGAAGTTAAAGATAATATTCTTGAAGATTTGTAACCACACCATTTACAGTAATAATTTGCCATTTAATTTTGGTTTTTCATTTGTGCTTACTCTATTCGGTTTTCAACTTTCCCTATTAGTTTTGCTCAGTCGGTCAAACTGTGTCGTTGTGGACAGTCGCTCTTAACATAGCAGGTAACGTCTTGTGGCTTTGCGACTGTTGTGGAAATTGAAGCTGAGTTCTCTCGGCTGGATAAAACGAAATTATGGAAAACCAAACGAACTTTTACAACAAAAACACCAGTTGCGCAAAACCGCTGTTAGCAGCAGGACTTATTTTTTTTCACGCTGTAAAGAAACTATATTATCTTTATCTAATGAATACACAACTCTTCTATGAAGTGAATCTTGGGAATAAAAAATAATATAATTATCATCTATTAGTTCGAAACTTTTACAGTTTTTTTGAGTTAGACTTGGTTCAACTCTTTTTATAGAGGTTTCAATTTTTAAAAGTACTTTATCAATGCTTAATTTTTCTTTTGGCTGAATAAATCCAATACAAAAAATTCCAATAAGCATAATACTTGCGCCTATATTTGAGTGACGAACTGCCCATATTCTTGACGTATCAGTATTTATAGCAGGAATTGCTAACCCAATTCCAAAAAAAGAAAAAATCAATGATATTAAAAGAACTAAAGGACTTATTAAATTTTGGAATGATAAATTATAGTCTTGGAATACCAGATACGATATCAATGCTGCTAATACAGTTGAAGTAATTGTAATAATTGTTTTGTTGAAATCAATAACGGCCGTGTAGGCTTCTTTAATGTTTGCCATATTACATGTCTTTTTCGGGAATGAAACAAAATCTTATTAAAATTCGAGATAATACATTCCAGATTTCCCACGAACTGATGTAAGCTTCTTGTTGGAAAATCAGTCGTTTCTGACGTATTACAATATCTAAAGCTTCAGGAATTCGTGCCATTGCTAAATTTTGCATTGATTCAGAAGCTGTCTTTAATCTCCAGTATTCTGATTGGTCCTCCTGAATATTTTCTATCAATTCGATGATAAATTTTTTTGCTTTTGGACTTAATTGAACATAAATATTACGTTCGACCATTTTAGACTGCCAATTATCGATTTCGTAATTAATCTGTTTAATTATCTGATTCTCATCCATGGTTTTTATCAAGTTATGGGTTTAGTATTGCCGCTAACATTGTTTTATACGAAACTTTCTCCTTATTTATTTCGTAAAAAGCTATATAGCTGTATTTCGTAAACCCGAAAGAAAATAATTTATATGCAATAAAGCAATACGTGTTTTTACCTAATTTATAGCCAAAGGAATTTTAAAGTATTGAAATAGTAATTTCTAATTGATAAATAAAAACATAGCTTTATTTATATGAGGAAGAATAAAGCTAATTGAATGAGGTGATATAGTTTTTATATACAAAAAAATCCGGTAAATTTTAAATTTACCGGATTTCGCGGAGAAAGAGGGAATTGTACTCCTTCTCTAATACGTTTATATATAAGGATTATATATTTTTTTCCTAATTTAGGGTCTCGCTTTTGCCCCTCATTTTTGAGTCGCAAATTTTGAAATCTTACAGAACAAATATAATGAAATAAAATTACAATCAAAAAAGGTTGAAAATTAGATGTTCAATTATTGGAATGGGTATTAAGTTTTATTTTATTTTGAAAATAATGCAAATTTGAAATGTACATGAAAAACCTCAATAAACTTCATGAAGTAACCTTAAAAATAAAATCAATTATTTACAATATTAATTTAAAAGAGAATGATGTTCGTAAAGCTTACTTTGAAAATCTTTATTCAATAATTAATGAATTCTATCACGGAAAGATATTTTATAAAGTTTGCCAAGAAATAAAAAATGGCACAATAAAATTTGACCCTAGTGTAATTGAGCTAAAACCTCATATTACAAGAATCTATGAAATCGCCGATCATAAACTACTTTCTGATGCCTATCATAATGAATTAAATCGAAAATTATTTGTAGATTCATTTACAAACTTTGAAACAACAGTTTCATTTTGTTTTGAAGAAATTATTGATGATATAAATTTGAATAAAATAATTAAGGGCTTAAATAATAAAGTTATTAGGATATGTAATGATTTACCTGATGAAAAGAAAGAAACACTATTGGGTGAACTCCAAAAAAATACATTCATACCCTTATCTCGGAAATTTAGATTTCTTTCTAAGTACAAAGACACCTGCTATTCCTCAGATCCTAAACAAGATTTAGAGTTCATAGAATTCTGTTCAAAACTTAGGAACTGTATTTCACACTCTGCAGGATATTATAAAGGAAAAGATTTTGAGTATGAATTTGAAAACATAAAGTTTATATTTAAAAATGATACTTTTCTAGAAATGGTAGGAGAAAATGATTATGTTTTTTTGAAAATAAATGAGAAATTAACCAATATTATTTATGCACTTATGAATTGTCTGAAAGAAATTGATTTTATTAAATATCCAGATGACGGATTTTGAAGTAATATTAAAGAAGAATTTAAAAATACAATATAACTAAAAGAAGAAACATGAAGATTGCAATCTTAGGTTGGGGTTCATTAATTTGGAATCCTGAAAATTTAAATTATGATACTGATTTTAACTGGTCTGCAAATGGTCCTATTTTACCAATAGAATTTTCAAGAGTTTCAAAAGATGGCAGACTTACATTAGTCATCACTAATCAAGGTGTAGCAGCAGTTCAAACTTTATATTCAATTTCGAATAGCAAAGACTTAGACGAAGCTATTCAAAATTTACGTGAGAGAGAAAATACAATTGCTAAAAATATTGGTTTTTATAATAAAATAGTAAATCAATTTTTTCCAAATGATTTTAACTATAAGCAAAACATTTTAGATTGGATAAATAAAGAAGAAATTGACGCGGTTATATGGACAAATCTTACTGAAAATTGGAAGGATAAAATTGATAATAGGATTGAGTATTTAAAAAGTTTAACAGGAGAATCTCAAATCTTAACTAAAAATTATATTATCAAAGCACCGAAGCAAATTAGAACAAAGTTACGTCAAGAAATAGAAAATGAATTAGGCTGGATGTAGTCTTATATTTCTCATATCTATAAGCTTAAATTAATGAAAAATAGTATAAAAAAAGACGTTCATACAGGAACTCAACCTATTCGAGTATTAAAACATAATCTTACTACGCGTTTAGTAGAGAGAAATCAAGAATATATAAAATCATTACATTCCGATTTCAAACTCAATAAAAAAATTAATTATCATAGTGCAAATTTACCTTTAATCGAAGGACAACTTCCATTTATTGATGAGAATGGAACAATAAATATTCATGAAACCTTTTTGTCATATACTTGGATTATATGTTATTATTTTTTAGTACTTCATGAAGAAGGTTTTGCAATTCCAGACCAAATAAAAAGAAATATTTCAACTCACAAGCTACCAAATAACCAACTGTTAACAGAAGCTGAAATATTATTTGATTATGCTAAACTGTTAATCAGTGTCTTTGAGCCTTGGGATATAGAAAACAATCCGAATCCAGAATATTATGATGAAGAAACTGAAGAGGGATGGTATATATTACGAAATAATGATCTTTTTGTAGAAGTCCTTAATTTTATACTTTATCATGAAACAGCTCATGCTGAATTAGAACATATCAAAAAAATAAAATCTCAAAATCTTACTTACGAAGAAAGGAAACCACTTGAAATTGAAGCTGATTCAAGAGCAATTGAATTAATTTTAAATAATTGTAGAAACAGAAATGTTTTAGAATTGGCTATTATTATAGGTTTAGCTTCAATCTTATTTTTTAAGAATAATTTAAATGGAGGTAAAAAACACCCGAATGTGGATCAACGATTAGAAAATGCAATATCACTTTTTGAACCTGCAGAAGATAGTCCAATATGGACTATGCTTTCTTTATTCTTAAAAGTATGGGATAAACAATTTAATTTAAATTTGAAGAATCAACCAATTTATGATACATACAAGGAATTATTTTATGATTTATTGAACCAAGTTAAATAAAATTTAAGATAAGTATTCAGTGCAAACTATAACACTAATGAATTAATATATCTGATCAAATGAACTATAACCTAAAAGAAATTTCACACTTTGACTTTTTTGAGATACTAGAAAAAAATAATAGAGAAATTGTGGCATTATTAAATTCTGAAGACTCAAATTTGAATGAATTTATTGTGAAAGCTAATGATTTAATTCTAAAAACTGAGACACATGTTAATCAACATATAATTCCAAGTAGCGATGAGATATTAGACTTATTTGATAAACAATATAATTCAATTTTTGATCGTGATTATTCAATATACGGTATTGATAAAGAGCCAGAAATTAAAAAAGAGATAGAAAGACTTGATAGATTTAGAAAAAGTTTAAAGTTAGTAATAGGTTATTTATCAATTATTGAAACCTTGTTTGATAGTCAAAATTTAGTATTGATAGAAACAATATCTGATAAAAATGATTTTATACTATCCAAATTGAATAGTTTATTTGGAGACGAGATGTATTCAATAGAAAGAATACTCGGATTTAATAATATCAAATTTCGGGATAATGAGTCTAGGGAAATTGCAGAAGATCTTCATAGACGTGGCTATGTAATATTAAAAGATCGATATGGAAATTCAGATAAAGTCAAAATCTCAGTTAAAGGTGCAACATATGTTGAAAGAAAAAATAAGCAAAATAAGAGTAATAAAAACAAAACTGAATTAGATAAAAAACTTGACAACATTCTCGATCATTTAACAAAATTGGGATATGGGCAAGAGATAATTTTTAATGAAATTGACGAGATGAGGGAATTACAATATAATCTAACTAAAAAAACTTGGTCTCAATTACTAAAAGGAAAATTGTTAGACTTGGCATTGGATAAGATCATAAGTAATGAAACTGCAACATCTGTATACGAATATCTAATAAATAATAATTTTCAATTACTAAAATAGCTATTGTGGATATGGAATCAGATATCAATTATTCCCTTGTTTTTAATTTCGCTGAAGTAAAAAAAATATTAAAGTTATATATGCAACAACGGAAAAGAAACTTCATGCGAAACTTGAAAAATATTTTTTTGAAAAATAACATTTAAACCTTCATTTTAAATCAATAACATGAAACGATCCAACTTTGATGACTTACATCTTCCTAAAGTAAACCTTAATGAAAACCTTGAAACAATTTCCAGCAATTATTTCAGGCCGCTTTTAGATGTAAACAAATTTGAGGTACGTTCGGAAACTGTTAGAGATAAGGGAATTGACTTTCATGTTGAGCTTAAAAAAGAGCAACCTGACGGCGGTTCGGTGTATACCAATTTTAGATTTGCCGTTCAATTGAAAGCAACAAATTCTATTGAAGCAAATAGTGATGGTAGTTATAGCATACAAATTGAATCATCCAATATCAATTATTTACTTAATAATGGGATGCCATCCTTTTATGTTTTTTACCATAAACCAACACATGCGTTTTATTATGAAAGCGTCAATAATTTTGTTTTAGACCTGCAAAAAAAAAATACTGACTGGGGCAAACAAGAAAAGCATTCACTTAGATTTTTCAAAATGCTTGATGATGTAGCATTAACAGAGATATACCAAGAAACTTTTGACAAAGGAATTTTATTCAGCCAACTGAACCAACACCTTAAATTCGCTACTGCAAATGGAATACCTGGTGGGGTTATCATCGATGCAGATAATGAAATTTACAGTATAGCTGAAAATATTGCTTACATCGATCAATTCGGGCACGAATTAATTAATGGACAACATTTTAATTTTATCATTGAGATTGAACAAAGAACTCATCCGAGACTTGAAGCAACGCCACGATATAATCTAATATGTGGGATAGCTTATTTCCAACATGGGAACCTGTTTAAAGCAATGGAGTTATTAAAACTTGCGCAGCAAAAATCAGAGAGTTTTGAGCCAGACATACAAGCAATGTTAACCTACACTTTGCTTAATGCCAAATTTCTGCTAGGAATTATAAACAAACAGGATTTTGAAGTGGAAACCAGAAAAATTACTGAAAATGAAAATACTGGAACTTTTTTTGAAATTGAAAAGGCATTTAATATACTATCAAGTAATGAAATTAAATCTAGTATAGGCATCCAAACTTTTTACGCAAAGATTGATGACGTTATCAAAAAAGATAAAAATAACAATCATTTGCGTATTACGGCTTACGCCAAAATACTAGAAGCTGAAGCTGTAATCCTATTTCATGATCTAACAATAAATTTCACTTATTTTATTGGACGACTAAAAGAACCATTGCAATCTCAAACTTATGTTGAATGGCTGAAACTTGAAGAAGCTTACCTGCAACGTTTAGAAGATCTGATAAGTTTTGCATTGAAAAACAAATATTTTCTAGGAGTGAGTAATCTTCTTTCAAGCAAGATTATGTGGAACTACAAAAAAATTTTTCACAGTCATCTATTAAACAATTGGAAAGACAGATCTTTTGATATTGAAAAACCCCTGAGTGTAGAAGACCAAGAAACTTTAATAAAAAGCTGTAAAAAACTTGATAAAATATTAGGCACTTATGAAATGCTAGAACATCGAGAAAACATGATTTCCTGCTTAAACAATAAGTATGAAATACAACATTTTTTAGGACAAAATGTTGAAGTTGAACTTACCAAAACCAAAATACTTGAAATTATTGAAGACCATGATTTTGTAGGACTAAAAGCCCGACATAATGAATTGATTACTGGAATGACACCGCATGAAAAGTTTATAAAAGATTACACCTCACATGTCAATCGTATCCAAGATATAGCTATTAAATGTGGATTAGATGTTTACAGCGATTTATCAAAAGAAATATTAGATCTTGTAGGCAAAAAGCCAGAATGGTCAATTGATAGTTTTTTTGAGTTTCAATTTCCTGAAACAGCAAATAATTAATTTTAAAATTTACATATCAACATCATCGAAAATACTTCTTTCAATTTCCTCTTGCTCCTCAGTTTCACCACTTAAATTTTCCATTTCAGAACTTGATTCTTCACTTGTGTTGTCGTTTATCCATTCTTCAATTTCAATAAGTTCCCTATTAACTTCAAAAACTATTGATGCATCCTCGGAAAACTCGTATTCAATAGCTTCTAGATTTTCCTTGAGTGATGACATATGATAACTTGCATCTTCATCTCTATCGTATCTAGATTTCCAAATTTCTTTTAGCTTTGAGATTTTTGGAATTAACTCATTTTTTATCCGTTGCAAAAGCTCATTGTACTCGTTCTCTTGAAATATTTCTTTAATATCCTCATCGCTTAACACATATAGATTTTCACCACTAAGTGCATATTCAGAAATATATGAAACAAAAGTTTTTCGATTTTCTTCTGGGAGCAAACCTATTGAATGCAGGCGTAATGCTAAATTTACTTCAGGAGAATATTCTAAGTTTATACTTGGTTTAGAAACTTGAATTAAAATTTCTGGATTGTCTTGAACAAAAAGTTTTAGGAAGTTGACAGAGCATCTTCTAGCCAAAAAATTAAATAAATTTCTTTTAGCACCCCATTCAGATAAAAATTCAGTCTTATATTTTTTTGTTGATTTATATGAATTTAATTTCTCTAAAATTAAATTGAATAGTTTTTTAGGTATAATAATTGCATTTTTTATACTCATATCTCCACAAGTAATATGGTCAAGCAGTTGATCTACAGAACTGCCGTGAAGGTATATTTCAATCATATCAGGTGAATCAACAATATATTTTGCAAATGCATCACCAATGGTTGGATGTTTATATTTCCAAAGAGATTCATCATCAATATTAATATTTTGAACCATATTACCTTTCATGACTTCAAGAGCATTAATGCATCCGCTAAGTGAACTGCCAATTTTTGAGATTGCGTTATTTTCAATTTCATTAAGTTCTAAGGGGGATTTTAATTTCTCATTATTCATATAAATTAATGCTAAAGCGGCTCGATTATCTTTGTCCAATTCACTAATTAATTCAATTAAAAAACTTTCCTGCTTTTGAATAAAAATATCTAAATAAAATTCAGATAGATAAAGGTTTTTTGTAAAAAAAGGATCGGATAACCTTCTTGCCATTTCTGGAATAAATCTTTTATGATTCGCTACATATTCCAAATATGGTTTAATCTCTTTCTTGTAACTGAGTGATTGTTTACCCATTTTTAGATGGTTATACAGTATTTGACGTTTTTCGGTTAAGGTTAGTTTTTGAACATCAATAACTACTTGACTTTCGTGTAGTAATGGAAACGCTCCTTTCTTTAAATCCTTTTTGGCATCATTAAAAATATAATCACGGGAGGTCATAACTATTTTTGCTCCTTTATCTAACATAGCTACAATCTTTGGCATAGCTTGATTCCAACGATTACTTAACGTTGATTCATATTGAGTTACACCAAATGCATCATCAATCCAAAAAAATTGCATCGGATTATTTGGATTCCAATGATGAACAACCTGTTCTGCAGTCTCTAATTTCATAGTTGGTGCTTGCCACTGATCTAATGAACCCATTGCAAGCAATGATGCTATGGTAGTTTTACCTGCTGCAGCTTCACCAATAAGAAGCACAAAATTGTGCTTTTCAATAGCGTTTGCAGCATTTTTAAAAGAGGAAGTAATAACAACTTTTGAAAGTTCATCTTTAAGATATTCTAATAATGCTTTGCCTTGTTCATAAACACGATCATCTAATATCTCGCTCAAGTCACCAAGACCATAAACTCTTGGAACTAACCTACGTAAATTAGGATTGTCCCTGATCTGATTATTAATCCAGGATGATCCAAATATTAAAACTTGCTTTACACCAATATCTTTTAATGCTTGTTGAATTTTTGCAGCCATCGGAGCCGATATACCTGCGTTAGTCATAAGTATATAAATGTCGCAAAGGTCACTTTCAACAAGCTTTTGCGCTTTTCCAATTTCGTCGTGTATGTCTGCAAATTTTAGATTCTCATTTTGACGTGTCTTGAATTTACACTGGATCACAAACTCTCCATTATAAGTTTCTCCGGAAATGTTATTCCAATTCCCTGAAAAACATCCATCTCGTCCACCGTCAGCGGATTCTAAAAATGTCATTGAAGTTTGTCCTAAAACTTCACGAGCTATAGAATTACATAATTCTTGAAAACCAAACCATCCTAAACGATGCAAATCATACATAAATCCACTTTTTAAAATAACTACCTTCGTCGATCTCTAATTTCTTTAGTGAAAGCTTCTAATACTGTGATGTCAGCTAAAAATTCTGCGGAATTTGGCATCTCTTCAATTAATGTTCCAGCACTGTCATGCCCTAAAAAATAAGTAGAACATTTACCCATATTTTCATCCACTTTGTTATAATCTTCTGTTGTCAAATCGACAATTTTTGCCAAACGTTGAGTTTGGATTTCACGTCCGAATCTTTGTACTGTACCATTTAAAAAAACTTCCTCTACAAACCTTTCCCATGTCTCACGAAGCATACCATACAAAGGTTTGACGCGAGCTCTATAAATCTCTTCGGTTTCTGTTCTCTCAATTTTTTCAATTTTTTGATATTCATTTTTTAGAATCCCTATTCGTTTGTTTACAGGCAAAGCATCCCATGGTGGATTTGTTGCAATAATTCCTGTTTCTTCTTTCTTTCTCGTGAGACTTTTTATATCAAGAGAATAGGATAGATTTTCTGAATGCTCTTGCAACATTAATAGAAAAGTAATATCATGAGTGAATACTACAACTTGTCTTATATTAGATTCTTCGACAATCCTTTTAGCAATTTTGTTTCTCCATTTATGATCAAGAGAAGATACCGGATCATCGAATACAATAGCACTATTATGTTCAGATAATGAGAGTTCAGATAAGAAAGTAGCTAATGCTATACAGCGATGTTCACCTTCACTAAGGATATCCTTTAGCGCTATACCGATGCTATTGGGTTCATTCAGTTTTAAATAATGATATTGTTTCCCTTTTGTACCCTTTGTCTCTGTTTCTATTTTAATATTTTTGAAACCTAATTTTTTAAGCTCTTCTTGAAAATTGTCCTTTAAGTTTTGGGTTATATAGGTTGTAGCTAATAAATTACTTTGAGTCGTTACTGTTCTTGTATTACATTGTCCAGCACACTGATTTAATAAAGCCACTTTTTTTTGCCTGTAGATTTCTCGTGCTAGCTTTGGCATAAAATCAAACATCTTTTTTTGGCTGTTTAATTCAAGTAATTCTTTTTCAAGTGGCTTAAGTTCATCTGTAATAGATTGTGTAGCTAACTTAGTGTTTTCTAGCTGAAGGTTAGTGATAATCCCATCAATTATATTTTTAGAATTATTACTTATCTCTGGTGCGATTAATTCATGGATATCCTTTTTCGCAGCTAGATGATTTGAAAGAAGAGTTCTCTGTGCTGAAAGACTTTCTAAATATGAAGTTTGTCCTGTTCGGTAATCTGCTACCAAAATTTCTAATTCTGCAATTGTTGGTTCCTGATCATCAAAAACAAAAGACAACCCATTTAATAGTTCAGATAGATTCTCATGCTCTTCAACGGCTTTGTCATGCTCTTGTTGTATGTCATGTTTGACAAATTCTTCAAAATTTGTAAACCGTTTTTTTGCCTCGGGACTTAAATCCTGCAAGCATAGTGGGCAATTTGAATTGCCATCAGTGTCAGGAAATAAATCCCCTTCTTTATTTTCATTATAAAATTTGCGTGCGCTTTCCCAAAGTTGTTTCCATGAATTTCCACCAATACCAGTTAGTGGCAAGTTGGCAAAAACTGTTTCAGAAGATGCCTTTAGTGTGTCGAAGGTTGTAGAAAAATCATCACATGTTTTTTTTACAAGTGTTAAGGCCTCCAAAGTTATAAGGTTTTTTTCAAGTGTTTCAAACTTATTTCTGAGAATTTTAAAACGGCTAATTTTCCCGTTATTTGTCACTATTGTTTTCTGTGGATCTGTTGCTTTTAGGTTGGAAATGATTTTATTTAGTTCTGTTACTCTGTCAGCCTTTGTTTTATCCCATTGCGACTGAGCTCTTAATTGGTCTAGGGTTGTATTATGTGTAAGATTTTGTAAAAATAATTTTGCTGTAGATTCTTCATCAACTTGCACAAGGGAATAATCAAATTTTGATAAGTTAAGAGTTTGTACTTCTGATAATAACTCTGTCTCAATCTGTTTAAGTACAGTAGCAAATTTTTCGATAAATGATAGCCCTTGTGGAATAAATGCAATCTCGTCCTCACCATCGATGTAATGATTTGCACTAAAAGAATCAAATACATCCACACCTTTTAACTTTGTGTCGCTAATAGACGAATTTACTAATGCGACAGAAGTAAAAATTGTACCATCTGTGGTAAACTCAACTTCTGCTTTTTTATCTGTGCCACGGCTAGTTGCATCGTATAGATTATCATTTATAGTTGGTTTTTGTCCTCTTGTATTACATGTATGTTTTAGTACAGTTACAAAACTTGATTTACCGGCTCCGTTATCGCCATAAACAGCCGTTAAACCAGATGGTGCAAATTCAAGCACACTTGTTTTTGATAATGCATTTATGTTATTAATATTGTGAATTTTTGAAAGCACAATATTTGTGTTATTAGAAGCGTGGGCAGCAAAAGCTCTTAGCGTAGCAAAATCAACAGGGACAAATGTTACTTTAGATAACCCAAATTCAAATTTACAAATCTCTTTTAAATCTGCTATATCGGAGGGTGTTAAGTCATTATTTCTAATTAATTTATCTATTGCTACTTGCCAAAATTGGGGCTTTTTTTCGACCCAATCAATTATCTCATTTAATATTGCCATCAGTTTTATATTATTAAAAATGTATACGAAGATAGTTTATTTGAAAAAATACATCCTCAAAAATTATCTATAAAAAAGATGCTAAAAGCATCTTTTATTTTTCTTAATCATGGTATTTTAGTTCATACATTTTTTCTGTACAATCTCTGTACACACGTTCGATTTTGCTTCTATAGAAATCTGGCAAGTTATCTTTATATTTATCATCAATATGAATACGTCCTGCAAGCCAATAATATTCAAATTTATTCTCTGAAATATTTTTAATACCATCGTAATATTGGATATCAATTTTCAGACTCCCCGAATCATTTTTGACAAAAGGAATATTAAAATATTCAGATGCATTAATTAAGTCATGTGTTATATTTTCAATACTGAAATCTTTTAATGAAAAGGTAATTTGCATCGTGTGTATCATACTTGAATTGATGGGAAAGTAGTTTGAGAGGTAAGAAACTAAACTGTCTGCAATGGCTGATTTTGAATTTATATAATCATCAAGTAGTCCATCATTAGTTAATGCTTCAATCTTTTCCTTATGACTCATACATGTATAATAAAAATCTTCATCATATAAGTTATCAAACATATTTGTACCCCAACGGCCCATATAATTAGAACCTATTTCACTTTTTAAATCTTCTATTTTTGCAAATGCTTCTATTGGATCAAAGTCATCAACAATTTCTTTTAATTTCAAATAGATTTCCTCAAGTTCGTACATGCTTTTCAAAGCATAATTCTTTATTCGTTGAAACTCATCAGGAATATTTCCCCAATGATTCTCTAAATTTTCTTTATAATATGGAAGAATTGCTGAAGTATCAGAAACAACATTTGGTAACTTCCAAGAAATGAATTCCCTATTTTTTTTAAAGTCAGCAAATACTAAGTTATTTTCTATCCTATTTAATGTATTTGATTTAGATTTAACCAAGTACTTTTCAGAATTCAGAATTTTTGTTCCATAAATTCGGTACTTTTTCATACCATCTACTTCCACAATTTCAAAATCTGAATTTACCACATCTGATGTTAGAAAATATATTTTTGAATTTTCCTCGAAGCCAGTATGAAAAAGTATAAAGAAATCTTCTCTTAATTTACCTTCGCTATCAGTTATATATACGGTTGGGATATATTGTGTTGTTTTATCAGATTCAAAAAACTTAACCTGAACAAAACCCAGTTTTGGAGGTGTTGTATCTAATAGATTTCTATTGGTTAATCTTCTTTGAATTATTAGATCAGCTCCTTCAATATCAACAGATCTTTCTAATATCCAGAACCTATCCATTAAAAAAGCTTTTGCCCGGGCTTCTCCTAATGAACCATTTTGCATTGCTTTTAACCAAGGTGGGGTTAAATCAGACATAATCTCATCCTTTAATTTATTTTTATTTTAGATTTTTATAAAATTCAACGTAGTATTTTTTCATTTTTTATGTTCAATAATTAAACCATTTTCAGAAAAAGAAAATGTCCTTTCATCAAAGATTGATTTCATGAGTAACCACACCTTGTCAACAATATTAAACTGTAATTTACGATCGTGATCGCTTTCACTTATCTGACCCGTAAAAATTATTTCATCTAAATTTAGTTTTTCCTTAGTTTGTCTATTGGATATAGTACTATCTGGAGTTTTATACTTTGCAGTTAATACCCCTAATTTATTAAGACGACTTAATTCCATTCGAAAATCATTTACATAATCATAAAATGGAACCTGATTTCCATTCCCGAGGATCAATATGTAGTCTAAATAATCGAATTCATGTTTAATGTCGATTTTCCTGTTTTCACCAATATCTATGCTTGTTATTTCTGGCCTCGTCCTATGTATTTTAATATTTAAATCGATTGTAGCTATGTCAATTTCATCAGGGCTGTCAGACAAGTCTTTCTCATCATATTCTCTAAGCTGAACCAGACCTATACCTTTAAATTTTGCATATTCTAATCCGTCTCGCGTGAATCCGCTTTTCGAAACGATAATTCCTTTGCTAATACCAGTATCTTCAAGTATCTGCACCAGCTTCATCACAACATCTTTGTTCACCTTTTCCTTTCGGTATTTACATTCAATAGCGGTTTCATAAGTATGGTTACCATCTGTATGCGAGGTATGAACATCGATCTGGTGACTAAGTCCCGATTTACCAACTACTTTACAATTACTCCCATATCCTTTTACCGTAACACCGGCTTGGTGGCCTAACATTTCGTATATATATTTTGTGATTGATTCGTAAATTTTCCAATCTAACTTGTTAGTTTCTTGCATAACACTTTGATCTTGAATAATATATAAATAAGAAGATTATTTTGAATATTTTAATTTTTGGAATTTATATTAAAAGTATAAAAAAATTAACTCTGAAGTATTACAAATCTTGCATTTTGCTTACTTAATAAAAAAACCGCATCACATCTCTGCAACACGGCTTTCCAATCAACCAACCAAATCAAAAACTATTTCTTTGCTTTCGCCTTAACAACTTTACCACCCTTAACGTAACGATACCCTTTTTTCAAAGTTCCATCCTTTTTGACACCTTCTCTTGCAATAACTCTACTACACATTTTTTTAGCGGTAATGCTTTTCTTTTTTTTCGCCTTTGTTTTCTTTGCTACCATGATTTCTGATTTTAAATTAATTTACTGTGAATGATAATTTTTTCTTTTTCGGTTCATTGACCACCTTTTTGTAATACATCGAGTATTTTAAAGTCAGGTCGTTTCCTCTGTTTTTCTCCAGTGTCGCAAACCGCTGTTTCGGATCTTGATGAGAGGAACAATGAATAACCGAAGTTGGATTATGCGCCATTTTGTTACCGCCGTACATTGCCCCATTTTCTTTTACCTGAGAAATAAAACACCAAATGATTTTTGGGTATTTGGTACGCAGATAATTCAATTGGTCAGCTGTGATTTTCAAATCCGTAACCGAATCGGCAATGATGACCTTAACCACCTTGCAGAAATCCTGCAATTCCTGAAAAGGGTTTTCCAAATAGCCTTTAATAGCAATGTACTTTCTGCCTGCTTCAGTAGTATTTCGGTTGATACTGTCTACCGTGTCCTTACTTTCAATTCCGCCCTGCTCATAATCGATATAGGCAACGGGTGTCTGCTGTTCTCCAAAGGCATTTGCAATTTGCATGGCCAACTGTGATTTTGAACTGTGTTTGTTTCCTTTTATCAGAATAAGCGCTTTATGAGGTTGCTGCTTTTGCAAAAACTTCCCAATCTCTCCACCCAATACAAAAACATCTTTAGCTTCCTGTGGAACAGCATTAGCGGAGATAAATCCTAATTTCTCCAACTCGTTTAAACTTTTATTCTGATCTGAAACAATCGGTTTTTTACTTTTTGAAATGGGTCTTTTTGCAACAGCCGGCACAGCTCTTTTTTTTCTTGTTTCCGTATTTTTACGTACCTGAATTTTTTCTACTGAAGCTGAAAGTCCGGTTTTATTAACCACTTTCGTTTTACTGATTACCCTTTTCTTTCCTGGCTTTTTGGCTACTGCTTTTTTTACCGGTACACCAGGTATTTCCTCCGTTTCCTTTTCAGTATTTCTACCTAAAATATGATTAACTGCTTTTTGGGATTGTGCTGAAGCTTTCAGGAAAAAACGATTGTCATTTTCTAGTTCATTCACCAAAACCTTATTCCAGTTCTTCAAATATTTTGCGGAATTGTCTTTGGTGTGAAATAATATCCCTGCCTCTGAACACAAAAAAACAGCTCCCAATTCTGCAATAAGTTCTTCAAAAGCATAACTTTTACTGCCGAATTTCCCTGAAAAATCCCTTTCCAGTCTTTTTTTTGCTCCAGTACTGTGCGTCAATTCGTGGAAATAAGTACAGTAGTAGGATGCCTCACTTTTGAAAGCATTTATTTTAGGCATATTGACCGTATCGCTTGCAGGCTGATAAAAAGCTTTATCGCCGACAAAAGTATAAGCAGGCGGGTTTTTATAGCCATCGATCAGCCTTTGCGCCTCATCAATCGGATTAACCTTTTTGTTGCCTGTTGGCTTGGGAAATTCCAAGCCGGTACAATCATCTGCCCTGAAAACATTATAGTATTTGATTACCGGAATGTGACTGAGATACCTTTTTAAATCTTCTTTTGTAAGCCCATTGGTTTTGATAAATTCATCCAGTTTTGCTTTGTCAGTAGTCTTGAATTTTAAAGTGCCATTGTCAAAATTGAAAATCATCGTGTAATAAATCACACGCCGGGCTTTACTGCCTTCCCTTAAACTGGCACCCGTTTCCTTAATCTGATTGAACGTAAGATAATAAGGCTGTTTAAAGTTAATCGGCACTAAATATCCCTTGCCGTTTTCATCAAATTTTATATCAAAATTCAATATGAAATTTGCGCCCGAATATTCTTTTTTGCTCACATAGTTTTTGGCTGCTCCATCAGCTCCAGAACCGACCCAATCTTTTTGCCAGGGCAAATGCCCAACTTTCTCAATCGTATTTATAATTAAATCCGTGATGTAACTATAAATATCATCGGGAGAAACACCATTTAAACCGGCTTCCTCATCAGCTTCAGAAAAGTATTCCAAAGTGGGTAAAATCATAGTTTGCTCTGCGCCGGTTAGTCCCATTGGTTCAACAAAATCTTTTATTTCAATGGTAAACAGTGCATCATTGTTTTGTTGTAAAACGTTTAAAATCCGTTGTGTTATGATGGAATGTTTTTGCTTTTTGGCTCTTGTCAAAAGACTTTTAAGGGTGCTTCTGTGAACTTCTTTTCCGTGGAGATTATTAAATACTGTTACTAAATCCATACTACTTCACTATTGAGTATTCTTTGCCCAAAACACCAATGATGGTTTCGGTCTGAACGTCTTTTAACCCTGTTATCTGTGACAAACTCTGCCAGTTCGAGAGGTTCTCCAGAATCGGGATTTCTACAAGCAGATCTTTTAGTTCGAATTTACCTTTGGCGGGAATAGAGATAAAAGATTTATTTACCGTTATCGTGGCGATCCTTTTAGCAGTTTTATCTTTAAGCACAATTCTTTTCACTACCGCAATAACACCATCAGGGTTAAAATTGTCGCTGGTAGGATTATAAAGCGTTACATCCAAATTGAATCTTAACCGCTTAAAATTGATGTCGAAATTTCGAATCCCTGTCGGCAATGCTTTTAATTTTGTCATAGTCTCTTTCCACTTGTTGAGTTTACTGCTGTACCACAACACCCCAATTCCTAATAGAGCACCTGTGATTACAATATGTTTTGCTGTTATACCCATACGCTTGTTTTTCTTCTTATAAAACCAACCACCTTAAAGCCTATATAGATAATTGCCAAAATCCCCAATCCAATGAAAAACTTTTCTAGCTTTGAGAGTGGTTTTTTAACTAGTACCGGAATCTTTTTTACCTGGATAATTGTTTTTGTTTTTTGCTCTTTTATCGCAGTATTTTCATTTTTGGTTTGGGCTATTTGTGCATAAAACTCCAGTTGTTTTGTAAGCTTATCGTAAATCAGTTTATAGCTATTATCTCCTGAATTTTTAGAAGTGTTCAGCTTTGATAATATTTCATCCACTTTTGCATTTACCAAACTGTCAAAAACCGCATTTCCGGTATTGCTTTGTACAATTGGGGTAATCAGCTTATCGTTGATTGCCTGATTAACCACCGTGCTTTTTATACTGTCCCTTTTCTGGATTTCAGTTTTGAGTAAAGTGTTTTCCTGCATCATTTTTTTAGTCGAAGAACAACCTGTAAACAAAATGCAGGAAGCGATAAACAGCATCACATATTGAATTGACTTTCTCATGGTTTTGATTTTTTAAAGTGGGTTTTAATGGTAAAGAATAATAGCTCGGAAGCTTCTATTACCTGAAACAGATCAATTGCGTAATACACGCTGACTACTTCTACAATTTTATTAAGGATTTCCTTTTTCATTGTCCTTATTGTTAGCGCATTGGGCGCATCTTTTTTGGTATTCCTGCAGCTGCTCTTTAAGGTTCCGTATTTCAACCGTATTTTCATCAATGATCCGTTGCATTTCCTCAAACTTTTTATCGGTTACTATTGACATTTTGGTGTAAATAGAATCGATAGCTTCGAGTGCTGAGGCTTCGGTCTTTTTTAATTCCGAGTTTCTTGATTTCCATGCAATGTAGATGGAGACTACGGTTGTGGAACCTAAAAAGTAATTCAGTAAGATTTCTATTGGCGGCATTTTTATACTTTATTTAGTTTTAAAACCAAAATCGAGAATCCGAGTAAAAGGGTTGTAGAAGCTATAATTAGTTTTATTCTTCGCTGTGACCGGTCTCGGATTCGCTTTTTTTTTTAATATCCCAAGTGTGTCAATGCTGGTGTAATAATTAAGCTGTTTTACCCTTTCGGAAAAATTGGTAAGCCCACCGTTGATTTTCTTGGTGATGGAAGTAATATTGTTACTATCAGCAATGGGATTAAGGTTGTACTTGATACTCCAAAACCAACCCGCAATATCAATAGCAATGTCTGGTCGGGAAGCTAAATCAGGATTAGTAATAACATCAATTCCTGAATACTCTTTATAAGCCTGATAATTCGCCCTGCCTGTTAACTGGATAAGTCCGCGTCCTCTGAATCGCCAGCCGTCACCAATCTGCGTATTGCCTAAATTGATTTTTCCCCATTTTCCACCGTACACAATATTGGCAATGGCTTCTGGATTGGCTTTGTGCTTTACAGTCCTGCTATAAAGATTGGCTTGGGCAACCGAAATCCTGTCTGCTCCGAAAGTCTCAATTAGTCCTACAGGGCTGTAATTCAGATTCTCAGAAAGTCTTATAAATCCTCCGGTTTCTTCGTGAAGCTGTGCTAAAAAATGAGCAATCCTTTTTGGGGTATTGATGGCATATTTTTTAAAAACCTTCAGGAAAGGTGTGCTGTTTGACAATAAAAATTCCATTATAATTGTACTTTTTTAGGTTCTAATTTTGGTTTCCCGGTTGGTTTGGCAGCTGCTTCTGAATTTGTTCCACTATCTAATGAGGCAATAATCAATGCGCCTAAAACACCTAAGCCAATCCACATTCCTGTACTTGTATTCATTAATTCCAGTCTTTAAGTCTGATTTGTTTTACTCCCTTTTGGTTAAAAAGGGCATTCTCTGTATTCCTTCCAAAATCACCATCAACTGCAACCTTTAACAAGGTTTGCAAGGTTCTTACTTCTTTTCCTTTGCTTCCTTTTTTGAGCAGTCTGGATTTATCAATATCCGGTGTTCCTGATGTGTCAACCGCAGAAACGATGGGCAATATTTTACCAACAGGTTTTATAACACTGTGATCGGCAATCCAGTAAATATCATTGATGAATGCGCCGTTTCTTTGGGCAACATAGCGATAGGTTCCGTCAGGTCTTCTGCCTACCCAAATGATTTTGCCAATTTTATCACCTTTTTTAAAAGTGGCTTTTCGGATTCCCTCACTGGTATAATTTCCGTCTGCCATCTTTCGGGCATCATAGGTATTGGTACCGTTAAAGCCCGTTGCCATGACTTCCTGACCGATGCTGTACCTGAAATTATCAGCATCTCGAACCGGCGTTTGCGGAAGTACTTTAACCGGGACAATTGGACCTGTTGTAAGCTGAGGCTTTTTTATCGGTACCGGAGCAGTGGTATGGGGCAAAGTTTCAGCAGGAGCATAATCCAATTCGGCTTCCTGCATCGCTTGTTTATCTTTACTTTTCTGTACGAAATAATAAATGCCACCACCAATAGCAAGGGCGATACCGCCACCAATCCATACTTTATCTTCTGTGGTCATCGTTATAAATATTTTGGATAATTTGATTTTAATAATTGATAATCGCTGTCACTTAATTCCTCCTTCAGCCACACTTTCAAAGGATGCTTGACAGGGGTCTGCCATAATGCGAAATAAACGTTGCCAGTCAGTGTGTTGTAATACCGGTTGCCAAAAGCTTTGACTATCCATGAAAACTGCGCTTCATTTATTCCGGTCAGCGTGGTCAGTATCGTTTTTCTTTTTTCGGTATTGGTGAAATTGGCTTCCTTCATGGCATTGTACAGTATTGTTGCAATTTCTTTCGCATTAATACTTTCCGAAGCAGAACTGCCATCCTGAAAAGCATTGCCTTTTTTACTTTTTCCTGTTTGGGCTATGGCAATAAGCAGTATCCCTAATCCCGCAAAACCCACGGAAATAGGCAATATTTTTGAACTGTCCATGATTAAAAAAAGTTAGGAATGAGAAAGCGCAATTCCATCAATTCGTTTTGGCTGAACTGATCTGTAAACCACTCAATCAAAGTCATTTTATTTGAAAACGGGTTAATGCCTTTGCGGAGTCCAAACTGGTTGTGGATTCTCACAAAACCATTGGGGTTAACACCTATCAGGTTTTGTTTTACGGATTTAAAACCGTTTCCCACACCATACATAGCACTGAAAATCGCTTCCGCTTTATTTCTTGCCATTCCTGTTGAAATATTACTTGGCTTGTCTCTTTTGTTTTCCCTGAGTGGAGAGAAACCGAGAAAAATCTTCTTATAAGCAAAATAACCAACACCCAGAAACAAACTCATTTTCAAAACTCCTTTGACTATCGAGACTGTGGCATTTACTCCCTGATTGGCATTTTCCAGCGTTTTTGCGATTGCCTTCTGTCCTTCAGGGGAAGAAGCAATTGCAGCAACTACGGCGGGATTATGTAAACCTTGTCTTTTCATATTCGTTTCTTGGCTGTAAGTATTGCTCCCAATTTCATTTTTACTCCGGGATTTCATTTTGCGCCTCTTAACGGGTTGCTCCGGTAATTGGGTCATTTTACTTTACCCTTTTCATCTTTACTCTCTTCATTTGGAGCAATGCTTACAACTGTGCTTTATTGCTTTAATAGCTACATTATAAACTCTTTAATCGTCTGCCAACTCTGCTGATCGGTAACCATTGCAATGGCTTTTTTGGACTTCTTCAATTCCACCAATTTTTCTAAAACGTCATTGTCTAAATCTGCCAGCTCTTGAATCAGTTTTGTCTTTTTCTGTATTTTAAAAGGATTCATTTCCTTCGTCTTTATGCTAATGGTGTTCATGCTATAATCATTTGATGTTTTTGTAATAACCCGAAAAGTTCCTGTGAGAAATGATTGTTTCCTGATTTTTCGTTGATTTTCTGATAAATAACCGTGAGTAACGTAATGCTGTCATCGTCAATGGTTCTGATAATATCCAGGAATGTTTTCTTAGCCTCTGAATAATGCTCATCTTCCAAATCTTCCGGTGCAGCCATAGCCAAACCGCCACTTTCGACAGGTAGATTAAAACCTAATCCTTTTAGGATTAACGGGGCTTGTTTGACCACACCTAAAAGCATATTGTTCAGACTGTCATTGCTTTCCTTGGTGTATTTTCTTTGCAGTTTATCCTCTGTAAGCTCTTCGTTTTTGGCTCTGAGTTCCCGGTTCATCCTTTCAGATTCTTCCAGTTTTCGGGCAAGTTCAGAGCGGTCATGCGCCTGTAATTTCAAATCAAAGATTTCGGCAATTCCCAAACCCATCAAACCGCTTTTTTTCTTTTTCTTCTTTTTTTTAGCGGTCTGCATGGGTTCTGATTCGTTAGTTTTTGATTTCTTTTCCGTCTCTCCAAACGTGACATCGAAAGACTTTCCTTCAACTTTAAAGGCATTCACGCCATTTTTTCGCTTTTCCTGCAGGGTTAGTTTAGTGTAGCCATCGTTGTAAAGCTTTTCAAAAAAACTTTCCGGTGTTCCGTACTCTTTTATGATCTGTTCATGGGTTACATTGCGAAAAATCGGTTTTGAAGTTTCCCTCTCAATAACGGTCACAGCACAAAATTTATCACTACCCAGTCTATCCATCAAATCATCTAATTGCTCCATTTTAAATTAGTTTTTTGTAGATGAGTAAGATTCTGTTCTTCGTTTTTACGTAACCAATTTTCTTTACCAATTTTGGGTCTTGGTAAGGAGTATTTACCACATAACTAACTTGTAATTGTACTTTTGAAAATGTCCCGTCGGGAGGAATTAAAATCTGTTTTTGGGTCGGATAAATTGAAACGCCATTTATAATTGCAATTGTAGTGCCTGTGTTTACAACCGAAAGACAGGTAATTCTCTCTAAAACAGGGAGATGTTCTTCTTTAAATTCTTTTGTCACAAAGGCAGATTCTACAAACATGGTTACTCGATTTTAATGGTATTGTTATATAAAAACACGACATGGAATTTTAATGATTCACTACCCATTAAAGGTGCGTCAAGTGAAAAAATCAAAGAATAATCCTTGTTCCCGGTATCAAAATTCAGCGGTTTGAAACTCTTTTCGTACTCACCGCCATTGGATTGTCTCCAATTGTCAATGTGAACAGCGGGAATAATTGCAATGCTATTGTCATCTTTCATTTCAATACAGATCATTGTGTGTATTGATCTTTCAACTCCATTGGTGTAAACTGCCACACCTGTTGTAAAGCCTATAGGCAGTTTAAAGTTTTCAGAAGTGTTGCTCTCTCCTGGTTTAATTATCGCTTTTACTACATGTTGAATTTGTCGCATAACTTTTAAGATGAAAAGCTGTCACTTTTAAACTTCAGCTTTTTGATTATTGAACTTATTTTTTAGCTTCAGTAACCCTGAATTCAAATCGTAGAAACATTCCGCAACCTCCATTTTTTGACATAGGAACAGTAACCCCTTTTGGAAATTCTAATTCTAATTTGAATTCCTCTTTGGCTCTTAAAAGCGGAGTTGTAGCAATAGGGCGATAATCTTCATTTTTGAAATTCTGAACATCAGTGAGTGGTAAATCAATGAGCATATCATTGGTTTGAATCAATCTCAAATCAGCATTTTGCAATTCAGCTGGAAGTGTATCTCTGCTCTGCCAATCTGCACTTTCAATTTTCTCTCCTCTTGTCGTAAATTGTACACGTATAGCATCAATTACCACGTCTCTTCCAGAGTTCAAAAGATTACCGTCAAAATTGGTAATACCCACGACCTTTTTGGTATTGGCATCAACGAGTTCGTTAATACCGCTCATCCCATCGACTTTGACGTTCAAATAATAGGTTTTATCAACCAGTTTTGTAGCTTGTGGTTTAGCAACTTGTGTATTCTGACGTTGTCTAGCTCCTAAAACTTTAATAGCTCTTTGTAATTGTGGCGTTCTGTTATCCATTTTTTTATAAATTAAATTTTACTTTTTGTTTTAATTACAATATGTAATTCCCATTTTCATCGATATAAGCACCTAAACCATCTCCATCATATCCATTTAAACCGTCTTCTATATAGTTGCCATTTATATCTATGTAACCTCCTAAACCATCTTCATGGTAATTTCCGGCTTCATCAAAATAGCCGTTCAATCCATTATCATCAGAACCGCCTAAGCCATCTTCAATATAGTTGCCATTAGAATCGATATAACCACCTAAACCGCCTTCATCGTAGCCATTCAAACCATCCTCTATATAGTTCCCATTGACATCTATGTAACCACCTAAACCATCTTCATGATAATTCCCATAAGCATCGATATAGCCTTGTAATCCGTTTAAAGCCCCTGACAGACCAGCTGTTTTTTGCACAAATCTTCCCATTGTTGTTCCAGGGTTTAATTTGGAAGCGATCTTTTCAGAAGAGAAAATATTTTTGACCAATTCTAATCCATGTGCAATCGAAACCCCGATTGCCGAACCTCTTAAAAGCGAACTTTTGGTATCGCTCCCGTTTACCTTTACTGCTAAAAATCCCGCACCAACGGCAACGGCACCATTAACAACTCCTTTCACCATGTTAGAAGATGTTTCGGTCATAGTACCTGTAAGCCCTCTTGAAAGTGCGCCTACTACTACAGCAGAACTGATTGTTATTAATTCTTGTCTCATTTTTTTACGTTATTAATTACTTTTTGAACTTGTAGCTAGAAGAATTCCGCCAACAGCTACAACACCAATCACAATTGGAATAGTGTAGTTAGGTTTAGTTATTGGAGTTGTTGGAGTTGCTGAATTTTCAATCTTGGCACTTTCTCTTTGCACCGAAACTTCTTCCTTTAAATTCTCTACGGGAATGTCTTTAACCTGTGACAATGTTTCAATCTGTGCGTCATTTGGAATTCCTTCGCCAGTGGGTGTGCCTGTAGATAAGGATTCCGCCGGAACTCCTTTTACCTCTGCAATGGTTTGTAATTGTGAAGGTGTTGGAGTTGCATTTGACATCACTTCAACTGGCTTTGGAGCTTCAATTTGTGGTGCATTATTGTAAACGGATTGTGGCTGACTGCCTGCAATAGTATTTTTAACGGCTGGCTTCACCACATTGTTTATAGCAAATTTGCCTACTTTGGTCTTACCTAATTTTGTTGCTAATTTTACGGCTTTAGTACTTTTAACTTTAGTAATTAGTTTACCTACTTTACTGTCAAGCACTTTGCTTACTAAACCTCCTCCGGGAATAACGCTCATAGCCATAGAGGCAATCGGAACTACTGCTTTACCAACTTTGACAGCATTCTTAATAGACACGTTTCTTAATCGGACGTTCTTTTTAAGCATTTTGCCAATCTTAAGCCCTTTATTCAGTCCTGCATTTAAGCCTGTTTGTTCTTCTAATATTATCATATTTACATTTTTTAAAAAGGGAATCTTGTTCTACTGGTACTGCTACTTTTTTTAGTTGGGGGAATTTTCTTCTTTGTTCTACTCGATGTCCCTTTTAAACCCTTTCTCGGAGAGGGACAGTTAAGTCCTATGTGAGGTAATTTCTGATTCATAAAAACATCTTTTTTATCGGTATAATCTGGCTCTTTGTTACTCTGTATTGTCCCGTCAATAATGCATTGCCCTTTGTCTAATTTTCCGGTTTCCTGATTAAGAGGCACGACAACATACACGTGTGTAAATTGCTTTGGATTGAACTTAGGCTGTTTGATCTGCCTGATGTAATGCTTAATCCCCAAATTCAGTAACACCGAACTGGCGAATATGGAATAGCTTTTACAGTCAATTCCTTCTCTGCGGTTAAACCAGCTATTGGCAGGGCTTCTTAAATTCTGCGTGATTCCGTCAGCCTGATATTGTATGTCGTAGTACAGGAAATAATGGATCTTCTCACAGGTTTCCTGTATCGTTTCTCCTTTTAGGATTTGTGATAATTTGGCAACCTGTTTGTAAAAAGTCTCTACCCAAACCTTCATCATGGCAACCGAGTAAAAAGTATCACCTTTCTTTAGCTTTACTTTTTCACCTTTGGGCTTTTCAATCAAATGGTTAAATTCATCACCATTTTTTATCCTTCGCTTTAGAATTAAATTGATTGCATCTTTCGTCATTTATCATTGCTGTAACTTTCGAAAGCAAATGTTTGAAATAAAAAAAACTCGCCTTGAAGTATGGCGAGGTATTGTGAGGTATCATAAAGGTTTTTAATGTATGAGAAAGTATGATTAATAAAATTGTAATTCTATTGCAAGTGTTAGCTGCGTTCTAAAATTTTAAAATCTTCTTAATCAAAACTATATCTTCATTATGAATTCCAACTGGAATTTTTTCCAAACCTAGGAAATAAGACAATTTTGCTCTGTGTTGTCCATCACGAAATGATATTGAATTTTGAGTTGAACTAATACAAATTGTTGGTGGATCAACAAATTTGTTGTTATCCCAACGTGACAATATTCTAGTTATTCGCATGTCATTTTTTTCTTTCCCATTAAATAGGGAATCAAATTCAACATCAGCAAATAGTGAATTTTCAATGAGTTTAGATGTGTTTACAATAAATATTCTATATTCTTTGTTTCTGCCCTTTAAAGCGATATCGAGAATTTTGTTTCTATTATCTCCGTAAGCCCATTTCGGATCAATAAACTTAAGTTGTTCTAAAGATTTATTTTGGTAGTATTCAAGTTTCTCTAACATTTTGGTTAAGTGAGGCTGTCAAAAATTGCAGTTAATGTTTTGTCGCTAGGCGTCAGTTCCTGTTTAAGCGGAACGTTTATGTTAGTTACAAGGAATGCAAACATTTTCCTTAATAAAAATGGTCTTTTAAGACAAGTATAGCAATTGTACTTAGCTACTGCCGTCTTCATTCTTTAGTTTTTTGTTTTTTTCAATTATTTCATGTATGAATAAGTCAAAATGTTCTTTGTTTTCAAAATCCTCATAACGATAGTCTACATGAGCGATTTTTTCATGAGCTCTTTCCGATGGAATTGAGGTTTTAAAAACTAGCTTTAAATATGGCATATCTTTATTAATCCAATAATAAGCGCTAGCTAACACTAAATTACTGTAATATTGCATTTTATCTAATATTAATGGTAATATGATTTTTAAAGGTTTCTTTGCAACTTCATTTGAAACGTCATCCCAAGACCAATCAGTAATTCTAGCCCAGTATTCAAAATTAAAAAGATTTTTATTTTCCTCTTCCGTAAGATCATTTTCTGGAATTGTGTCAATTAAAATTTTTGCACACTCTAAAGTTATTTTAAATATGTCTAAAGACTGAACTTCCGTCCAAGCATCATAATGCCATGTATCGGTATATAATTCGTAAATGGATTTAATATTTCTTAAAGTTGTTTTGTGGGCATACAAAATATCAACAAGACCGCTTTCAAAAGCTATCTTTTGAATAAGCAAAGTTGAAATAAAATTTTCAGTTTTTTCTTGTTTTTTTACTTCTTCAATAGTCTTACCTTTAAACTCGGTTGAAAAATCTATTGCTGGGAGAAATTCAATTGTTTTGGTTTTGTCTGAACCGTCTAACAAATTTATTGCTTGCCAAAAAATTGATTTAGTGAAATATATTTTTTCAGTTGTTAAGTCAATAGCGAATACAATTACATGCGTTCGATAGCTTAATTCTGACCAATAGAGCAGCGTTGTCTGTTTAATTCCGCCAACAGTAGGTTTTTTATCAGCTCGTATATATAAATCCTCTGCGCTTTTTACTTGTCCTTTCAAATATCTTCCGATCACTTTATCTTTAATCACTATTTCAATTTCAAAATCGATTCCGTAATCATTTTCGGTAGCGCTCCTGAAAATGCCTAAATCTTTAAGTTTATATAATAAAATAGCGAATGAATCAGATTGAGATTTATGTTGTTTTATTCTTTTGGGAAAGTCCATAGGTGTACAATGTTCTTTTACGGTTACAGCTAACGTTCCGTGGCTTTGCGCAATGGTGGAACTTAAATAATTATTGGAAAGATAAGTAAAATTTGAATTAGCAGATTATTTTCAGAGAAAGATAAACACGCCATTGTGTAAGACCATTATTAATGGTAATACTGTTTTTTTACAGTTTATAATATGCATAACAAATTACCATTTCATTATTTTCCATTTTGTGATAGTTAAGATTTTCTACTAAGAATTTCTCAATGACATTTACTGTCGGCGTATTTTTTGAATTTGTAAAATCATAATTATTGAAATGTTCCTGATTAGCTCTTGCCCAATCTTTTGGTGTTGTCGAACTAATCACACCGTTATTGTTGAACAAAATAAAATGCTTTTTGTTAATTCTACGAGGTTGATTCATTTTTTATATTTATTTATGTTGGATAAAAGCCAAGTGGCATAATAATCGGATGTGCTATTGTGGATAGCAACTATTAGCTGATGTATTTTTTTATCTCTTGCTCAACATATTTAAATTCAAGATTTTTGCTTAGATTCAAAATGCTGAAATGTTTTTTGTCTTTAGCGACTTTATCTAAAAAATTCATAGCGTCTTTCGCACTGATTTTTTTGTTTGTGAGACATGCTAGCATATATAAATCAACTTCTTTTTCTTCGATAAACTTCAATGTTTCAAACTTAGTTTTGGAAATTAAATCTATGATTTGCTTTTTATAAAAAAAAGAAGGCTCAGCTGACCAAATTGCTTTAACATTTTTGGCTATGAATCCAATATTTCTTTTTTGTAAAATGACTTGAAGATATTTTGGGTTTCCAGTATTTAAGTATTCATTTAATAAATCATTCTGTGTTTCTTTTTTAGCATATTCTATATAGTTTAATGCTGTTTTTTTATCATTAGAATATTTTGAGTAAAAGAAAGTACTGAAAAAATCAGATTTATAAAAATCATCTAATCGTAATAATAACATTTCAAGTACTTTTCTTATTCGTTGTGATTTAGAATAATCAACACCATTTTCTAAAATAAATTTTAAATCTTCATAAATACTTTCAGGGTTATCACAATCTTTGATTCTCTTTTCAATATTTGAAAAAATTGAAGTTTTAACTTCAATTAAAATGTCATCTATATAGTCATGAACTAAATCTTTAAAAGGAATTGTGTTTAAAACGGAATGTATTAACACATCAAAAGGATGAACAATTTGATACTCATTTTCTTTTTTTGATTGTAATTCCAGTAATAGTTTTTTCTGTTTGGGCGTCATAAAAATATTTCAGCTAACGTTCCGCCGCTTGGCGTAGCAACGACTTCGTGATTAATTATTGTCTGGCTAAGATAAGATTTGCCAGCGGAAAATCGGTATGATGTTTAAGCAGTATAGCTATTACGCCAAACGGCTGTTAGTGGCTGGCTTTTTATCCACCTATTATACTTTGTGATCGCATTAAATTGTAATCATCTTTTTCCGAGCTTTCAATTTTATATCCTGATTGTGTAACTGTTTGTTCATTTGAAAATAAGAAGTTGCATGCAGACATTAGTTCCTCAAGGCTGTTAGGAATATCTTTGAATCTTTCCAAAAGATCATTTAAGTCTTCTACACCTTCAAAAGGAGTACCTTCTTCTGAAAAAACTTTCCATGTATTTGTTGATTTGTAATATACTACTTCGTGATGACCAGTTAGACCTCCAACTGGAAAAATTCTGGAAGGACGCACAAATTTGGTATGAAGTAGTAAGTTCCTTCTCAAATATATAACCTCAGTTTCAAGATGAAAAATAGGAAAAGCATAATATACTGGAAACCCCATTAAATCTAATACAAATAGTCTCAAATGCTGGTCCTGTTTTGAAGTTCTATTAAGATTAAATATATACTCATTTGTATTTTTTACATGTGCTCTTTTATATTGAATTAGAATTCCTTTGAATCCTGGAAATCCATACTGTACATCATATGCTAATGTGGCTTCTGCCCTTTGAGATGGTGCTAAAATAAATGGTCTAATTCCAGTTTGATGAAATGCTAGGTTTACAAATTCAGTCGTTAAATTTAATTCTACAGTTTTTTCAGAAATCATGTTTTGTCTTATGTTGGGGTTGTTGAAAGCTTGCCACTAACTTGTTTTTATGCGAGACAAACATTCATAAAGCTATTCAAAACGGATGTTTATAATATATGTTTGTCTTCGAATATAAGAAATAATCTATATAAATCACCTAATAGATTTTTTATTTATTGAATCGTTATTAGATATATTATCTTCATCATCAAGATAATATCCTTTCGGTAATCCATAGGTTTCTACAAATTCCATAAACTCTAAATGCGGTATCATTTTAGTATCTTTTGATATATTTTTCTCATTAAGAATCTCATTAATCTGCTTTCTAATTTTTGTTTCACTAAACTGATCACAATACATCTGAATCAATTCCGATTTCGTGACTGAATACGGAAGTGGTTTTTTATTGTTTTTGCTCATCAATAGATCTTTAAGGTTAAATATTCTTTTTTAAATCATTGATTCTAAACAGGGATTTAAATATTTTATCTTCCAAATATTTAAGTATTCGATTTTTGCCCTTGATGATGAAATCAAAAAATTGCAATGGTGCGGTTATAATAATTGCAAAGCAAAGCACAATGGCGAATAAGTTTAGGTATATTATTTTGAAGCGGTTCTTTATTTTCATAGCTTAGGTTTAGATATTAGTTAGTTTTTGATGGATTGTATCTGAAATCATTTGCATTGTAATACGTTGTTCCAGATTTCTTTCTGTTCTTTCCCATTGACAACAATAGAGTAGAATGACTGATTGTGTTGGACTGAGAGATATATTCGTATATGACTTTTTGCTTTCAATCTTCGTTCTGAATATGAAAAACATACTTTGCAGGGTGTCAATTACAATAATATCATTGCAATAATTTTCATAATCCTTGCAATGGGAGATATTATCAACTTTGTTTCGGATGAATTTTAGCAATTCTGATTGTATTATTTCAAGATCTACTATCTTTATTTTCTTCAAGATTATTTTCATTGGTACTTTAGTTAGCGCTTGTCTGCTGTGTTTTTATCAAAGGCAATAAGGTTTAGCATTCCTCTTAACCTTGACCTGATTCTATTTCCATAAGCCAATTCTATTTCTGAAGCAGAAAGATTGGTCGTTAGATGTGTTTGCACTTTTTTAGCAATAAATAGATCATATCTCGAAAGGATGATTTCGGCCATCACATTGCATTCATTGCCATAGTATTTCAAGTTCTGTTCAATTCCTAAATCATCAAAGCAATAATTCCTATATCCGGTTTGAGAGGAACTGCCACGACTGTAACGATGTATTATTTCGTAGCCCTCTTTTATGAATTCAAAACTGATGTCCCTGCAAGTCTTTATGTAAAACTTATTGCCTTGTTTAGTAACATATTTCATCAAAGTCATTAGAGTTGTTTTGCCACAACCTACCGGACCCGATAGTAAAATTCCTTTCGTTAAGTCAATATCATATTGTTTTGTCATCACTTCATCATTCAAAAAATAAGCTGTAAGTTTTGTTATATTAGGCGTATCTTGCTCTGTAAAATGAAACTTATCCCCATAGTCTCGTTTCCCTTTTTGTTCCAACCAAGCTAGAATTTCCGGATAGTTGTACTGTAAATTCATAGTTGATTTGTTTACAATGGTTCTGCATAATCTTTGTCTTCCTGGCTGTGTAAATTATTGGCTCTTGGATGTTCTTTAGTTGAACCATTTTGTGGCAAGTTGATTGAAAATTTAGAGGTAGTCAGCATCCAATTCCGGGCAGCTGCGTTCCAATCAATCATCTTGGTTTTTCCACCAATAAGCCAGCCGTTGCTAGTATAGTAATTAAAAAACCGTTCTGCTTCAATTTCGGAAAACTCCTGAAGTTTGAAATATTCCTTTACCAAATCCAGACTTGGACTTTCTTTTTTTTTCGCGGAACTTTTTTTTTCTTTCTCTTCAGTTTCTAAAAATTCTTCTTCATTTAAACTTTCTAAATTGCTTTCAATAGATATGTTTTTATTGTTTTTAAATGTTTGTTTATTATTATATATATGGGGTTCAATAACCTGTTCAGTAACCTGACCATTAGCTTGTCCAATTATTGGTTTTGTTTGTCCATTCAGTGAACTGCTTTGAGACTTTTTTCCATCAGAGAGATTATGCATAATTACCTCTGTTCCGGAATACGGATTGTAGGATGGTAAATACTCTATAAATCCTAGTAATTGCAATTCTTTGATGCATTTATGGTAAGTTGCCTTTGAAGCTATTCTGCTGGCTTTCATCATTTCTTCCCTAGAAATGGTAATCGGGTTTTTAAACCGATTCACATTCCAACTTTGAAACAATGCCAGATACAAACTGATGTGGGTCGGGTAAATGATTTCTTCAATTGCAATACAGTTAAAAAAACCTGTGAGATGTTTAATGTAATTCATTCATAAGGGATAGATTACTTGAAAAGAGTAGAAACTTTTTTTTGAGTATTACCATTGAGTACTTTTTCAATGTCTGAATAGTTATAATACATTATGCCTCCAATTTTTGTAAAGGTTAATGTCCCATTGATTCGGAGATTTTGTAAAGTACCTGGGGAAATGTTAAGCAATTTTCGGACTTCATTAGATTTGAGCCATTGCTTTACTTGTTGGGTTTGTGGTTGAATAATTTGCTTTAAATCATTCAATAAAAGACTTCTGAATTCGTTTAAATCTTCACGAGTAATAACTTCAATTGCCATAACTTATAATTTAGATTGTTATGGAACAAAATTGTTGTATTTGCGTTGCTTTGATTCACAACGGGGGATATGTTGTGTACGATTTATTTATACTATATCATCCGCATCATCCATACGCTTTATAAGAGTTTCATTTAAAGAATGTATGAATTTAGTTCTATCTCCCTTTCGTGCCCTAATTTCAAGGAAAGTACGTCGATATTGCCCTAGATCAATATCGAAAATGTGTTCAAAATACTCAGCAATATCTTTTAAATCGACACCGCCATTATTATAAACTCCTTCTGAGTGTAATGCATATACTAGTTCCGTCAATGCGACTTTTGAGCCTGTCCACATCAATTTAATGTTCGGATTGCGTTGTGATTTTTCGCTGTTGTCTTTATTCTCAATCATTATTAATTGATTTTCTAAATACAATTGGATTAAATCATTTGCCAAAATTTTGGCAACCTTGAAATCATGCGATGTTGCGAATGTTTTATCAGCCTCAAAGTAGTAACTATCCAATGAAAGTTTAATATCAAACTTACCTCTTAGAAAGTATTTATAATCTAAATAAATATTACCTGAGCGATAATATTTGTAAAAATCTAATTCGTTATCAAAGAATGCTTTCAGCTTAATTAACTCGTTATTGTAATACTTTTTTAAAACCCTCGTTCCTCCATTAGGCTTTTTCATTTCAATATTAAAAATGGTATTGTAATAAATAACTTTAGATGTGAATTGAGGCTTTATTTCTTTGAAGAATTGAATTTCTTCTTCTTCGGACTTAAAATTAGTTTTTTGGATTAAAAGCCTTAATTTCTCTTTTGACTTTATACTTATGTCGATAGCTTTTTCGCATTTTTTAATTGGGTTGTCAATTTCTAAATCTATAAAGTTTAATTGTTCGTTAAGGTCTGAAAGGAGTAAGGTTATTTTTGGGTTCAAGTTTTGTCTTTTAAATTATAGGGCTTGCCAAAATGGAAACTTAGAAGTTCTAAGAATTCCATTTTGACAAGCCCCCCTAAAAAAGTTTTTGTTTTTCCTTAAAGCTTTTACTTATTGTTCATAATGAAAGAGATTCTTGGGAATAGTCCACGTATAACAGCGAGCATTTCTTCGTGACTAGGTGGAGTATCTCTACTCATAAGTTTATCGGTTGTCAAGTCTCTGAGATAGGCTGCTTTTGATTTAAATAAATCTGCGTCTTTTAGAGCTTGTGTCAGTTCAATGCTATTCAATTCAGTACAATAGGCGGGTGTGCCTGGCTGATGCCGCCATGATTCTAATAAGCTTCCTGTATTCAGAGTATCAAAACCTAAGTCGTCTATTAGTTTAGAAACAATTTCCTTTGCTTTTTCATCATCGCCTGAAATAGCCATAGCAACCCGATTTTCATTTCCTTTCGATAATCCTTTATGCTCAAGGGTATAAGACAATAAATTATTGAAAGCTTTAATTACTGGTCTTCCTAATTGTTCGGAAACCCAAACGCTCTCAAGTTTTCCGTTAACTAATTCATCCATCAAACCATCACGATAAGGATAATAATTGGTTGTATCAATAACTATCACTTCTTTTGGAAGCTTTTTAAATAAATCTTTAGGTAGATTTGGAATTGCAATGGTTGGAATAGATATTATGACAACATCCACATCTTTGACTACTTCTTGGATAGTTGCGGCTTCTGCCCCCAACTTAATAGCTGTTTCTTGCATTACACTCATAGGACTAGTATCAGTCACTTTAACTTTATATCCTACTGCTGATAGTTTTTTTGCTATAGCACCACCAAGAGCACCTGTTCCGATTATTGCTATTTTCATGTTTTTTTGCTTTTTGATTAATAATAAAATGAGCCATCTCAACTTGTGAAACGGCTCATTTTACTATGTGTTAAATTTTATTTAAATCCTCCGGAAACTCCAATTTCTTGCCCAGTTACCATACTTGCTTCATCTGATGAAAGAAATACTGCCATGTTACCAAAGTCTTCAGCTGTAGCCAATCGTCCTAAAGGAGTGCGGTCTATCATTTGGTTTATATATGGATTATCAGTATTAGCAACTAATCCAAGGCTTGCTAAACCTTCTGTCAAAACCATAGTAGGAAGCAACGAATTTACGCGAATGTTTTTAGGACCTAATTCTTGTGAAAGTGACCTTGTTATTAAACTCATGGCTGCTTTAGTAGCTCCATATGTGGATAATGTAACTTCTGGGTCTTTAGCCGCAACAGAACTGATATTGATAATACTACCGCCTTTACCATCAAATAGTTTGAGTGCAGCTTGTGATGCTAATAATGTCCCAAGCACATTGACATCAAACATTTTACGATAATCATCTTCAATGAAATTTTCTAAAGGCGTTACCCAGTAAATTCCGGCGTTATTTACTAGAATATCTAAGCCACCGAAAGCATTTTTTGTTTCTTCAAAAAGTCTAGTTACATCATTTGATTTTGAAACATCACCTTGAATAGCGATTGCAGTTCCACCATTGCTAGTGATTTCAGTAACCACTTTATCTGCATCTGCTTTACTTGATGCATAATTTACGACTACTTTGGCACCTGCGGCACCTAATTGTTTTGCAATTCCTGCACCAATTCCTTTTGATGCTCCGGTCACTAATGCTACTTTGTTTACTAATTTTTTACTCATTTTTTTATTACTTTCTATTAATATAGTTAATTGTATCGCAAAGTTACCTACATTTGTATCCAAATGATACTAATGCTAAAAATTAACTAGTTACTTTTTAGTAACAAATAAAATAACAGTAATATGAAGGATGCAAGATTTAGCTTTTCAAAATGTTCATTAACTCGGTCTATGGGTATTATTGGCAATAAGTGGAAACCAATTATTATTTATGTATTGCAAAATCGTAAAGTAAGATTTGGTCAATTAGATGCCATTATTCCATTAATTACAAGGAAAGTTTTAACGGAACAGTTGAAGGAATTGGAAGATGATGGTATTGTGATAAGAGAATCTTTCGGTGAAATACCTCCAAGAGTAGAATATTCATTGACGGAAAAAGGATTGGAGCTTTTGCCAATTTTGAACTCAATAATTGTTTGGAATGAAAAATACGAAACAATGCCACCTGAAGAAAGTTATTGCACAACCAAAGATTATTTTAAAGATTGATATATTTAAAGATTTAAGATGTACCATTGAAATTGGTGTTTTCGTTGGTTTGTATCATAGCTAAAACAATTTCAATTCTGTTCGCTATAAGACAGTCGTATTTACTTCTTCTAAATTCTGTCATAATACCTATTAAGAATGCCTCAGATATAATTTCGTCTTTATCTTCATCGTAGTCCATAATTATATACCATAAACCGCCACCACTAAGACCATAATGTTCGGTCTTTATTTTTTCAAGCTGTTCAGTTTTAATATTCATTGCTTTTCCTTGAAATTCAAGAACGTAATGGGTAAGAGGATTTAACGAGTAATATTCAAAAACTTTGTCTTGGCTTGGTAGCATATAATAAGCTGAACCAAATGTCTTTATGCCGGAAGGTTCTTTTCTTTTATTGATTACTGGATATCCAAAAGCGCAATAAGCAGGTTCATGGAATATCTTTTCATCAAATAAGAATCTTTCATAGGGAAGAAATCTATACCATTGTACCAAAAGATGTACTAATTGAGGTTTGAGTTTTATGTATGCGGCATCTATTTTTTCTTCTTTCTCCATTTCTGTACCACAACCTTTTCCCGCAATTGAAACATAATCGTCTTTGACTTTGACAAAAAGACGGTTTGAATCAGACCAATCTTCAATAACATGTGAAGCGGTAAGCAAATAAAAATCATCTCCAAGAAAGACAAAAACACCAGATGCAAATGGAACCGCTCCTTTAGTTAAATCATGTTTAAAAAGTTGACAGGTGCAAAGACCAATATCACCTTCGATTAGTTTGACATATTCAGCGGTAATTAAGGAATCGATGTAAGCATCCAATTCTTCATTTTCTATTTCTTCATCCATAATAAAATAAATAAGGAGTCTAAAGATAATAGAATTAACTGCCCACTTTCAAGTTTTCGATTTTGATTGCTTGTAATTTATCTTTTAGTGACTTCATATCCTCACTGACTTTTCTATCTAAAACTTTTGCATAATGTTGAGTAGTTCTCAAATTTTTATGCCCAAGCATTTTACTAACACTTTCAATAGGAACACCATTGGTAAGTGTTACCGTTGTTGCGAATGAATGCCTAGCAATATGGAAGGTCAATTCTTTATCAATTTTACAGATCCCTGCAATTTCTTTTAGATAGGCATTCATTTTTTGATTGGATAGAATAGGAAGTAATTTATCTTCTCCAACACATTGTGGATGATTTTCATATTTATCAATTACCATTTGAGTAACTGGCAGGATAGGAATTTTTGAAGCACTTTCCGTTTTCTGACGATGTGTAAAAATCCATTTATCGCCATCAATACCAATGCTAACATGCGACTTAGTCAAGTTCTTTACATCGATATAAGCCAAGCCTGTAAAACAGCTAAATAAGAAAATATCACGAACAAGGGAAAGCCTATCATTTTTTAAATCCTTTTCAATTATGGTTTGAATTTCTTCTTCAGTCAAATAAACCCGCTCAACTTCTTTAACTTTTGCCTTATAGTTTGCAAATGGATTTTTCTCCAACCAATCATTTGCCAAACAAATCTTGATTATTTTGCTGAAATTCTTAATGTATTTGACAGCGGTATTATTGGAGCAATTTCTAACGCTTCTTAAATAAAACTCATAGTCTGTAATGAAAGCGTGATTTATTTTGGAAATCTCAATATCTGAAATATTGTATTTCCATTCCAAAAATTCGACTGTATGCTTTAAAGAGGTCGTGTAGCGTTCTAATGTGCCGGGCGCATATTCTTTGCCCACTAATTCCTTTATCTTATTGTTATGGTCATGAAAAATCGGTATAAGCATACGCTGTTTTTCATCAGAGCCAAAAAGCAATTCCTTAAAATTCTCAATACTTAGATTTTCATTTTTATGAATTAACTCCATTTGAATATCCAATACTTTAGATTTTATTACATCAAGGTAACTATTTATTGAACGGGCTTCTTCTGTTGTACCTTTTACTTTGGATGCTTCTGACGACCATCGGGTAGGGTCGATAAATTTCTTGGTACTGAATTCGGTTCTGTTTCCATCTACCGTAAGTCGGACATAAATTGGAAATTGCCCTTTGGCATTAACCTTGGTTGATTTTGCATAGAAATGCAGGTTTACTTTCGCTTTCATTTTACTGAGTGATTAATTAGTTATCAATTTAAATTCCTAATCCAAGCCAAACAAGATGTTTACTGAATGAACAAGCTATTTAATTCATTCGAAAGCCCAATGTTTGCAAGGGTTAAAGAGATTTAGCGAGACCCTAGATTTCTAGTTTTTGTCAGGGTCTCGATTTAGTCCCTTTAGCGATAAGATTTGATGATAAATTTTGAAAGTCTGCAAAAGCAAAAACCCCCGAAAATCATAGGATTTCGGGGGTTTTGATACCGTTTAGGATTTTTATCAGCGGAGAAAGAGGGAATAACACCTTTTGGGTTTCAAGCCCGTTTAATGGGGTTCCCAGCTCTCGATATAACGATGTGCCACGAATGTGCCACAAAAAAACTTCTATACGCAAAAATGCCATCAATTATGACGGCATTTCCTTTGCAAAATAAATTTTGTTTTTTTGGCGGAGAGCGAGGGATTCGAACCTCACCCATATTTATTAGTTTTAGGCACTGTTAGGGGAGTTCAAATGAACCGACGCCATGAACTTGCCATAAACTTTTAACCATCTTTTATTATATGCAAAGGCTCCTGCACGAAGCCATGATTTGAAAGAACTTTATAATCTTATCATAAAGATAAACAATTGATTAGAAAGTTAATATTATATCTGATAAATAATCTCCTCTTTCCAAAATTACTTTTTACTATTGTTCACTTAATGAAAACTTTCATTAAGTGAACAATAGTAAAAGAAAGCATAGTGTTGACTAATTTGTGTTTGATAAGGTCATTAATCAAAAAGGCATTATCACTCAATATCGTATAGTTTCATTATGAACTTGTTAGTTTTTTTAATGTTTTTTTCGTTTACAATATAGTCTTTCTGTTCTTCTGTAAAATCATAGACGCCAAAGTTTTTGATATAGTTCTTACTCAACGAGTAATATCCTGATCCATAAGGTCTACTAGAATTTTTGATATAAAGCCAAAATATATCTGAGGCCATCAATTTTTGCAAGAATAGTAATTCTTTTTCCTCGTCTACAACTACAGCTAATCCGTTTCTGAAAAGCAAATTTTCATCAGTATTAATTACAAAATTTGGCGTATGTGGAGTGATATGTGGAAAGAATAGCTTATTCCTCATCTTCTCTAATGACTGGTTTCGTCCAAATGCAAACCAATTTTCATACGTTGCATTTCCTTTGTCTCTACCAGCTAAAATTTCTTTTTTTACTGATAGATAATGATAGGCCTGTGGATAGTTGGTCTTAAAATACTCCTCAGTAATTAAATTAACTCTATCTCCTTTATACTTATAAGGAAATATGACCTTTTCTGTAATGTCATCAACATTATTAATTTTAGTGAATTTATTTGGATTGATAATATCTACACAGATTTCCTTTTCAATAGGAAAGATAATTCCGTTCTTTAAATAGTAGAAATTATCATCTTCTTTAATTGGATTAAAAATGTAAATATTATTTTTTAAAGTTGCTATACCATTTCTCGTTTTATAAATATCTCCAAATGGCCTGCCAGTTTTTTCAATCTTATTTATTACTTCTGCAATTTCAAGATTCCAACCCTTTACCGAATCAAAAGTGTCATAATATAATTTACTGTAATTCATATTATTACTCAATTCTTTGTTCTGGTTTTTATAGTACTGCAGAAATTCACAGGATTGTTTTTCAATAAAACAAAGACAGGTATAGGTTGATTTGCTTTTGAATATCTGCTGGTTTCCGAAATCAATAATCTTAAAACTATATTTTTTCTGCTGAAAATAAGATCGTAATGCTCTTCCATTTAAGCTTTTAAAGAAGGAATTCATTGTAATATATCCTAAAACACCGTTATTGATTAAGTTTTCCAATGCAATTTGAAAAAAAGGAATATATAAATCGGGATGACCTGTTGAGCAAACTTCCCAATTTTTAAGATATTGTTTCGTAACTTGGGGAATATTTCGAGAGCATACATAAGGTGGATTGCCAATTATGCTCTGGAATCCCTCAAAATTTGCTATAACATCAGACCATTTAAAATTAAGTGCATCTCCTACAAACAGATTAAATTCTAAAATTGGGATATCTTCACCATTTTGAATTGCAAGTAACGACAAAAGAATCTTAGTTCTAATAATAGAATATTCTTGAATGTCAAGGCCGAATAAATTGTTTTTAAATATTTGTGTGTATGTATGCCCGCTTATATTATGTATGTAAATAGCTAGATCATATAAAAAACTTCCGCATCCACATGCAATGTCTGCAATTCTTGCGGAATCAGTGAAATTTATATTTTTAAAGACCTGATTTATTATAAAGGTACGGATGTTTATAGGGGTGTATATTGCGCCAGTAACAACTTTCTCATCTGGTGAGATTACAAATTCAAACAATTCAATTAGTGCCTCAAAATCAAATTTAAAGCCATTGATATTGATTATTTCAATAAATTTTTTTAACGACTCGACTTCTGTTTTGTCCTCTGAAATTATAAAACTTTTTATAAAAACATTTTCATTTACGAGAATGTCGTTGATTTTTAAGAATGACGACACAATCAATCTATCCACTAGCTGTGGGTCTGTAAAATTCTTGTCTTTTAAGTATCTATTTATCTCCTTATTCATTTCAAAAAACTAGGGCAAAGATGTTCTTTATCCCAAATAATATTATTTCTGTCATACGTCCAAGTACTCGCTAAAGTATGAAAATATGGTTGTAAAATTTTTTCCTGATATCTTCTATACAGTCCTGCGAAATAACCATCACTCATCATATCTTCAAATGCCGTTGGAAAAAAATTTGAAGTCAAAAAACCGATTCCTAAAATAAAATCGATTGGATGGTGAATTATTCTTGGTGTATCGAGAGCCATTGTTTCTCCGTAATTAAATTCATCATTACCTTCAGGATTACTAGAAAACTGCAAGTGATATACAGGGTGCGGCTCTTCGGTAGCAGCCATTTTTGCATGATCATGCTTATCTATATGAAAGCAAAAAAAGTGTGGAGTTATACCTATGCCCTTAATTGTTACATTAAAATTTAGTTCAATTAAAGGATCATTTAAATTATCCCAATTATTTTTATCTGCAACTAATTTCATGTTCAGTATTAACTCAACTTTTTTATTATCAATTGACTTTGGACGTAGATGTTTAACTGTATCCACAGGAATCTTGAAATCTTCAATTTCGTACCCCCAATAGTCTTGATGCACTGATTTGTCTTTTAAAGGAGGGTGTCCATTTTTTAAAGCCTCAGCTGCTAATCTGATTGGAGTCGTATTTACACTTCTTGAAAAGACACTATCTAACCTATCAGCAGCTGAAATTAACTCACTAGCTCTTGTTTGGCGAAATTGTTCAATTTTCATTTTTTTAGATTTTCTTTCATATATTGAATTCTTTCTTTTTCACCAAATTGTTCACGTAATCCTTTCTTTTTAATACCAACTTCAGCAATTGCATAAAATGATAAATATTTTGGTTCTTGCCAAGATTTCAATTCTACTGTTTCAAATACTTTAAATCCTTCCAAAGGATCTAAAGGTCGTTTAGTTTCTTCACAAATAGTCCAAAAAGATTTGCTTGTGCAATATTTGATTGGTTCAGCAGCTTTTAAGTTTTTCAATTCATAAGTTTCAGATAATATTGCTACACGTTGTTCCGCATTTGTATTTGAAAGGCGCTTTCCTTTAGAAATATCCTTAAAAAGTCCATTGATTTTATCCATCCACCAACGATTCCACCCATCACTAAATAAACCTTTGTATTTGCATTCGTCTAGCTTTTCCAAAAGTATCAGCCAGTCCTTTCCAGATTCTTCAATATCGACACCTAATCTCGCAGCAAGAACTCTTTCCTTAATCATTGCACCAGGATGATTAAATAAATTTTTTATTATGAAATTCGCAAAATCATAACTTATTTTTTTTTCATCAGGATCTTTAAAGCGTTCACTAATACGTGGATCTAAATTATTTATGTCATTGCGTCGGATAACATCCTCAAATGAACGATTTTCAGAATTTAACCAATTATATCCATCAGCAAGAGAATTTAGCTTTCTAGAGAATCGTCCCCAATCTGGCTCATCACCTTTTAAAAATTTGTAGTCAAACAGGTCGTGACTTGTCATGTCTGCGTCATACGTAGCACGCATACGCTCATCAGTTGAGCATAGAATTATCGGAATTGATTTAGCGTTTATTTCAGGTTCTGCAACACTCATTCTCAATTCTTGTGCAATCGCAGGGGCATTATAGGCCACATCCAACTTCATATTCTGATTAAGTCTAAAATCCAATATCAAACCATCATAATCATTGAGTTTTACAATTAAATCTTTGATTTGTGCTTTAAAGTCCTGTGGTTGTTCAACAGAAACTTCAATTAAATTTTCATCATTAAATCCATCACGAACCGCTGCAACTGATGCGTCATCTTCATCGTCGATATATAAAAATTTTGGTTTCATCATTTTATTTGTTTTCAGGTAATTCGATTCTTATTGTTGTATTAAACTTTTTTTCTGGGGAACTTACATAGATTGAACCATTATAACTTTCAATAATATCTTTTAATATTTTTAGTCCCAGTCCAGTGCCGGAAAGTGATTCCGAATCTGAATCTCTATGTCCAGAAACGCCAGATGTTGTATAGAAAGCATTGAAAATTTGTTCTTCGTGATCTTTATTTATCCCATCGCCATTGTCTGAAAATTCTAAATATACATTATCTTTATTTCGCCCACATTTAATGAAAATTTCTCCTTTAACACCTTTTCTTCTAATTGCTTTTTTTGAGTTTGTGTAAAAATTAAATAGAATGGATGCCCATTCCGAAGGGTGCATTGGAATTGTAAACAAGTCAAAATCTTCATACATGGGTTGATGAAAAACTATGCCAGACCGTTCGATATCTTTCTTTACAATATCCCAGAAATCATTCACTGCATTCCTCAATTCAATAGGTTCAAGCTCTCGAAAAACGTTTCTAGATATAGCTCTATCGAAATATGAGGTATAAGCTGTGAAGGATTTTATATTTACTTCAAGGCGTTCCACACGATTCAATGCTTCAGAGTAGTCCTTAACTGCTTTTTTTAAAAATTTTGTATCAGTATCAAAACCAGGGAGAAATCTTTTAACTTCATGTACAAATTCACCAATTACAAGTCCTAGCCCAGCAAGTACACGGAGCATATTTAGTTCTTCAATTAACTTTTGCTTTTCAAATACCTCTTCTTGTCGAGCTTGTTTAAATTCTTCAAAAGCTTCTTCAAATTTCTGTTTTTTATCAGATGGATCACCGGAACTGGAATGATTATTTGTTTTATTATCTTCATCAAAAATTTGCTTTATTTTTTCGATAGCACTATCGACTTTTTCTGAGGTCTTTTCGGGCTTGAGCCAGTTTTTCTGACCAGTTGTTGCCTTCCTTCCTCGTAAATCAGCTATTTTAAGAACAGCATTTAAAATTGATCGTTGAACAAAACCTACTAACTCTTGAAAGGCTTCGTTATCAAATAAACCCTCCCTGCTAGAAGTTTCATCAAATAATAAGCCTGATTCATCTGTAATCTCTACAAAACCAAAAAAATTTATGTTTCTATGCGACGATAAAATAACCCTCCTTGCTGTAGAATCATCTAATCCAAGCCAGTCATTAAGCTTTTCGCCATAAGGTAATACGCGGAAACCATTTCTATAGATTCTGATTCCTCCACGTTCATTAGCTACTTCTCTAATAAATGTCATTGTTTGAGTAGGAATGAGAGAACTATCATATAAAAAGTAATAACATTTAAAATGGATGCCTTTTATGAATTGAAATTTTGATTCTGGTAAATCCTTATTTTTTCCAATCAAAAAAACTTCCTGAGAAAATTCTAATTTTTCACTTTCTAAAGACCAGCAACCTTGTCCATCTTCAAGTACATATCCTTCGATTTCTGCAAGTGCATATTTTAAAAAGGCCTCTTCTTCATCAATGATTAAGTTTTCTTCGCTTTCTATATCCCGGTAATAAGAACTTTTAAACCCTGGATCTAGTTTGTTTTCAATTTTCTCTTTACGTTCTTTAGACAAAGGAAATGGTTGCAGCAAATCAGACGTATATCTATATACCCTTTTTATAGTTGGATCTGACCATCCTTCCCTAAGATCTTCTATGATTAAAGTTGTGCCTTCTTCTTTTTTTTTAGGAATAATTTCGATTGAATTTGATATAGAAGCTAAATCTCTATCTGTTTCAAATCTATTCCAATCAATAGTTATCTTTAAAGCACTATCAAGATTCTCTTTTTGTGTTATAATTGTGAGTTTATTTCCTAATCGCTGTGTAGCAAAACGTCCAATACCTTTTCGTCCTGCTCTTGTACGATTATATTTTGGAGACTCAGGATTATGAATTTTATCTGATGATGATAATCTCATAAATCCATTGATTAATTCTTCTCGATTCATTCCAATGCCGTCATCATCAATAATTAGTGTTCCACCCGGATTCCAGGCATCCTTAAAAATTAAATTGACAGTTTTTGCATCAGCATCATAAGCATTTTTGACAAGTTCAGATACTGCCGTTTCGTGGCGTCCAACTAGCTCTTTACCAAGTCTATTAATAATACCTGCATCAACTGAAAACCTTACTTCGGTAGTAGCTAATCTGGCTATTCTATTGGAAAGTGATAAAATCAGGGAATTGTCTGAATGTTCTTTTTGAACTTCCGCAGTCAATTGTTGCTTTAAAATTTTAATTTCTTTCTGATTGTCCACGTTTTTTTATAGCAAAGATATTCTTTTTATAGTGATTTTTTTCGAAATTAAGGTGTCTTCATATTGAGTAAGATTTTTCAGCAGCTTTGGATTATAATATTCTAATTTACATTTATAGTATTAAATTTCTGATTCAAAATAGTTTTATCCTAAGTTTATATTTTTAGGGTTCTTAAAAAAGAAAAAATCATTTTGTTAATTCGAGAAAGTGAAATAGGCAGTGTTTTTCTCGCTAAATTTTAATTTAAGGAGCTTTTTATTACTCCTGCATTAAGTCGTCCAATATGGATTTTATTTGTTTAACATATCTGCCATAAAAGAAATTAACCCACGCGTTGATTGTGAACATGATTAATCCTATTATAACCACTGATGCAAAAGTGATTGTGAATATGTTCTTATCAGTAAGAAAGTCTAATGATTTACCTTTTATCAGGAGTTTGTTGTAGACATGTAACCCAACTATTATTAGTCCCAATGGTAAAAACAAAAAACCAAAGGATTTATATTTTTCTATATTGACCTGTAGTTCGTAGTAGATTTTTAAAAGACTATTTTTAGTATCTGTTTCATAGTGATTTAGACTGTTGTAAAACTTGTGAAAGCCGTAAACATAATATGCAGATATGACGAAAAACATTGAATAGCAGATGTAATAAACAGGAATTAATTGAGGCTTGAATTTTAGCATATAAGGATAAGCCGCGAAAATAAGAATTCCCAACGCGTGTAAATACGATTCCCATTTCATGTTTTTCTTTAACTTATCTATTGGGTGAGAAGAAGATTTCAAATTTTTTATGCTTATGGGAATTTGGAGATCATTGCTATCATCTTTATCCCATTCGTCTTTCAATTTATCAAAATTCATAACCGTGCTTTTTAATTATCTTTTGTAGCTTGTCTTTTGTACGATTTAATCTCACCCTTACGTTTATATCACTAATTCCTAACTGTAACGCTGTTTCTTTATGTGTCATCCCCTCCATGAAGTAAAAGATTATCGCCTTTTCAATTTGGTTTAATTCCTGAACAGCCCGGTAAAAAATCTGCAATTGGTTATCTTTTTCATTTTTATACTCTTCAAAGACAAGTTCCGGAAAATTTTCTTTGTATTGAAACTGGATGGATCTTTTTTCCTTTTTTAAATAAGTTATTGCGGTGTTGACCCCAACACGGTACATCCAGGTAGAGAATTTACTTTCACCTCGAAAGGTATTGTAAGATTTCCAAAGCTGGACAATAATATCCTGTTGCAGATCTTGTCTGTCTTCGTTATTGTAAGCATACATTTTAGTGATACGCTTTAATATGCCTTTATGCTTTTCAATGTATTCAAGAAAGGATTGCTCGTCGTTAATTTGCAAAACAGTTTCGGCTTGTAATTGAGTAACATCAGTATTTTTAGATCAGGAGTAGGTCTAATTGTTACGCGCTAAATCATTTATTTTTAGCGTTAAACTTTTTGGATAATAAAAAAGCCCTGATTTTGACTCAGGGCTCTTGTTTAGTTATTTGGTTAAGGGTTATCTTAACCTCCGTTTGTCATATTTCTCTAGTATTGATTTTTCTTTATCGAAAACCATAATATACTGAGATGTATATCCAACATAATATCTGTTTTCATCATTTTTATCCAATATGACCTCACCTCTATCAGAAATAATACTATACTTTCCAATATTATGATGGGCATGTTGGGCATCCGTTTTTGCGGACAAAAACAGGAATAGACCAAAAACTAATGAATATCCATAAATGGCTCCTTTATCGTACAAAATAAAGATAATCGTTACCGCAGTTGTCAATCCAAGCAGAACTGCGAGATAGCTATACGAAAATGACTCGCTTTTACAAACTCCGCACATGATTGAAACACCAATCAGGATCATGATTATCCGGCGAATCTCCCGGAGGGTGTTTCTAAACAAGAATATCCAGGCAATAAATAAATTTATCAGGATGGCAAAACCAAACTTTACGGATTTCTTAAACAAGATTAAGAAAATGTCATCCAAGTTGTAAGCTATTGCGAAGTAATCGGAATGAAAATTCATAAAGAAAACCCACCAGTACATCATTGCAATAATTGGTATCCATATCGAATAGATAGCTAAAACAGTTTGCCAATTTAATGATGTTTGTACGGGCTCTTTTATTTTTAGATATAACCTGATGGCTCTAACTAAGTTTGCGATTTTATCGCTCATCTCTCTCTATATAAGTTGGTTGTAAAACTATTAAAATTTACATTTCGTCTTTTCAGTATTTATACTGATTTTTTTTTGGAACCAGTGCTCTAAATTTGCACAAAAAAATAAGGCAAAATGTACGAGGTATCATTTCATACCATAGATCCAAGAAAAACTTTTCAGGAGAATAAACGGATACTTGGTTTGTTTAATAATTTGGAAGAATTGAGAAAGAACTATCTTAACTTTTTTGATGACGAATTTTATCCCATATCGGATTGGGAGGTTTTCGATTTTAATAATTGTATAGCTATATTTGAAAGAGAAAAGGAAGCTATTCTAGCCACCAATGAAGTTGCGAAAAATGCATTGTTCATGAAAAATGTTGGTGATAGATCACTGGTTCCGGATGTATTGCCACCCATGCTTTTAATGGTTGAAGTAATTGAATAAAAAAAGAGTAAACTTTATTCATCGTAGTAAGCTACAGTTTTCTTTTGCTTCTTTTCTTTTGCCGATAAAAGAAAAGAAGTCCCCGCCCGGTTTTTTATACGCGGGCGGGGAACCTGGTTTAGTTTGATTAGGCTAATTTTTTTATATTGATCTAAATCATTTATATCCTGTTCTGTAAGTGTTGTGGTATATAGGTAGCTACCTGGTATCAGAATTAGATCACTATCGCGAACTTTGAAGAAATTTATTTTTCGATTTTCTATAGTGTTGTATAATATAGTATATTCTTCTTCCATTGGGGTTGACCAATCGGGCTCATATTTCGAATACTCTCAAAACTTTTATGCGGTATTGCAATCAAATTTTCAATTGTTACTTTTTTATACTGAGGGGGGTACTACCCTTAATTTTAAGACGGTATGTTTTCATCATTTTTATTGTTTATCGTATTTTTTAGCATTAATAGCTTGTTATAAATGTCTGTCCAGTATTCTTGACGTTGTTTGTCAGAATCTACAGGGGGAATGTGATGAGCATCTTTAAAATAGTCTGCTTGGTCTATCGCTTTTTCAAGGTCGGTTACCTTAATTTCTAAACCGTTTAAATCTGTTATTTTCATATCCGTTCAATATATTTTTCCAGTGATAGCCTTGCTCGTTTTTTAAGCATATCGGCATATCCATGAGCATGTTTTTTGTTCTTGCAAACTCCACTATTTACAGTCCATGTGGTTTTATATTTGCATTTGGTTGACGGAGTCATATATGCATTATAAATGCTACCGATCAATTCCATATCTTTTTTTATGATTGGTAGATTGAGGTATCCTGCACCCTGCTGGGTATCTCTATAATCTGTTGATAGTACTATTTTTCCTTTATTATCCTCTATTTTAAAGGCTCGGTAGCTTACATCATTTTGCACAATGTAAAAGAGGTCGTCGATTACGAAATGGTGATCCATGAGTACCCTTTCGTCGTAATTGCTGTATGTGATAATTCCAATGTTCATAATATTAGATTTTAAAGCAACAGCCTGTAAGCGGTTGCCGTTGGGGTTTAAGAGTTATAAAATATATGTCCGTCTTCGCTCCAATATTCTCCGCAAAAAAGGTCTGCTGTATATCCTTCATAATCGAAATATTGCTTTGCAAATGCACTTAAATCGCTTCGCTCTTCAATCAGTTCCCGCACATAATCTTCTTCACTGTCGTAATGACCGATGTAATCATTTTCAAAATCGCTAATCAAGTCATCTATATCTTCCTGTGATAAATCACGATGCCCGTTATTGCACCATATTAGAAACGGCTTTTGCTTTTCTATTATATTTTCGATTGCATCCCTCACCTCAAAAAATCTTTCGCTTAACCAACTTTCACCGATAAGACTTCGCGGTATATCTTCAAAATCCTGAAACATATACTCCGGCTCTTGTTCGTCTTTATGTAACTTTCTGCAAGCTTTGTAGAAATCTTCTTTGCTTGCATAATCAGATAGTTTTAAGTAGTCACCATATAAGGAACCCTCATTGTATTTTTTGTACGTTCCTACGTAAATTGTTGCATCGGCTATATTTATATCTTGTATCATTGGTTTAAGTTTTAGATTTGAAAAAATGCAGATGGTTCTTTGGTCATTCATCGAGCAGTTGCTTTAATTTGGCCTTTACTGCTCTAGCGGTATCGCCACGCCAACTAGTTGCATTTGCAAGAAAATACCGGACAATGCTGGCTGCTGGTTCCTCATAGTAATTTTGGCGGATGCTGTCTAATTCTCTCATTGCATCCAAGTAAGGGGTGGCGGCGTAGTAGATTTTTTTCCAGTCCTGACGAATAATTTTTTCAATGGCCGAGATTTGATTTGGAATTTCCATAATTCGATTTTTTAGGTTAAAAATTTTGTTTGTTTTTCCTTTTTTTTCAGCCGTTTGCTCTAAAGCTATTTTTCAAAAGAAAAAAACGGAAAAAAAAGAAAGCAAGTCAAAAGCGGTTGCGCCAATGCACTGTGGGCTATAAGTCCCAATGGGTGAGACTGAGAGGGACGATCAGGCACATTATGCGCCCACAGAAGTGGCAAACGCTTACTTCGCTTCCCTTTTTGTGCCGTTCGAATTGAAAAATTGTCATTACAGCTAATCATCTTTCATTTCCCCAAGTAAAAAAGTACTTAGGATATGCTAATTAGTAGAAGAATAAAAACTGTAGGAAAATAACTCGCTTCTGTTTAGCTACGTATTTTTTTGTCCGTATTTTTACGTAATATCTTGATTATCAGAAGGGGAAAAAGCCCCATTTTGACTCAATAATTTGGTGAGAGAAAAAAAAGGGTATACGTTTGACCCGATAATCAATTAATTAATCTAAACCATGTCGAACGTAATTAAGGAAAGTGGGCTTTTCAGCCTGCTCATGGCACTGCTTTGCCCTATGGTTATTTATTCCCAGGATATCATCTGGGAAAAATCGTATGGTGGCAAACACGCCGAATTTTTAGCAGATGTACTGCCCACACCCGATTATGGGTTCCTCTTAGCGGGCAGTTCCCTATCCGACAAAAACGGAAACAAAGAAATGGTTTCAAGCGGTAATTTCGATTACTGGCTCTGGAAAATGGATGAATATGGTATGGCTGAGTGGCAAAAAAGCTTTGGAGGAAGTGGCCTCGATTTTCTTCAAAGTGCTCAGCTCACCATTGATGGAGGTTTTATATTGGCAGGCGTTTCCGGTTCACCGAAAGGCGGTCAGAAAAAAGAAGATTCCCGTGGTCAGGAAGACTATTGGATCATCAAGCTGGATGCCAAAGGCAATGAGCAATGGCAGCGCACCATTGGTGGCAGCGGTCAGGAACACTTAGCCTGCATCAGCCGTACGCTGGATGGCGGGTATATCGTTGGCGGATCTTCTTCTTCGGGAAAATCCGGTGATAAAACAGAAGGTAATTTCGGTAATCTGGACTACTGGATTGTGAAATTGAATGCTTCCGGAACGATCGAATGGCAAAAGACCTATGGTGGTAAAAGTTTCGACCAATTAAAAACAGTGGAACAAACCAAAGACGGCGGCTATATCCTGGGTGGCTATTCCAACTCTCCGGCTTCGGGCAACAAGCAAAGCGACAACATTGGTACAGGGGATTACTGGATCATCAAAACCGACAAAGCCGGTGCTATCGAATGGCAACGAACTTTAGGCGGTGATGGTGATGATAACCTGACTTCCTTGATTCAAAGTCGTAATGGCGGTTATGTACTTGGTGGAAGCTCCAGTTCCAATCCTTCACATGATAAAAGCAGAGCCAATACCAAAGGAACTGATTTCTGGATTGTCCGTCTGGATGATGAAGGACAAACGCTTTGGCAGGAAACTTATAACTACGGAGCAGTAGACTTGCTGACCTCGATAGTTGAAAATGAAGACGGTACGCTGCTCATTGGCGGTTATGCCCAGACAGAGGTATCGGACGGAAAGAAAGATAAAAAAGACATCAACGATTATATTGCACTAAAGATCAATGCCAAAGGCGAAGAGCTCTGGAGTAAGACCGTTGGTAGCGACGATTCCGATATTTTATCTAAACTGATAGAAACTCGTGACGGTGGTTACCTGCTGGCCGGGACTTCGAAAGGCAAACCATCCCGTGATAAAAACAGTGGAAATGGTAGCAGCGACTTCTGGGTGGTAAAACTCAAAGACCGTTATAAAAAGGAAGTGGAGAAATCAGCTATTGAAGCCTTGCCGAATCCGGCACAAAACTTTACCAATATCGTGGTGGGCTATGAATTTCAAACGGGTACTGCTTCGGTATTTGACCTGTCCGGGAGACAGCTTCAACAATTCAACATTGACAGCCGTACTGTTCCGGTAGATTTAAGCCGTTATCCCGAAGGGATTTATATCGTAGAAATCCGTACCAATCTGCAAACGGATTCTATAAAAGTAATTAAGGGTATCAACCCTGATAAAAATTAAGAAATTATCATGAAAAATATATTACTCACCTTACTTTTAATCGGTGTTTATGGCACAGCTATGGCGCAGGAGCAACAACCCGCCGCAGCACTGGATTTAAAGATGCCGGATTATACGCCAGCATCACCAAACGCTTTTGCACTGACCAAATACGGAGATATTCCAATCAATGAGTTTACCGGGATGGTCACGGCAAACATTCCTGTATATACCTATAAAGCAGGGAAATTAGAAGTTCCGATTACGCTTAATTATACCGGTGCAGGGGTTAAAGTGAACCAGACTGCAAGCTGGACAGGAATTAACTGGACTTTGAATGCGGGAGGTGTAATTACCAGAACAATTCACGATAAACCCGATGAATCGGAGTACTTAGACGGAAGAATTACCGGCGACATGATCGATCCGGCAGGATTTCTGAACGGATCGCAATATGGAGCCTGGCTGAACATGATCTTTGCCAAATTAAGACGTGTTTACGATGTTAAGCCGGATGAGTATAGCTTCTCTTTTCCGGGCTATAGCGGTAATTTCTTTATGGATGATAATTTTATACCGCGGTTGGTTAAGGCCGACAGTAATCTTAAAATTGAAATCGTCGGAACAGAAACCGATCTTAAAGCACGATTGCGCCAAAGCAAAGAATTTTGCATTACCACACCCGATGGCGTAAAGCATTATTTCGGTGGGGAAAATGCCACAGAAACCACCTTTCCGGGAACAACACACGACAACCCGTATTCGCCCACAGGTCTTTATCTGACAAGAATGGAACATCCCGATTATGGAACTGTTTATTTTGATTATGAAACCGATCCTGTAAACAGACATATCCGGTTGGATCAGGGCGAACGGGTTACCATTATCGAATATGAGTTGACGGAACCAAATATGGAGTGTGTGAGACCGCCAACCGATGAAGGACATTCCTATTTTGCAAATGGGGTAATTGTTTCCAACGGGAAGCACCTGTCAAAGATCAGAAGCGCCAATAATTATATAGAGGTATCTTTTGGTACAAGTGCAGGTTCGCCTTTTAACTATACTAAGGTACTGAACAATATTGTGGTAAAGAACGGCTCTAACATCCTGCATAAAGTTGATCTGAGTTATTTGTTCCCACAGACTGCCACAACCTCCGAACGTTTCTTTTTGAATAAAGTTGAGTTTAATAAGGATAAGAACTATGGCTCAGGCGGTAGAAAATATGAACAATACGTAATGGACTATAATGATCCATTGGCATTACCTAACAGCAGAATGAGCCAGGCAACAGATACTTACGGCTACTACAATGGAAAGATTAGTAATACCACAGCTTTACCGCAAAACAACGATATCCTATTTCATAATTATTATCCGAATTTAGCCGACAGAAGTTCCGATTTCACGTATGCTGTAAAGGGTTCACTGAAGAAAATCACTTTTCCTACCGGTGGATATACAGAGTTTGAGTATGAAGCCCCAAAAGCAAAAGATTACGTAAAAGGAGCTGTTAATATAAATATATGGCGGAACAGCCCAAGTCGTATACCGGCTACCAGAACAACTGCATCAGCACCATTGGGCGATCTTGTTTTTGATCCCAATGGGACGGGGACAACCTCCAAGGCTTTTATTGATGAAGAAATAGCTGTGAAAATTGATGTTACCGCCAATGCCCAGATGGGACATACGGACAGAATCGTTTTTAAGCTGATTGACGAAACAGCCAATACAACAGAAACTACCAATATTGTAATGCCCGACGGTACGATCGAAATCGGTACCGGCAACTTTGCTTTCACACGTGACTTTACCATTAATACGATAAAAGGACATGCTTATCGCGTTGAAATATCAAATGCTTATTCATCTGCAATTCAGTATGAAGCAATGATGTACTTTAATTATACAAAAGGATTCAAAACAGTTGACGAACCGGGTATGAGGGTGATACGAACAACCGATTATACAGCACCAACCCAGAATGCATTTGTTAAACGGTATTATTACAATAAGGTACAGGATTTGCTAAAAGACCCGTTCGAGTTATTGAATTTCCCTTCGAAACCGCAATATACAATAGATTACCAGTTAATCAAATGTTGCAACATGAGTGGTGGCGCTCCGATTTTACAGCCAAAATCAAGTGAAATTCGTTTTAGAAGCCTGTCCTCTCAAACCACTTTTCCGTTACGGGTTTTAGATAAAAAATATGAATATGTGACCATCAGCTATGGAGGTGATGATTTCGAATTGGGCGGAAAGCAAAAACACTTTAACAATCAGTTCATGGATTATCAGGTGGGAATCCAACCGTTTTCCCGCAGCATTTTCCAATATGAAAAAGCGATGTATAATGGCAATGCCGAACAGATATTCAGCGGCACACTGCTTGATGAAATTGATTTAATCAAGAGAAACAATACGCTCTACAAAACCAAAGAGCAAACTTATAAATATCAGTATGACGATATTGCTCATACGAGTGGTGTAATTGGCGGGTATGCCTTTTATAACTGTTTATTTATTAATAGCGGCGTCGATAATTTTGATTTAAGCAAATATTATCTGAATGCCAGACGAGTAGAGTTGGTCGAACAAAACAGCAAAGAGTTTATAGAACCGGTTCCGATGACCATTCAGGATGTAAACGACGATAATTACAAGTCTATTGCTGTCAAACAGGAGTTCATCTACAATGCGTTGATCGGATTGCCAACAAGAACCGTTACCTATACCAGTGAAGACAATGGAGTGTTCTGGCATAATAGAATCTATGCCAACCAGCCGCATTTGCTGACCGGAATTACTGCGGCACAGACTGCAGCGGTAAGCAAGCTTTTAGAGTTGAACAAGGTTTCTGCACCCGTTGAAGAACGCACGTTCAAAGGTGTGGGTGCTGTTTTGCCTACCCTGACCGGCGCGCAAAGAACACTTTACAAGAGCTGGAATAATAAACCGAATCTGATATTACCGGAAATTATCCAATCGTCCAAAGGAACGGCAGGAGCTTTGGAAGATCGTGTTTTAATTGAAGAATATGACAGCCAGGCCAACGCGACTTTGGTTTCAATGAAAAATGGCCCAAAGACGATGTACGTCTACAATGCTTTCGGACAGGTATTAATGAAAATTGAAAATTATACCGGAGCAGCAAGTGGATCAGGTACTGGCGAACCGATAACCTTTCCTGAAATAGTTCCGGGCACGCCTTGCAACATGGCGCAGAACTATCCGGGCGGTCAGGTAACTTTCTATCATTATGATCCGGTAACACAACTTTTGATTAAATCTATTGATAGCAATTGTCGTATCACGACTTATGAATATGATGTGTTGAACCGTTTAAAACAGGTGAAGGATCACGAAGGGAATATCATCGGGGACTATGACAATAATTATAAACTCAACTAATAATGAGATTGGTTATGAAGAAATTAATATTAATACTATTGCTAAGTCTGCCGCTATGGATGCAAGCGCAGACCCCTTCACAAAATTATACGAAGAAAACCACTTATCGGGAAGCAAACGCAGGACGTCCAATAACAGAAGTTATTTATTATGATGGACTTGGACGCCCTGTTCAACATGTTGCTAGCAAACAATCGGCAACAGGCAAGGACATTATTACTCATATTGAATATGATAAGGGGCAGCAGTTAAAGGACTATCTTCCTTACCCGGCTACCACGGCAGATATGAGTTACCAAAGCAGCGCACAACAGGCTACGCTGAATTATGCTCAATATGCCGGGCAATACCCTTTCAGTGAAAAAATACTGGAAACATCACCATCAGCGCGACTTTTGAAGCAAGGTGCTCAAGGAGCCGACTGGCAGATCAATCCAAACTCAGATACAGACCATACCGTTAAGTATGAATATCAGACCAATGTTGCGGGTGAAGTAAAAAATTACTTTGCGATCACAGCATGGGATGCTGCACAAGGACTTTATTCCATTCAATTGCAGGATAAAGGGAATTATACTCCTAACCAATTGTATAAAACGGTAACCAAGGACGAAAACTGGACTTCGGGAACCAATAACACTACCGAAGAATTTAAGGACAAGGAAGGTCGTGTCATATTAAAACGTAGTTATAATAATGGTGCGCACGATACCTACTACGTGTATGATCTTTATGATAATCTGACTTATGTAATTCCACCCTTGGTCAACAATCCCGTAAACCAGTTGGATGATTTATGCTATCAGTACCGATATGACCACCGTAACCGCTTAGTCGAGAAAAAACTGCCTGGAAAACAATGGGAGTATACGGTTTATGACAAATTAGATAGAGCTGTTGCCACCAGTCAAATGTATTCACCATTTGGAACACAAGAAAGAGGCTGGGTAATCACGAAATACGATGCTTTGGGTAGAACGGCCTATACCGGTTGGTTTGCATCAAACCAATCGAGAAGTTCTTTGCAAAGCCAGTATAATTCAGCAACAAATAACTTTTATGAGGTAAGATTAAAGCCAGGGATGACAACAGTTATTGACGGGGTGGGTGTTCACTACACCAATCTGACCGTACCAACAACTGGACTTAAGCTGTTAACTGTGGCTTATTATGACGATTACTTATATCCGAATGCACCGGCGTTACCCTCGCAGATTGAAGGACAAAATGTAACCACATCCGTTGTTGGATTTCCCACAGGGAGTTGGACGCGCATACTAACTAATGGTTCTGAAACCTTAAATGAACAAAGCTATCTATTGTATGATGTCAAGGGCAGGAATATCAGAACTTATACCACCAATCATTTAGGCGGTTACACACAAGTTGATACCAAGCTGGATTTTACAGGTAAAACGGTTTATGCAAAAACATATCATAAGCAAAATGGCAGTGCCACTTTACTACAGCTGACGGATTCTTTTACCTATACCGATCAGGATCGTTTATTGCTCCACAAACAGCAAATCAATGGTGGTGCTGAACAATTGATTGTAAAAAACACCTATGATGAATTAGGACAGTTAACTTCTAAAAATATTGGAGGTGAAGACAGCACTGGAGAGGTAGGACTTCAAAAGGTGGATTATCGCTATAACATCCGTGGCTGGATGACCGACATCAACAATGAAGCACCAACAGGCAGTCCTAATTTTATGAAAAGTCCAGATGATCTTTTTGGATTCCGCATAAATTACAATGAAGTAACAGAGAGCCAAAACGGTACAATTTCTAAAACAGCAAGTAGTATAAATGGAAAAGTTACACCACTATACAACGGGAATATAGCCGAAACGTTCTGGCAATCCAGCGGGGATGGTACTATACGTAAATACGGCTATGAGTACGATAACCTAAACCGGTTAACAGGTGCATTCTACCAAAAACCGAAGACATTAAATCCAATTCCTGGCTCTTATAATGAATTGGTATCTTATGATAAGAATGGAAATATAACGACCTTAAAGCGTACCGGGAATTTAGACAATCCTGTGTTTTCAATTGATATTGACGATCTAACCTATACCTATGATAATGGTAATAAGCTTTTAAGGGTAAATGATATAACAAATAATCCGGAAGGATTTGGAGATAATATTTACGGCAGTACTATAGATGACTATTCGTATGATGCAAACGGTAATATGACTAAAGATGAAAATAAAAAGATTTCATCAATAGCTTATAACCATCTAAATCTTCCCACCGAAATAAACTTTAGCGCGGGGGACAAAATTAACTATATTTACAATGCCGCAGGTGTCAAGGTTCGCAAAAAAGTAACTCTTTCTGGAAATACGACTGTATCGGATTATTTAAATGCATTCCATTACGAGAATCAAGTACTGAAATTCTTCTCCCATCCTGAAGGATATGTGTCGGTCACCAGCGGAACGTTCTTTAATTATGTATTCAATTATACCGACCATATTGGTAATATTCGTCTAAGCTGGGCTTGGGATGACCAGAATGAGGGTTTAAAAATCATTGAGGAAAGTCATTACTATCCGTTCGGATTAAAGCACCGAGCTTATAACACTAACCAATATAGTTTTGTTCCACCAGTAAATGGCGTTCCAGGCTATGCAGTTCCGACACTCGAACAGGCAGGCGGCAGAACGCCGGTAAACCCTTTTAAGTATAAATATCAAGGTCAAGAACGTCAGGAAGAGATTGGGCTTAATTGGGATAGTTTTAAGTGGCGCAATTATGATTATGCAATCGGTAGGTTTATGTCTATTGATCCGCTTGCTGAACAATATGCCTACAATTCTACTTACGCTTTCCAGGAAAATAAACTTGGATTGGGTGTAGAACTTGAAGGACTGGAATTGGTGATTAACAGAGGTAGAGAAAACTATATGAAAGATGAATATTCAGCTTTCAAAGGAGTAGTCAATACCATTAAAGGATTGTTCAGCGATAATCCGGGTGAACGAGGGGCTGCTGCAAACTCCATTGCCGATAACTTCCCAGGTGTTCAGGCTGTTCAAACGTACGATAGATATAGAAGCGGTGAAAGCATAAGCTTTCAGGAGGCTGTAGCTGCGGTTGCTGATTATGCTAACTTTGCAACGATTGTAACTGGAGCTGCAGCGGTTAAAGGGGGAAGTGTAAAAGGGGTGACCCAATCCGAAGCTTCAACGACCACTCTAAATACTAGAGTCAAAGTACAAACTGAGGCTGGTAATTTATCTGAAGCATTAACAAAAGCTGAAGCGAGAGCCGCCAAGTTAAGTGAAAAGCAAAGACCTTCGCTTCCCTTTACACAGGCAGGAAAATCGGCAGTTATAGATTTGAATAGAATAAAGAATGGAGGAAAGACAATTTGTGAAAGATGTAATATTGAGACCACGAAAGCAACGCAGTCAAAGAAGGGAGTGACTCCAGCTAAAAACGAAACACAAGTTGACCACATTCATCCAGAATCTAAGGGAGGAAGTGGAACTCCTGACAATGGGCAAGTACTATGTAGGGATTGTAATATTAAAAAAAGTAATAAATAGATGGAAAATGATTTGAATAATAAAGTAAAAGTAGGCTTTGTACAAAAAGTTGCAGATAATCAGTTTGAGACTGAAACCTTATGGTGTAAGAAGTACGGACAAAATTTTCAAGTAGATAATATTCCCTTTATCGCCAAGAGGATATCGTTAGGAGATATTGTAAAGGCAGAGTACGATGATGATGATGAGTTGTATTACTTTGAAGATTTCGTAGAATCATCTGGTAATACTACTGTTAGAATTTTCTTTTATAAAGATGAGTTGATTGATTCTACACGAGAATGGCTAATTCATAGGAAATGTAATTCTGAAGTATTACAAGCTAGAAGCATTGTTTCGGTAAACATTCCTAAAGAAGTTGATTACTTTCCGGTTAAGGCATTTCTTGAGAAAGGTGAAAAGGAAGGAAATTGGGTATATGAGGAGTCCTGTCTGGAACATCAATACTAATTAGGTGGTACTCTTTTAAACATCTAAAGCCCTTAATTATAAATTGCGAGTACAATACCAAAAATAAAGATAGTGTATCTCTTAAGTAGATTCATATAAGAATCATGATTCAGTATTTTACTATGATAACAAAAGAAACAATTATTGACTTTTTTAGAAACGTAGAAGAAGGCAAAGATTTTGATACAAGTGGGAAATTACTCTGGAGCTATTATTTTTTAGATAGAGATAGTAATAAGCTAAAAGCTTTTTCCTTGGTATTGGAGAAATTAGGTATGCGATTTAAAGACATTTTTGAAGCAGAAAAGGAACATCTTGATGATGAAACTGAGTATTTTCTCCAAATGGAACGCATTGAACACCATGATGTCGATAGTTTGGATGAGTTGAATTCAGCTTTGTACAGGCTTGCTGAGGAGTCTTTTGTCGAATATTATGACGGTTTCGACGTAGGAAATATTATCAGCACGGAAAATATTCGTTAGTTGAGGGATTAACGGGTTTAAATAATGAAACCTTAAATCATACTATAAAAATTCAGAGAGTGTAAACTAGATAAGCATTAGTACAATGAATGCAGAATTTAAACAGAAGATAAAGTTCGTCTACAAGGATTTAGAAGGAAACATCGCAATTGAAAGCGTTTGGGCAGAGAAGCACGGAGATTTTTATAAAATAAAAAATGTACCATTTTTTGCTCCCAATATTGCATTTGACGACATAATAAGTGTTGAATATGATGACGAAGAATTGTTTTTTGATGAAATAATTGAAGAGTCTGGTAATAGTACAATACAAATTATTGTGTTTAATGAAAGTTTAATTCCGGAGATAACAGGAGAAATTGAAAGATTTAATTGTGGTTGGGAAGGTAGCCATTTAAAAGGATACATTTCAGTCAATGTACCCAAAGATGTTAGCTACTTAGGCCTTAAGCAATTTTTAGATTCTAAATCTAATGATTTAGATTATAAGGAAGCGTGCCTGGCACACACAGTATAATTATTATTATTTACTACTTAAGTATCTTGTAAATTTAAATATATATATGGCAGTAGATAATAAAGATGTTATAGATGCAGTAAGTATAAACACTGAAGGAAAAGTTGTTTTAACCATTTCGGATCATCTCGAATGGAATGGGGACGAGAATAATCATATATTAATTTTACAAGAAAAGATTAATAGCTATTTGGATTTTGTGGAGGGCGACCAAATTATAGAGAGTTATCCACAAGCAATAGGTAAGCAATTTGTAATTCAAGTCGTTTTTAAATATTCGCCCTCATCCGACGGGATACTTTTTTTAAATGAAGTTGAAAATATTTTGAAGGAGAATGGTTATGTTTTACACTATTATGTTTTAACTAACGAAGATTGATTGATATAAAAATAGTCTAATTTCAGTTACATTAAATATGATTTATTATAGGCTTATACTGTTATTCCTGACCTTTTATTGCCAAAAAAACTATTCACAGGCGTCAAACTGTGAGCAAATGCATGTTGGGAAATTCGAGTTAAAATCTAAAGTATCAGGTACGACTACGATAATAAGAACGGCTACGACTCAGACGGAAATCAATAAATTAATGGATGTAAAGAGCATTTATGATATTGTATGGATAGATAAATGTACTTACGAATTACGAAATCGTAGATTGCTAAAGGGGGATACTAAGTATAATGGGGAACCCAATGATGTTTTTAAGATTCAAATTTTGAAAGTGGAAGGCATAAAGGCATGGCTTAAGACTACAGCGAATTTTACTGATTTTGTTACCGAAAGTGTGGTTTACAAGATTGAGTAGCCACCCGCAATTAAGTACAAACGTTAGAAATAAAAAATTTAAGAAGATGCAATTAGTGTCTTCTTAGACTTCTATTGCCAAAAAAATCGCCAAATTATACTAAAACAACCATGAAAACAAAAATTACAAGTACAAAGCTAATTTTCATTGGTCATTGCGTTTTGACGATACCAGTAATACTAATTTTTTCAACTTTTTGGTATCTCATTTCTACAGCTATTATAACACCGATTAAGGAGATTGGCATCATCGGTTTGGCCATTTCCTGGTTGTACTGGCTTATCGCGGCGGAATCTTATATTTTGTGGAATTTAAAAAGGACAAATGCTGAAACCTTGATTTCCGCAGCAAGATTAGGTTTGCTCCCAATTTCTAAGAATATGATTGCTAAGGTCGCTGGTTATGCGTAAACTAAATTGTTTTGTAGCAAGAAAATTAGTTGTTTTTGGGGGCAGACAGAATCTGCCCCATTTTAAAAAAATTAAGCTTTAAAAGCCCCAAATTTTTGCTTAAAGATTGTTTGCCGGAAGTTCAGCAATAGAACTTTCAGGAATATTTTTGTCAATTTTTTCAAATTAATATGGATTTTATTACGCGCATTTTTAGAACAAAACCAACTATAAACACTGTAGATGAATTTTGGACTTGGTTCCAAAGAAAAGAACGGAGGTTCTTAAAAATAGTGAGAGAACAAGTACGCATTGAGGAATGCTTTTTTGATTTGCTCTCTCCGGTATTAAATCAACTTAACTCGGAGGCATTCTTTCTACTTAACGATGAGGATGAAGGGATAATCGAGCTGATCTTTACGGCTGATGATATTATTAATAATGCTTCATTTATTGAGGGCTTGGTAGATAGTGCACCGGCGTTAGAACAATGGAAGTTTACTGCTTTCCAGCCTGCACTTGATATTGAGAAGTCTGCACTGGAAATTGCAGGATTTCATTTCAATAAAGACACAATAAGTTTTTATCAGACCAGTACGAGAAAAAGTAGTGAAAATGTCTATACAATTGTGTATTCAGATTATGATAAAAATAATGAGAATATAATTCAACGCGGTGTCTATTCGTTTTTGCAAGCTTACGTAGGAGAACTGGTTTTCAATACAAAAATTGCTCGAATAAAAGTTGTTGGAAGTGCAGATATTGAACATCAACCGTTTCCTATTGAATGTCTGAAGGATGCCATACATTGGAAAGGAACAGAAATATAGGAGCCGTAATTGGAGGTTACCTATTCCTCTGCCAATGACTGATATATCCGGTTTTTGAAGGGGGCTTCTGACCGGATTTTTTTAAACTTACCCACACTCTATTACTTTTTTGCGGAACCAAGAAATTGGTTCCGCTTTTAAAAAAACGATAATGATTATGAAAAATGAAGTTAGAGATGTAGTACTTGTAGTTTCTGCAACGATATTAATTTGTGTTTTTGCTGTATTTGGAATACGAATTGTGTTAGAAGACGGGGTTGTGTTACAAGCTTCAAAAGGTAACTGTATTCACACAGATGCAGATGCAGTATCCTATATTGCAACTCATAACGATATTGAATTCGTATTGACTCCACGAGTGATGAACCTTATTTTTAAAGATAAATCCATCAAGTCAAGTGTTTTTGAAAATAAAAGCGTACTCATTTATGGAACAGTTTTACGTAAAGATAGAGATATAGCGAATTTTTCATTTATTGAATTAAGGTTTGATGAAGTGACAAACGTTGGGTGTTACTTTGATATATCCCCACCAAAAGGGTTTTCAAATTTGCAACCAGGACAGGAAGTTAGCATAAAAGGTACTTTTAAAGGAGTTGTTTTTGACAGCATCATAATTTCGGAATCAGAATTAATTGAATGTAATTAAATATTTAGAATTCATTTTCTAATAATTAAGTGCACTAAGGCTGGATCATTCAACAACCTTTCAAACTCTGCATTAACAATGTCCTGTACGTCTTCCTTAATGTGTAAATAGTTTTGCTGAACCATGTTTGTATTGACCTGCCTGATAAGAGGTATATCCTGATATGCTTTTTCCTCTTTCTGTATCGCTTCAAAATCGTTTTGGATTTCGCAGTGAAAGGCTTTGAGTTCTATCTTCTGACTTGGCGTATCAGCGACCATTCCGACAAATTGCCCAGAACTAAGTGCTGCAATTTTTGAAGCGGGTACAGCATAATCCAATTGTTTGCTTTTGCTTATCGATGTATCACCGCTGTTGATCGAGAGACTCTCCCTATCCTGCATAATCTTTCCGATTCGTTCGGATAGCTGTTTGGCACTATCGCCAGTTACCTGTCCTGAAATGATGTTCCCTACAGTGTTGGTTATCACATCAGCCTGTTCCCTGCCATAATCTTTTCTTAGCTGACTTGCATCCTGTATTCCCAGGCATACGGAAATCAGGTTAGACCTGCCGGTTACGATTGTTGGAATTATGTCGGTAGTCAGAGTTGGAAATTCGTCAAACACCAGCATACTTTTCAGTTTGTTCTTCTGGTTTACAACTTTTAGCATACGATTGACGTAGAGCGAAAGGACAGCACCGTAAGTTTGGATTTTTTGCGGATTATTTCCCATGCAAATGACCTTTGGGTTCTCAGGATTGTTAAGATCGATACTGAAGTCATTTCCGGATAGCACATAGTAAAGCTGGGGCGATGCCAACCTAGCCAAGGCAATCTTTGCACTGGCGATCTGTCCCTCCAATTGTTCCATTACATCGTTCAGATAGGCGTTGACAAAAGGATTGATCAGCACTTCTATTTCTTTTTCTGTACGGAGCAGTGTGAACAGGGCATCATAGGGCAATTGAATTAATTCGATAACGTGCGGAAGGGTGCAGAATAGCCCGTCCTGATACTTCCGTAGAAACCAAATGACCGCGGTTACAAAGTTGATGGCACTTTCGACAAAAAACTCACCCGTTTTTTTCTGCCACTCGCGATTTAATCCGAGCAATATTGTTCTTGCACTTTCAGTAGCATCCGTAATATCGGTCATTCCTAAAGGATCGAAAACATTACCTCGATGCGAGCGAGACAGATCATCAAAGTTTATAAAAATACATTCTGGTTTGCCCTTGTACCGGTGTTTGTTTTTTAGCCAGTGATTGTAGGCGATGAGCGATAGATCAGGAAATTTAAAATCATAAACAAAAAGTGTATAAGGATCGGACTTAGCTAATGCTTGCGTGATAAAGTGTCGGATCACAAATGCCGATTTTCCGGCACCAGGGGAGCCTGACACAATCGTCGCGCGGACAGGCGAGATAATATTTATCCACGAGTCCCTAAATTTGTTTTTGAGCCTGTACCGAGCAGGTAGATTAATCGATAGTTCGTTTTCGAGGAGGCGCTCTTCCTGTGGGAAAGTTTCAGCCTCCGAATTGAAAATATCATTGTTATTAAAGCTGCTTTTAATAATCCTGGAAAGCAAAGTCCCTCCTGAAAGAATCAACAAATAGCCAATCGCAGTTAATAATATATATACTACCGCTACGATCGTAATATCTGTGCCTATAAATAGTGAAAAGTAGCTGATAAAATAAATCAGCAGCCCACAAACGATATAGGTAAACGCTATTTTATGATTGAGCTTTTGGTCCTTTTTACCCCGCGCTCCGATCAAGGAAATAATTAAAAATCCTAAAGCGATTAATTTGGGTTTATTGAAATCAGTGAGCAATCCGGTTTTAATGATATTGCTTAGTATTTTGTCCGAAAAGGGGCTTACCAATTCCCAATTTTTGAACGCGGTATAACATGCGTAATAAAAGTGTATTGCCAGTATTACGATACTAATTAACCGTGTCATATCCAGAATCTTCCTCAGCGCCTGTTCATTCTCTCCTGTCTGGTGTGCCATAGCTTTTAATTTTTATAAGTTATTATTGTTATCCCGTCTCCTGCGTTTTCTTCTTCTTTTCTTTCTTTTTAATTGGTTTGGAATAAAATCCAAGGTGTTCTCTACTTCAAGTAATGTGTCAATTAATCCTTTCTCGGCCGGTACTGAAGTATCGGATACAGCATTTGTGTCCGGTACGTGTTGTGTAAGTGGAGCTGCATTTCGATCCGTTGGGATTTCGGTTTCCGATTCTTTTGTAAGGATCTGTTCCGTTGGCTTATTATCTTTTGCGGTACAGCGTTCGAGAATTGCTTTTGCACTGTAATCTTTTCCGAGTTCACTGCCATTGAAAACACATTTGGAAGTATGATCTACATAAGTAATACCATATAGCCTGCCGTCTTCACTTGTTCGCTTTACGATAGCGATTCCCTGTTTTGCCATTAGATTTATGAACTCATCAATTGAGATACGAGAGTTCATCAGTATCTTATCCGTAACGTTCTTTATTCTGCTCTTGAAAGGTTTTCGGCTTTTAGCATTCTCCTGGAATTTTTGTTCCAGAATTTTCATTGTCGGTCTGTTATAAAAATCACTTGCTTTAATCGGTACACCTGTCGGATTACCGGCTTCGTCCAAGATTCTATACACCATACCATTTGCTTTAAACACTCTTGAGTTTTCAGTACCTCTATCGGCTAAAACATTATATTGGCTGAGAACAGCATTAAGTTCTTTTAAGCTTGTAAAGTTGTAATTCGTAAGGATTTGATTTAATACATTAGCGATTGCTTTTTTTGACTGTATTTTTCCATAATTCACTTTGCCTAGAGGGATTGCTTCCAGTTTATTATTTCGGTTGTTATTTCTACCTTCAGCTACAACCAAATTGAATTTTTTTTCAATGGCTTTACGGGCTTCCTCAGATTGGTTCTTACCAATATTCTGCATATCAATACGGCTACCATCTTGCCTTACTTTTACCGATACCAAATGAATGTGAGGATGTCCGGCATCATAGTGTTGATACACCAAATACGGTTGATTTCCAAATCCAATCCGATCCATATATTCATGGGCAATTTCCATCATTTTTTCTTGTGATAAGTTTGTTTCTGACGGATCAAAATTTAAGGAGATATGTACACTGTTACGCTTACAGTTTGTGTTTAATTCTGCCTGTTTCAACAAACGGTTGAGTTTCATCGAGAATGTTAAATTTTCAACGTCAACCGGATAATTTCCTTCACCAATACATAGGGCGACTCCCTCTTTAACTTTGTTCTCATTGTAATTGAAAATACGATGAATGGAATGACCTGTTTTGATTATTGCAACCATCTTTCCGCATACTTTTGGATCAGGCTTTTTATCTCCTCGATCTTGTTAAACAGGGTATGTTTCTCGATATCATGCTGCATGATCCAGGCTTTAAACTCTCCAATAGTTTTAAGCGTGTGAAGTTTTTTTACCGCCTGATTGTAGTTGTTACCGATGCGGTTTAACTCCATTCGAATCGGTATTAATTCAGCCATTAAATCATCATTTGATTTATCCCTATAAGCTTTTACTATCGGTCGTTCTAGGAGTTTGTCGCGAACATACTGACTTAATTTTCGGCTTGTCGAAGTGCCGAAATATTTATTTACCGTACGATATTCTTCCTCTGATAGCCGTACATGCAACCATTTTGTTTTTGCTTGATTTTCCATCTTCACTTATCATTTTTAATCGTTCAAGCTTCATTTTTACGTTATTTTGTCCTGATCTACGAGTTCCGAGTATAAGATCAAAAGAGGCGGTTGTGATACAACCGGACATCTGGCCGTTTGCAGGAACGAGGCAAACTGGCATAGCCACTTGTAAGTTTAAAGTGGCTGAAATGCATTTAAGGAGCTACAAATCGCTAATATCAGCCTTTAAGGATTTAGGGCTTTTTCCGATGGTTTTTCCGATGTAAGGTAATTTTAGCAGTTTGCGTATGCCATTCGTTAAGATCCTTGTATCCTTTATAAGTGTGGCTTTTGTCAATAAAGGTCTCATCTGTACTGAGGGCTTCTTGTGTTGCTTTTGTGCCGCCAGTATCCCGATCCAGGTAGAGGTATTTAAATTTATACTCCTGTATTTTCATCAGCGATTTTTTAAAGAAGGACAGAGAGTTTAGAATCAGGAAGTCCGGATCAGTTTGGTAATGATTTTTAGAGATCGTTTTGAAAGTTAGAAAATCAAAGAAACCCTCAAATACCATCACCTGATCCGAGCCATTTTGGATAATCGTATAATCTTTAGGCGAACTGCTGGTTTTGAAGTATTTGTTTCGGATTTCCCAGCCTCCGGAACTGTTTTTAAAACCTATGCCGAAGTAGGTTTTGCTATCGAGAGAAAAGAGAACTTCACGACAATATTGTTTGGCTATTTCACTGTCAATCTGCCTTTTTTTTAAGTAGGATAATAAAGCTTCTGAAGAGAGTTCCAGATCTTTTAATATAAGGATTTTTGCTGCCGGTTCTAACTTAGTTCTACCGGCAAATTGTGGTTGCTGTTGAAAAGAAAAACCGGTACTTAGTTTATCTAAAAAGTCGGCGACGCTACATTGAAAATATTGGGTTGCAAAATCAATCAGATTCCCTCCTCTACCCAGGCCGTGATCGTACCATTTATTAATCCGCCGATTGATTTTAAAAGAAGGTGTATGCTCTTCTCTTAGTGGTGATAGATACCAGTAATCATCGTTTCTAATTTTTGTAGGTTCATGACCTAATGTAGACAGGTATTGCACCATATCTAATTCCTTTGCCTCGGCAATGGATGGTTTTGTTTTTCTGAATTCCATACTGCACACTTCCTTTTCACCTTTATCAGTGAAACAAAGTTAAACAGGTAGTTTAGTAAAAACCTATCCTCGCTGTATTATGATTGGGGTGTTGCCTATCTTGAGTTATTGATAAAACCTAATACCTCTTCAATGGGTATCTGGTATCTTTCAAGATCATCGAAGCATATTATTTTGCCGGAATAATTTAGATTGTCAATTACCATGCCTTTAAAAATATCGGAAAAGCTACTGGATCGGGTAAAGAATTTGGTTACCGCGTTCGCTGCATTACCTATAAACTTTGTTGAAGATTTAATTACCTTGTTTTCGCTATTTGATAAGTACGGCGTCAGCCCTAAGAGCATTTGATACTCAAGCCCTTCAATCCTACTAATGCCATTTAGAGATATATAAATTGGTTTTAGTTTTTTGCAAAGCACAAGTGGATCTAGCTTTTCCTTCCAGAAATGAGTTTTACCACTTCCCCAGCTTCCATTTATCATTATTGCGTACTGCGTGTTTTCAGCCTTTAGGTAATCGTTAAAAATATCTTGGATATGGTCTGCTGTCATAGTTGAGCGCTCAATTGTTTCCTTCAAAAATAATTAAATTAAGTTCTGCATCCTAAAGATTAACCCACACCATATTTTGATTAGGAAACATTTAAATCTGCTGGGTATTTTTGTTTCAGCAAAAGCTTAATGAAAATGATAAAAGTGAGCGAGATAAAGAAAAGTTTTACAGCAGTATTTTTTTCTGCGGCTATCTGGTACTTTCTGATAACCGGTTTAGCCAGTTCCGGCTTCTGGAACGCAATCATTTTAACAGACCACAACAATGTTAATCAACCATAGTATTAACAATTTAAATAAATAATCAATGAAAAAGTACATGATTTACACAATGCTGGCAGTGCTGCTGGCTTCAGGTGCTGCTTATTCGCAGCGCTTTGAAAAAGGACAAATTGGAATTGAATTGCGGGGAGGGCTGGCAAATGGCTATTTCTTTGGCAAGGATCAGAACCCCGCTTTTTATGTTGGAGCTGCTGTTAATCTCTATACTTCAAAGGATAGCCGTTGGGTTATGGGGAGTGAGTTTTATCATAAGAGCTATGATTATCAGGATAAGTCGATTAAGCTGGGCCAGTTTACTGCCGAGGCCGGGCATTATTTCCCGATAATCTTTGATTGCAGGCAGAATATTGTTATTTCCGCAGGTGGATCGGCGGTCGCCGGATATGAACGGTTAAATTGGGGTAAGCTGGATTTGTATGATGGTGCCATTCTGCTCAATAAAGACAAATTTATTTATGGCGCAGCGGCAAGTTTGGAAGTTGAGTTTTTCCCTTCAGATAAGTTCATTCTTTTTGTCAATGGACGGGAAAGGCTGTTGTGGAACGCCGTTGATAAGTTTAACGGACAGGTAGGAATTGGAGCAAGATTAATAATCAGATAAGTTGGAGGATTAGAACATGAAAACATTTATTTTAGGTTTAGTATTATTGGTGACAATGTTTGCAACAGGTTGTAACAAAAAAGAATTGGACATACAACGTAAATTCCCGTTTACGTTGACAATGCGTGCTTTACCGTTTAAGATTAAAAAGTATTTCCCGGTTGATGTGAGACTGAGAATTGTTAGGGAACGCATTTATACTGGCACAAAATATAAATTGATATTTACCCCCTTAGAAGGAACCGGAGAACTAACAGATCAGGAAGGAAATTTCATTAATCCTAACCAGCCATTCGACCTGAAGGAAGACATCTTTACTTTAAGTTATCGCTCATATTCCGACACTGAACATATATTTGATATAACCATTGTCGATAATTTCGGTCAGCAACAAAAGATCAGGGCTAAGCTGCTTAATGATGATAGTGTAGACCAGGTAAAACGCTAAATAAATTAAAGTTAATAATTGGAACCGCCTTATAAAAAATATGAGGCGGTCTTTTTTGTTTCGCAATATTTGAGTTTAATTCTAAAAAGATTGCTTTTATAGTGTTTTTTTTGTTAATAAGTATTCAATTTATTAACAAAAAAAGCACCATAATAAGTGGAGTTCTATTTTTTTATACATTAGTGATTACATAATGCGAATGTGTTAAATATAGCCCCTTTATTTGCCACGAGTACTGTTTAAATTAAAATTCTCAAGTAATGAAAACCAACAATCTTTTAGCATCCGTTGCTCTCTTTAGACATCTTTATGATCACGATGGATATAACAATGTATATGATATACTCTATGAGTTTATTAGAGGAGCAATTATTTATGAAAGTAAAATAACTTTTACATCTGATGAGATAAAAGAGTTATTGAAAAAAGTTTACGATTTTGATATACCGGAAGGTGTAATAAAAACTACTATTCGAATTCGTTTTGAAGGTAAATATACTAAAATCGCTAATTCGTACACTTTTAACCCTGAATTGAAAGATAATTTTGATAAGATTGAAAAGGAATTAGATCAAGTAAATGAGCTAAACGACAATCTTATTAGTGAACTCTACAAGTATATTGCTGAGAAAAAAGGTGTTGTCTTAAGTTCAGTTCAAAAAGGCAAGATTTTTGAAAATTTTAGCCATTTTACAATGGATAATGGCTATTCTGATGAGTATTCTGAATTAATAGGAGCCTTTGTGGTTAGTAAGGGACATGATACAGACTTCCTTTGTAACTTAAACTCTATAAGAGAAGGAATTATTCTATACCAAGGAATTTCCTATACTGCTGATTTGAATGAGCTTGGTAAGTGGGATACAGATTTAGATATTTTCTTAGCCCCAGAGCATCTGTTTCATGCTGTTGGTTACAATGGTTTATTGTTTCAAGAGATTTTTATGGATTTATTCTCTTTAATAAGAGATATTAATCAGGGAAATAAACCTACATCAAAAAATAGAGATAAGAAAGTTAGGTTATTTTATCTACCAGAAGCTAGTATTTATGTGAACAGTATGTTTCATAAAGCTGAGCAAATCGTAGCTGGTAAAATCGCTCTTGATCCGTCAAAAAATGCAATGGAGCATATCGTTAGGGACGCTCGTTCAGTAAGTGATGTAAAAAGAAAACAAGTAAACTTCTACACACAATTAAAAACATTGGGAATTGAAGAAATAGATATCGACTTTGATGCTACAAAACACCAAATGTATAATGTTGTAGATCAAAAAATTATTACGGATCTAAGTGTAGAGGCAAAAAAAAATAGACGGCCATTTGATGAAGATTTCTGTATCGCGCAATTATCTATTTTTGGTAAAATAAACTATAAAAGACGAGGTAAAAATAATTTGCCTTTTGAGAAGATAAGTGATATTTACTTGACTGAGAACTCTGTGTCTAAATACTTGGCACATAACAATGCAGTTAAGTTTCAAGCTTCTGATACTGCTTTTGCAAAGGACATCGATTTTGTTGTTTCAAGGTTCTGGTTCAAGCTAAAAAAAGGTTTCAAACAGTCAAATGCTCCTGTACCAAAATCTTTCGATCTTATAAATAAGGCCAAGATAATTATCAGTGCCTATACCAATAATAGTATTTCACGTGAATATCAGAGAATTACAAATGATTTAAGGAAGGGAAGACTTACGGAAGAAGAGGTTGTTCTTCTAAATTTGGAACTCAAGTCTAAAACTAACGCACCGGAGTACGTTAATGAAACCAATATCGATGAAACTCTTTACTTTTTAACAGACGAAAATTTTGTTGAAAATGTCAAAAGAGAAAGAGATTATGTTAGGAAAGAGAATGTACGTAAGGATACAATCATTGCAGAACAGAGTAATGAGCTATTAGAGTACAAACGTAAAGAAGAAGAACAGCGTAAAAATGAACTTGCTAAAGAAAAAGAAAAGGATTATTTAGCTATAGCGGAAAAGGAGTGGAATAACCACTTTAAATCCAATAGAAATTGTGGAGGACTATTTTTGCTTGTTGTACTTCTCGCTTTAATATCGGTAGCTTATGGGTTTTTAAATATTAGTAATGAGTGGACAACATGGCTAGGTAAATATGCCTTCCTCAAAAACTATATTTCTGCTATATGCATCATCGCAATAGTTGTATTTGGAATGTTTGATAAGTATTATTTAAAAGATGACAAGGTTGTCAAAGGTTTTCGTTGGTTGGTTACTTTACCATCAACAAAAAGAAAGAAGGCAGAATTTATCCAATTAAGCATTGAAAAGCAAAGAGAAAAAGGTCAAAGTATTTAATTTTTTAAAGGTAGGAGATATATTGAAATCCTACCTTTTTTAGTACAAGGGAAATTATTTGGTCTGCTTACTTAACTTTATTTGACGACTTCTGTTGTCCAGCATTGCCTTGTAAGCTTTGTTAATTCCCGGTGTCCCAATGTTTGCATTTGGTTGATTAGCCTCATTGTTTGTTTTTTTAGTTTTCATAGGTTAAGATTTTGATGTTATATGTCCAAAATTACCTAATATAAATTTGACTGAAGGAGAATATAGCTGGTTTTTGCAGTAGTTGCAGTAAAAAATCAGTTTTAGATTTTATGGCTAAAATTTCACATCACATCAAATTATGCTTAGGGTTGGCATTGATTTAAGGTTTAAATTTGTATTTATTGTTGAACGTATTAAAAGTAAATGATTATGAATGTGAATGATGTGGCTAAAGTTTTTGATACGATTTTGAGCATCCCTGGGATGGGCGAAGTGGTAAAGATTGATCTAAAGATGAGTAGGAAAAATGTATTGCTTTTAAATCAGGTAATTGAGTTGGGAATTGCGGCGAAGGCTGATGATAAAACAGGGTTGCTGAGCAGTCTTTCCGAAGAAAGCCTGAGTGAGCTAAAATCCCTCTCCGAAGATTGCTTAAGTAAAGCAGGTTTGAATGATCTCAATGAGAAATTAAAGTCACTAAGTGGCAAGTAAAACGAAAGGCTGATTTATTCAGCCTTTTTTTATTTAGAATCAGGGGTTTATACGGGGAAAAGTCTTTGTGTAATTTCGTATTTTTATTTTTTTGGTTATTCTGAATTGCAACCGAGAGTACATTCGTCGTAATAAATAACGAGCACCTCGACAAGGCGTATATTAGCTCTTGTCGAGGTGTAATTTTAAATATTTCTATACTTAAGTATAGCTAAATTCAAAAGTTAGGGTGCCTGTCGCTATTGGTTTGGCACTACCATCTGATTTAACCGCCAGATTGTTTGATGAACCTGTCCATTTTGAGTGTTCACCTACTGGTGGAGCTGGATAGATTAGTTCAATTGGTAATCTGTTTGAAAAGCAGATAGATGATTGTGATCCGAAATAAGTTGAAGTCTGTGTGTTTAGATCATCAAGATAATCCTCTTGTTTCGTGCTAAGGATAAAATTGTCTTTTATCCACGTTTTAAAGTCTGCCTGAATAGCTAGTGCTTCTGTTTGCAAAGCGGCATTTGATAATAGATAGAGTTCTTTGATTTTGTCGTCTACGCCTGTTGGCGTCATTGGTTGTTTTGTCATAAAATTTAATTATAAGTGAAAAATTAATTGTGTTTTACTGCTTTTTAAAAATTGTGGAATTTTATAAATGATTTATTATGGTGTTTACGCATTACCTCAAACTTGCCGCACGTGTCGTTATTTCTGTATGTGCTTCTCTATTTATTTTGTTTTACAACCGTCCATTGGATTTAACTGATGCACTAACTTCCTTAGCGTTTTATGCTGTTTTTGTGATTAGTACTTTAGTCGCTTTTATCCTGGTTCAGATTGTTCACTCAATGACTCTTTGGTTAGATAGGCGCGTTACGTGGGATGATAATTTTGTGATACGATTTATCCTCCAAGCGGCATTGGGTTTAATGTTACCTATTATGATAGACTTTTGGTTTTTCAAGATATACTTTGCTAGTAGAGGTGAAAGTATCTACGAAAATGGGTTCTACTCTATTGATTTTCCGGCTGTATGTATTCTTCTTTTAAGCTTAAATCTCTTGTACGGATTGTTATACTATCGTACTCAAACACTCAAATTGAAACAAGAAAAAGAAAGTACAGCGTATCTGCCTCTTGAATACAGAGGTAAAGAATACACAATTGATATAAAAAATGAAGTCTTGTACTTTTCCAGTACCAATAAGCAGGTACGCGCATATTTGAAATCGGGAAATTCTTATCCCATCACTGATACTCTGACCACTCTTGCAGAAAAGTACTCAGACTACGGATTTTGCCAAATAAATAGAAGTACAGTTATTAACCTTGAGATTATAAAGGCGTTCAAAAATGGTGAAAAAAGGCACACATTAGAACTCACTTTTAAAGAAGGAATCAATCTTGAAGACCAAAATTCGACACTTTTTATCGTAACCAGGGATAATATTACCGAATTCAAAAGGAAATTCGGGCTATAATTTGTACGCTTCGGTATTTTTTCGGTAAAAAAAGTGTACGCTTCGGTAGGTATTTTGTACTGATTCGGTAGAGTTTGGTGTTTTTAGTGCATTTTGTGATGTTTTACTCTTGCTTTATATTGCAATTTGATTATATCTTTATCATCGTTGAATTGATTAGTTATCAATATGTTAATGTGTTTCTTGTTTGAGAAACACTTACTATTTGAAGGATTCCATATCGTACTATTACTTTCTAACCTAAAACTATCTGTCTTGCAGATAGCCCACTTCCAAAGTGCTATTTTTGAATAGCCAGTTTACAATCTAGTTTAAATATGTCAAAGCACAATTTGGTGAGGGCGTACCATCACCGAACAGCTATTACTATGGCAAAAAAAGTAGGGGAAGCTGAAAACCTTTTAGAGTAAGCAATCAATCAAAGTTTATGCTTTTTGATCTACAAAAGCGCCTCAAATTATGAAAACATTAAAAACTGCCGTAGCAGCATTGCTTATTGCTGGCGGTGCCATCGGAGCTTTTGCTTTTACAAAAGCTGATTCATCAAAAGTAAACAACCAGCAAACAAATCTTCATTGGTATACCCCCGATGGACAAACATCATTGGGAGTTGGTGAAAATCCAAATAATGGTTGCATTGCAGAAGGAAAAGGTTGTGCGATCGGTTTCTCGGATCCCAATGCTGATCCAACAGTAGACACACCTGATCAAACTAGAGCTTTTAATTAAATTCTAGTATTTTAAAAACAAAGGGCAGTTTTCTTCATAAAAGAGTTCTGCCCTTTGTTATTTTTAGATTATTCCCTTTTCTTATCTGAAATGACCAAAACAGAAACTAGTTGGTTTTTTTCAACTAAATCTAGCGCATATTTTTCGATGAGTTCCCTTCTTACGGCTTTAAGATTTGACAAAGGAGACTTTATTTCAATATCAGCTCTCCCTTTATATTCCGTACTATCAATAAAGATATAAGGCTTGTCTTTATTGTTTTCAGAAAGTTCTCTGACAAGCCCAAGCAAAGAGCCATTTTTCATAAAATAGGTGCCATCTTTCGTAATACCACCACTACGTTCTAAAATATGGGCTGCAGATTTAAATTTTTCACTGCTGCTCGTTCTGACCAATACTAAAGACTTCATTTCTCTTTCCTCATATTTCGCCTGGAGCCCAAAAAACGCATTCATATCTTCCAGATAATGCCTATACGCTTCTTTTTCTGTCATAAGGGGTAAAACCGTTTCGTAGTGGTATTTGTTATTTGAACGCAAAACTTCATATTCTTCTGTTTCTATATTTCCTTTAAAAAACAACCGTGAAGAATCCTTTACATCTAGAACTATTCTTTTACCAAAATCATAAAAAGGACTTTTATATGGATCGCCGGCCCTGTAGCTGCTAAAAATATCACCATAAAAATCAAGTATAGTTCCAACCCTTTTTATAGAAACTGTTTTATTTACAGAATCAACTTTAAATCTCGATTGGCTTCCTGAAAGACCTGGCACATATCCCATCAATGTTGAGTAATATTTCAATTTATCAGGATACTGCAAATAAATTTGCGGAAATTGACTTTGCTTGGAATCATAAGTAAGAAAATCACGCTTTTCAGGAAGGTTTAAATTTTTGTCTACGAGCATCTTCTTTATATTCTCAGAAGTAGCATAATGCCCTTGAGTTACGGCCTGTAGAATACCGTCACCATTAATCCATACTGAATGAGGTATTGTAGTATGGGGAAACAACTTCGATAATACAGTATCCTGGATAACTGAAATCAGTTTTGGGGTATACCTATGGAGAGCAGATCCTTCTTTTCGAATCGCATACCATTTATCCAATTCATTTTTCGAAGTTGTAGTAACCAAAATGATTTGAACTTTATCCCCAAATTCATTTTGGAGTGAATCAAGTTTTGGAAAAGCTTTTATGCACGGAGTACAATTTACATCCCAAAAATCAAAAATGATAAGCTTGTCTTTGAAGTCTGAAATATTAAATGAGGTTTGAGAGTGATTTTGAACGTTATAAATCTGTACTTTCGGAACAGCGCGTCCTATTGATACGGGAGCAAGCTGTTTTTGTTGCGCTGAGGCTGAAAGAGTCATAATCAGGGCAAAAAGTAATATAAAGTGTTTATCTAACATAATAATTTTTTTTGAGTGTAAATACCATTAATTGTAGCCCGGATTTTGAACTAAATTAGAATTGAGCAACATTTGCGGTTTCGGTATCGGATATAAAGTATCCGTAGATTGCCAATCCGGTTTTATAGTGCCTAGTATCGAATGTGCCTGATCCGTACGCTTTAAATCAAACCATCGGTGTCCCCATTCGGCAAAAAACTCGCGTTTTCTTTCTAACGCTATCGAATCTATAAGTGCCTTTTGGCTTATATTGGGAGTAATGATTGATAGTAATGTAATTCCTGCCCTTTGTCTAATCTTATCAACATCCTGAATGGCAGAGTTTAGATTGTTTTTTTGGGCTTTTGCTTCCGCCCGTATCAGATATTGCTCCGCCAAGCGCATCATCACATAATATTCTGAAACCGCAACCCCAGCAGCTGTTCTCGCTTTATATTTAAAAGGGTAGGTAAAAGAGTTTCCTGCTAAGCTGATGGTTTTTGTCCAACGTTGTTTTCGCTTGTCAGAGGCCGGAAATGACTTCAAAAGTGCCCCTGTCAATTCATAATTAGGCACTGTATTGCTACCAGGTATAAAATTGGTCCCTTCAGTCGTATTAGCAGTTGCCGGCACCGGAATAAGCTGCCATATTGCTTCCTTGCTAGCGGAAAGAAAAACACTATCAGGATTACTAACCAAAGAATACGCTGAAGAATTGATCACTGATGAAGACTGAGTTTCGGCATTATTCCAATCTTTCTGGTACAGATATACCCGTGCTAAAAAGGCGGTGGCGGTGTAAAGGTTGATTCTGCCTCTATTACCTCCGGGATACGTAACGGTAAGTAATTGCTGCGATACTTGTAAGTCTTCGGTAATTTGTTCATATATTTTTGAGGATGGACTGCGTACTAGCATTGCATTAGATTGATAGTCGGTGGAAAGAACCAATGGAACATCACCAAAAAAATTGACAAGATAAAAATAGCAGAATGCTCTTATAAGCAGTGCCTCACCCTTGACCTGACTTCGGGTAGAACTCCCAAGAGTTTTTGAATGATCAACACCCGCAATAATTGAATTCGCCTGATAGATGTAATTATAGGCAGGTGTCCAAATATTTAAATCCAATGCAGAGGTTGACGAGCTCAGTGTATTATTAAAAAAATCGTCATAAGTTATTGATGAACTGTTATGCAGTTCATCAGACGAAAGGCCACAGAAAATTGTCGTTCCCGAGCCAACAAATGAGGTGGCATTGGCACTCATGGATGAATAAAGCCCAGTGATCGCAGAGATGGCATTCGCATCGCTGTTATAGACGACATCTGATCCAAGTTGGTTAATGGGCGAATCCACGGATATCAATTTCTTACAGGAAACCGTAAAAAAAATAGACAGGAGACCTAAATAGATGGTTATGTATTTTGTTTTATCGCTGAACATAATATAAAGATTAGGGTTACATGGATAATTGAATGCCCAGCACAAATGATTTGAGAGGAGCCATTATAGAATTCAATTGTATTTCAGGGTCATTGCCTTTGTATTTTGTAATAAGCCAAAGGTTTTGACCCTGCAAAAACAGATTCAGCCGATTGACCTTTAATTTTTTGAGAATTGAATCAGAAAATTGATATCCGATGTAAATATTTCTTAATCGAATAAAGGAAGCGTCGGCATAATTGACATCTGCACCATCGCTATAAATGGCAGCATTAGCCTTATAAGCATCACTGGTGGTAGATTGAGTGTATCTTTGATACTGAGCTACATCACCCGGCTTGTGCCATACATCAAGCATTTCTACGGGCTGATTGACCCGCTGCCCCGGCACGACCCTTTGACCTTGCAACAGGCTGTATCCCATCTGTTTTCTGAACTCGAAAAAAAATGAAAGGCTCCATTGTCTGTACGTAAGATCATTGGTTATTCCACCGTAGTATTTAGGATCTAGATTGACTAAACCAACAACTCGGTAAGAAGGGGTTGAAGAAATATTTCCTGATTGATCTACAAAGTCATATACTCCTGTCTTGGGATTAACTCCCGCAGTGATGTAACCACTTCCGATATTCAGAGACTTACCGATCGCGTAAGTGTTTCTATACGATGATGTGGAGAGTCCCGGAAATTTCAACAATTTGTTCTGCGGAAACGAAACATTTACATCGGTTGTCCATTTAAACACACCAGTTGTTATATTTCGAGTGTTAAGTAAAAATTCAACACCCGTGTTTTGCACTAAGGCTGGTAAATTCTGTGTAATTGATGCAAATCCGGTTTGGGTAGGTAAAGCGTAATTGACCAATTGATTATCACTTCGGTTTCTATACCATGCTGTGGATAAAAAAATCCTGTCCCTGAGAAAACCCAGTTCTAAGGCTGCTTCCAGTTTTTTGTTAGATTCCCATCCATATTCCGCGTTGAATAATCTGGTCGGATACAGTCCGGACTTTCCATCGTAGGGGTATTGTGAATTGGAATAGGTATCCAGATATTGGTAATTCCCAATTCCGTCATTACCAGTAATACCATAGCTTGCACGAAATTTACCAAAGCTCAACCACTTTAATTCATTTTTTAGAACTGGAAAATTGGAAAATATCCAACCCGCACCGATAGCACCAAAATTCGCCCACTGTCTTCCAGGTCCGAAACGACTGCTGCCATCTCTTCGACCTGTAATATTAATAAGATAAGTATCTTTATAATTGTAATGTATCCTTCCAAATACTGCCGCATACCTATATTCGTTAAAACTATTGGATACACTTAGCGTTGGAGCAGCTGACATCGATCTAATCAGCTCGTCATTGGTGTATCCTGAAGCATTTATTGAAGAACCTGTCCCATTATTTTGTTGATAAGTTGTGCCCAATAATACATCAAGCTTACCTCCTGTAATTTCTTGATCATAGCTTAACTGGGGCTCTATAACCAGAGATTTGAAACTGTTATTGCCGAATGCAGCATTTCCTGTAGGGTTTGAAGAGGGATTTTTTGAGATTATCGGATTTGCTTTTATTTCATCCACCTCCATCAGGTTATAGCCTGAACTTAATTGTAACTTTAGATGGCTTAAAAGCCTATAACTTATCTGTAAATTAGAGTTGAGACTGTTAATAGTGTTATTATAATAGCTTTTTATAAAAGATAAAGGATTGGTAAAGGTGAAACCTGACTCGCTCCAAGTCAGATTACCTGCACTATCATAAAGTGGCATTGTATTGGGTAAAATGGTAAGCATTGATCCTGCCAGATTACCACTGCTATTATTATTCTTACTTGCCGTATAACTTGTAGTCAGCTGGATACTGAACCGTTTATCGGTAGAACTATGATTAATATTGACGTGCATACCCCCACGGTTGAAAAACAGAGATCCCGGGGAAACAGTTGTTTCATGATAGTAGTTGGCACCGATAAGGAATTGAGTCAAATCATTTCCTCCGGAAACGCTGCCCTGTATACTTTTGGTGTTTGCCGTACCCCCAAGCAGGTATTTTCCCCAGTCAGTACTGCGTTTTGTATCCCATAACAAGACATCAAAAGCGTTGCTATTGGTCATAGAAACCCCATCATTGGCGAAAGCTTCTTTACGCATAGCCAAGTACTGATCGGTACTCATCATTTTTATCATCCTCCCTGCTTGGCTATATCCTTCCTGGAAACTAACATCAAACTTTGTTTTTCCTGCTTTTCCTTTTTTGGTGGTAATAAGCACAACACCGTTAGCTCCTCTGCTTCCATAAATGGCAGTAGCATCGGCATCTTTTAGAATCTCGATACTTTCAATATCGCTTGGATTAATGCTATTGAAGGGGCTAAGGTCACCTGAACGACCTCGTGCAAGGCTATAGGAGAAAGGTCCGCCTACTTGACTGATACCATCATTATTGGTAGCAAAAGGGACACCATCGACAATAAAAAGCGGATCACTATTCTGGACTATTGAATTTTGTCCTCGAACCTGAACCGTAAAGGAAGCCCCAGTTTGACCTGAACTCTGAGTGACTAATAACCCCGGTACTTTTCCGGAAAGAATCGCAAGAGGGTTACTCACAGGTTGTTTTTCGATATCTTTTGCTGATACTGTTGCCACTGAACCTGTGTTTAAGCGCTTTGTTGTTGTACCATAGGCAATTACCTGTACTTCATCAAGCTTTGATTCGCTTTTGCTTAAAATAATCTTACTGGCATTTTTTACACTGACTTCCTGTGTCAGATAGCCGATATAGCTAACAATCAAAACTGCATTATTAGCAACGTCGGGTAAAAGGTATTCACCTAAGTTGTTGGTAGCTGTGTTTTTGCTTGTTCCTTTAACCTTAACCGTAGCCCCAATTAAAGGTTTTAAGTCCTGATCGACAATGATACCATGGACATCAATATTTGTTTGTTGTTGGTTTCGATCTGTATTTTGCTTTTCCTTGATGACAATAGTTTTTTGAACAATTTCAAAGGTGAAGGGTTGGTCTGTGAAAAGTACCTCCAAAGTTTGCTGCAACGATTTAGCTTTAATCTCAATTGTTACTTTATTGGCTTTGTTCAAAGATTTGTAATTATAAAGGAATTGGTAGCCACTTTGCTTTTTTATAGCATCTATAACCTTGATTATTGACTCATTTTTATATTTTAATGATATAGCTTGTGCTGTGGCATTTTTTGCACAAACATTGATGATAAACATCATTACAAGGCATACTGACAAATTAATGCGCATAATGATCATTCTCTTGATTGAAGGGTCAAGTCCCTTTAGCCAGGAAACTATCTGCATTTTTTGATGCGCATGGAGATTCCGGTATGTGAAAAATTTCATACTTTTGAATAGTTTGGGTTAGTTGATGTACAGCTTTTACAGGATGGTTTTGACCCCAAACATTGCCGGCAGCGTTCTGATCAACGCTACCGGCTTTTTATTTGAGGATTATTAGCACCTAAATTTTACTTTTTTTTATTTCATTGTATGGGGTTTAGTTAAACATTCGATTTGTAGTAAACTAAGGGTTGATTACGATTTTTAAGTCATTTCCGGATGAAGTATTTATGATTTTATACCTGATATTTACCAGTTCTAACATGCGCAACACAGCGGATAAGTCCGACTGTCTGGATATATCACCACCAATCTTATCCTCAGGGATCACTCCTTTATATTCCACATCAATATTGTACCAGCGGGAAATTTGTTGCATTACCTCAGGAACACTTGCCTGGTCAAAGACGAATAATCCATTTTTCCAGCCTAAAGCAGCCTCCATATTTGCAGTCTCTATAGAAAGGGATGATCCATTAAATAGGGATTGCTGACCTGGTTTAAGAATTGTCGGATTTATTTTCTTGTTCAAAGGGTTAACCATCACAGAGCCTTCTTCCAAAGTGGTTACTGTACTGTTTTTATCTGCATAGCTATTCACGTTGAAGTGTGTTCCCAGCACTCTTACTTCCTGATTGGCAGTCCTAACAATGAAAGGACGGGATTTATCTTTAGCAACAGCAAAGTAGGCTTCGCCGCTTAGCATAACTCTTCTTTCCCCGTCACGCTCTCTAAGCGAAGTTGAATAAGAAATACTGGAAGTGGCGTTGAGCCATACTTTACTTTTATCAGGCAAAATAACCTGATAGGTTTCTCCACGTGAAGTCGAGAGTGTATTTGTGCCATTTGGTTCTGATTGATTTCCGGTAATTTCATAGGTTATCAATCCGTTTTTATCTTTTGTGATCCGTACACCGGATTCTTCAGCAATTTTTCCGTTAATAGCATCGGAAAGGAATATCTTCTTACCACTAGCAAGGGTTAAGGTGGCTGCCTGCTTGCCGGGCCTAACATCTTCAGTTAAGACCTGAGCTTGTTGAGCTGTTTTGTTATTGGAGCGTTTTAAAAAGTAAATGACGAATGTGGAAATGATAAACAATGTAGCTGCAATCGTTACAGCATACTTCCATTTATAGGTTTTTGAAACCTGAGTTCTTGCCTTTATGTTCTGATAGAGGTGACCTAATTTTTCTGCTCTTTCTGTAGAGATTGACTGGTAGTCGTTCTCATCGTCCGGAGCCTGAGTAATAAGGTTGCGTAAAACTTCCTCATCGGTAGTTCCGAAGTACCGGAACAGTTCCTGTAATTCTTCCGGTGTACACCTTCCCGAAAGGAACTGTTTGTAAAGTTGTGGTATGTTTTGTGATGTTTTCACGCGCCTTTTTCTTCCTTATATGCTTGGGAAGGAAAAACACACTAGTGGAATGTGATAAAAAATGAAAAATATTTTAAAAATGTGATTTTATGCAAATACACAATGCTGCGGAATGGGAATTTGTTAAATTTATATCCACCCAATTATATAATAAAACTATGCGTACAAAGGGAGACGCTCTTGTCAATAAAATAGAGGACTCAATTACAAAAATTAATAGTCTGATAAGCATCTCGTATATGGAGAATGACTATTCAGAAATGGTGATAGCTATTGGTGGAGATCTTGAGAAGTTTCTGAAGGGTACTGTTCTGAATATTGCTAATAAAAAATTTTACGATTTGATCGAAGAATTAAAAAATCATGGTATTGCTCAAAGCTATGTTGATTTCCTTCATGATTTTAGATTATGTTACAATGGCTACAAACATAATCCTATTTATACACGAACGATTTTTGAAGTAAAAACATATTTTATTAATATAAAAGGAGCAGTGAATGAAATAATAGCAAATAGTATTGGACTTGTTTCACAACCTTATCAGAGTAGGTCAAAGCGTACTGTCTGGTTCGCAGGGTGGGATGATTACGTTGGCGGTATGACAGAATGCGGTGTATTTATACCGGATTACGACATTGATATGCCGATAGAAATTGATCATTTTAACCTACACTTTAGAGGGTGGAATGCTATAGTTGAGAAATTTACAGGCTCCAACGAGCTTTTTATGGGAAAAGAACATGTCTCGGCAAGAGCATTTAATTTTTGGAAATTCGAGAGTGACTTTGTCAATGCTGGAGCTTTTGTTGGAGACGTATCTGAATTTGTACGTGAACTTTGCAAGCATATCGCCAAAAATGAAAATGACCTGATACCTTTCTTAAAAAGGAATCATGATAGCTACTCTGTATATTGTTCCGCTGTGTTTTCGATTTTCGATGTTCTAAGAGAGGATAGCTGGACATCACAACAGAATTTAAAAGATGAAATCTTGTTACGGATGGCCTATGATTATGGCATCGACCTAAATTCTCCTCATTTGGCAATAATAGATTATTTTGACTATGTCACTGTAACCCTTTATCGTGACCAATTGAAAAACACCAATGAAATACTATGGCTAGATGAAGCTAATTATTCTGCAAAGAAAATTGGCGAGATCTCTCAAAAACTCTCTATTGGTTTTGATAGAAATTATAATATTCTGACGAAGATAAAATAAAGAAAAGATGCTGTTGAAACTGTTTGCACGTTATAAATAAAAGTTAATTAGTAGAATTTGATGAATGAAGATTGACGCCATTGATATAGTTAAGAAGTCAGAGCAATTTGCACTGGATTTGGCAAATCAGATGTCAAGGATTACTATTCGACCATTACAGAAAATATCGTTCAATTCTAAAGAGTTTAGGGATAGGACAACACTTAAAAAACAACTACATAAGATAGAAACGAGCACTAATCCCATTATATATGTCATCGAGATCAAATCGAAGGATAAAGTGAAACTATTAGTAAGCCGTTTTGAGCATTACCACACGTTAAACAAGACCAGAACAAAAAACATAGACAAAGTTAATCTATCCAGGTATAACAGGACACAGTCCAGTGTGTTGTATGTAGGTAGCTAGACAACAGATTTTGTAAACCGTTTGAAAAATCATCTCGGTACTGAGGGGGACGTGTCTATAGCTTGCACCTTTGTAAGTGGGATGATTGTTTAGAATATGATCTGAAAATTTCCACTTTTGAGGTTATCTCCCAAACCTCTGAAAACATTGACCGGTTTATTGTTGAAATTCTTGAACAACAATTCTGGGACAAGCTACAGCCTATTTTTGGTAAAAGAAGTGGACTATAAGCACGATTCAGCATTTTGCACGAGAAATTTTAGACAAACATGTGCTTCCTGCAAACATTAGGTACGTTTATATTTTGTAGATTTGTATGTACAGTAGCATGCTTCTTTATCAAAATAAATATTGCTTACATAGTAGGTATTAATAATTAAACCTCTCATCATGAGTTATCAGATCAAATGTAATTTTAAGGAAAAACTTATAGAAATTGATATTGCTCGTTACCTAGGTTGCTTCGCCCCACACTTGGGTGGGTTTTATTATTTGGAAAATGCCAATGAACAACTAACAGGCGCAGATCTTATATCCGAAGACACCAACGCGATGCCAATTTACATACAAGCGAAAGTATCGCAGGGATTAAAAACAATAAATAAAGTTGCGGCCTCTAGACGAAAGAATAGAAGCAAACTCGAAGACATAAGAGAGTTTAGGCATGACCTTGGACTAGATAAAAATGATGATCATTTTTTATACTTTCAACTTAGAAGAAAAGCAGAGCATGCACATGATTATCAGCATAACATTTTGATGAACTATGCAAATACAGGGTTTTCACATGCGTTTTATGTAGCTCCTCTATGCCTTGATAAGCATGAGTATCAAAAAGATTTTCTCAATATCAATAATATTCCATACGAACCATTTTTTTTAGGGAATTACGCACTCAGAGATTTTAATTGGACTTCGTATTACGGCTTCTTACCATTTCTAAGAAATCATATATCGATTATCCCGCATGAGCTAATTGATACACACGAGCACTTTTATGCCTATTCAAATCAGGGAATCGATGTAACATGGCATTCACCTGAGTATATCGACGATAGTCCATCAAGGCTTTCGGATACAATGATTCGAATAATGAAGGATTTCTATGATTCAAAAAATGAACAGACAATCAGTTCCATTGCTTCAAGACTGAGGGAAATGCCTATCATGCAGAACATCAAACAAACTAATGAACGCTCTATAGATCTGATTGTCCAGCATGGACAGATTCTTGAACATGAATATGGTATAAAACAGTTGTTATTAACCAAAAAAAAGAGATAGAATAATCTTATATCGTGAAAATCGTATAAATATCAGGAGGATGTAGGTGGATTAAAAAAACACAATAAGCCGGGTTTTATAGGATTCATGGAATTGTCTTGGATTTATCACACGATAAAAAAACAGGAGAAAGATAGACGAAATTAAATGGTTTATAGAAGTTTAAGCTAATATTTTTGAAGCATTAAAAGTGAAATTATGATAGCCATTCGCTCTTGTGACTGGAATATGTACTTGCGTACAATACTGGTCGCTTGCACCAAATGGTTACTAACTGTTGATGTTGATACCCCCATAATTTCTGCTGCCTGTTGGTAGCTCATACCATCTAATCTACATAACTTAAAAGCCTGCCTGCGCTGTGGTGATAACTGATCCATCGCTTTGTCCAGTAGTTCCTGACTTTCTTTCAGGTAAATGCCTTCTTCGGTGTGGGAGTAACTTTCTAAAAAAGTTGAAACAATATGCTCCTGTAGCTTTTTATCCCGTGCAATTTTCCGGTAAAGTTGATAAACCTCATTTTCAGCTACCTTATAAAGCCAGGATTTTATGGATAGGTCGGGATTAATGGTATCTCGTTTATTCCAGAGTATAACAAAAGTGTCCTGTAAGAGTTCGTCTGCGAGCTGTTCTGATTGGGTAAGCTTTAATAAGCGGTTGTAGATTCGGTTTGAATAAAGATCATATAAGGTATTAAACGCGGTTTCTTCTCCTAACCTGATTAGAAGTTCCCTTTCATCTATGGAGCTTAAGACATGCATTGCTGATACTTACCTTATATTAAGTTACTAAATACTGGTTAGAAAACAAAATTGAAATGCAATTATACTATTTCACTGTCTAATTGCAAATTATGTATTGCAAAGCGGATGGATCAGTTAAGTTAAAACCAACAAAAAAATAAGCTCTTGGCACTTCTAAAAAGGATTTTAGAATAATTTTTATTTTTCATGTAACATCTGTCATAAGGGACACACAAACCCAAAAAATAACAAAAAGCGATGCTTTATAACCAATTGTTTAATTAACACCTTATCATCATGACAGATACTTACCCTTTAGAATCAATTGATTTATTAATTACCGTAACCCTTAATCCTGAAGACAATAATGTAAAAACTTTAACTGCGGATCAGTGTGAGCAGATCATTACTTACCTGAAAAGAGAGACAACCCGTATCCAGTTAATTATCAAAACACAGACATTCACCTTACAGAGTACTAAGGCGGTGGAACTTTTGGTTAGACAGTATTACTCATCCATTATTAATATTACCGATATTGCATTTGCCAATCAAAATCGTTTAGACGATTGCCCGATTGAACTTAAAAAAGTTTATAAAACACTGCTCACCACACTCAGCGAGCTGATTTCATTTTTGGAAGCGAGGTTTGCCAAATATCTAAGTCCTGAAGAGAGGGTTAACTCTAATTATCTGGTCTTGACTAAGTCCGCTTTAAAAGTTAAACTGGATAAACTGAGGCAGCACCTCAATTATAAGGTCCTACAAGAAATGCCTCCCTCGAAGCTTATATTTAAAAGATTGTATCGTTTTACAAACACAAAAAACCATAAGTTTGAAGTTACCTTCCGGGCTATTTTTTACAAAAATGAGCTGGTGAAAGGCTTATATGGGTTGAAGTTTGAAAATAATGAAGGAAATGATGTTTTTACATCAGTTGATAAACTTCTGATTTATCTGAACTATAACAGTAAAACATACATTGACCAGCTAACACAAAGAATTATTAAGGCTTTGGAGCCATGTGACGACATAACTGAAAAAATTGAACGGCTACATTATTATCAAAAGGCTTTTAAACAGCAACATCGTAAACCCGGATTTAAGCTAAATCCGGGTTATCATGATCTTAAGGCGATTATGGATGACTGGTTTGAGCTGGAAATCCGCTATCTGGAAAGATTGGTTCAGTTTTCTATTGTATCTTTACCTAAACCAACGGTTAGTCCAAAGCCTAATACAACCGCCCCAAAGGAAATAAACAAAGTTCGTTGTATGCTTACTACCGACCAGTTAGGGTTAATTCTGCGTGGAGCGGATGAAGCAAGAATCTTAGTTGCTAAGTCCATGAATCAGGTTTTTAGAACACTTGTTCCACATTTGTCAACGCCATTCAAAGAAAATCTATCTTATGATGCTATGCGGAGTAAATCTTACATCGCCGAAGCTCGCGATAAAGACATAGCTATTCAGGCATTGGAGAAGATTATCAACAAGATAAAAGGCTATTAACCAATTAACCTACATATTATGAAAAGGAGCATTATTATTCTAATGATGACCAGTGTTGTTTGCATTAGCTGTGAAAAAGAGGAATTAACAAAGGAGAAAGCAATATTGATAATAAGGAAGAGCCAAGGTTATCCTATTGCGATCAGTCGTGAAATCTTCTGTGGTGATCCTGAACAGGCAAGAATATTATTGAAGGCGGGCTTTGAAAAGGATGGTTTAGTAAAAATTAATAAAAATCTCCACTATTCTGAACTTGGAAGTAAAGCTTTTATAGAATTTACTCCGGCAGCGGTTCCATTCCTGCTGCCTACTTCTGAAAAGGATAGAAAGATTAAAGTCCAAAATGTAAAGATTGCAGATGAGGATTTTGAAAAAATCGAAAGGATATATGCCGAACCAACACTAGGTATTACGGTTGTTGAGTATAGTACCGCTTTTAACAACGTGACACCTTTTTTCAGACTAAACAAGGACTTAGAGGTTTCCAGAAAGAACAAAAGAAAGGCTGAATTCAAACTTACTGATAATGGCTGGGAATTGGCTCAATGGTAAGTACGAAATGAGTTAAGGGGCGATAAGCCCCTTTTTATTTTCATTTTTAGCGGAATCAGAGCAGTCCTTCATCTGCAAAGGAAAAGAAGCCTTCTGTAGTAATGATGAGATGATCTAAGACTTGTATATCAAGCAATTTGCCTGCATCCACAATCTTGCTGGTTATGGTTTTATCGGCTTCGCTGGGTTTTAAATTTCCGGAAGGATGATTATGAGCCAGGATGATTGCTGAGGCATTTGCATGTAGTGCCGCTGAGAAAATTAATTTCAGATCAACTACGGTACCTGTTGTACCTCCTGTGGAAACTTCGAATATCCCTAATACTTTATTGGCTCTATTAAGTACCATAATCTTGAATTGCTCAACCATTTCAATGCGATCTTCATCCCAATTATTTAGGAAAATCTTATAAGCGTCGTCAGCTCTTGTTATGCTGGGTCTTAGAGACGCTTTTATCTTATTTCTATATACTAACTGCATTTCTGCAACTTCCAGCAGATTAATGTTATTTACCTGGCTTTCCATAATATTTAATTTTTAGTGTTAAAAAATTTGTTATGGTGCACCTTCCGGTATTAGAGAAGCAAGCCAAAAAGCAACGCAATAAATGATGGCTGATGCCGGTGGGTGGTGTTTATGGCGGAATTTTTTGAAGCGCCACCGCACTCTAATCCCGAACTTTGTAGCAAGACGAGATTTTGATTTATCCTAATTCTTTCAGGGATGTTTCCATAGAAAAAGTGCATTAAAGCCCGTTATTTTATGGAATTAAAGTAGAGTCCAACTCGAAGGGTACCAGGTAACAACAAAATGTTGGACTTGTGTGGCCTTGCTTATCGTCGCAACTTTGCCATTGAACTTAAAGAAAACAGCCCCGGTATACCAGGTCTGGAAATGTCGAACGATTAAATGAGAAGCGTATGTTTACAAACATTACCTGGACGGATTTCTTTTTAGGAATCGCCATAGGAACAGGAGCCTATTACCTGCTGGTAGGCTTAAGATACTACAGAGTTGAAATTATTGGATTTTTTTCGGGACGAAAAAAAATGAACTTCAACACTACCTTCGATGAAGAGGATTATGAAGATAATTCCACGAAAACAAAACAAAATCATTTCTTAGCATCATCAGACCAGGATTTCGAACAAATCGAGCGTCTTATAACGAAAATCAAACGTATCATCTCGGATACGGCTCAGGTACAACTTGAACCTGATGAATTTAAAGACTATATCAGCGTAACGCTGAAGGAATATCCCTTGATTAAGAATTCTCCGCTTCGGGCATCAATAAATGAGTTGATCGTCTCGGAGTGCGAAAAATATGGAGCTGTTGCCCTTAGTGAAGAGGAGGTTGATTTGTTGTGGTGACACTAGGTAACAGCTACTAGCGAAGTTGGTTTCCCTGTCCGTCCCGGTGCGTTAGGTAAAGTGTGGTCAGAATACGGTCAATGAGACGGCGAAACCACTTCGCTTTTTATACTCTTAAATTTTTAAAAATTAAAATTCGTGTGAGATGGAAATGTTGGAAAAGAAAACGAAAAAAGAAAAACGTAAGGGCTTAATTCTTACGCTAGTGCTTATTGCGGTATTGGCGTATCAATATACCGCCTATGCGCAGGATGGTATCGCCGGTATTAACGAAGCGAACCAGAAAGTACGGAGTTATTTTGCTGCTGGAACTAACCTGATGTATGCTGTAGGTGCATTACTTGGCCTGATCGGGGCAATCAAGGTTTATCAGAAGTGGAATGCAGGGGATCAGGACACCGGAAAGGTAGCTGCTGCCTGGTTCGGTAGCTGTGTGTTCTTAGTGGTTGTCGCCACGGTAATTCAAAGTTTCTTCGGCGTTTAAAATCTCGGTTATGATTACGATTCTAAAGGAAAAGTTATGGCAATACATTGTTGACCATAATCCAGACCAGATGTTCGATCTGCAGGAAAGCTATTCTGTTTCCAAGTATCTCGAAGATCAGGTTGCAAGCGTAATGGATTTTGTAAATCAACAGATCCAGGCACAAATCCCTGATTACATTATACAGGAACAATGCATGGAACAGCTTACTGCTCCCCTTAAACCGTCACGGTTTCTTTACATCAGGGGGATTGTTGAAGAAGAATTTCCAAAAGATTTTGAAAGATTGAAGGAAGACGGCACATTGACCTACGAGCTAATCAATATGATACAGGCCTGTAGGGAAACCTTTGAAAGGTTTGATTTTTCAATGGAGAATGAGGAAAACAGGCATTTAAGGTACGCCATAATAGCGGAGGTACATGATTACCTGATATAATCTGAAAGTAATGATGTGGGATGATAAAATGATTGGAGATGGCTTACAATATATCAAAAAAACTTGCGGATAATATCGCCGCAATCAGGATCGCTCTGTCCTGGGATGGTAAGAATCGTTTTGAGCAGAGCGATATCGAGCAGCTTTGTAAGTATGCCGGTTTCGGTGGTATTAAAGCCATTTTGTATCCTCCAACTACAAAGGAGGAATGGAGGAGCCTTGGGGCGACCGGGAATGATTTGAAATACTTTGAGCTCATTTGTGAACTGCATGAACTTTTAAAAGAGAACCTTAGTGAGCTTGCATACAAGGAAAACATAAAATCACTTAAAGAAAGTGTTTTAACGGCATTTTATACACCAGCAGTTGTACCTGATATTCTCTATGCCGTTCTCAGGGAGAATTCAATTTCTCCCAAACGGCTCTATGAGCCTTCTGCTGGTTCCGGCGTATTTATTGACCGTGCTATAAAAGCATTTCCAGAGATGCAGAAGGTAACTGCTGTGGAGAAGGACATGTTAACGGGTAAAATCCTTTTGGCAATTAATGCAGCCAATGCGGTTCCTACTTCAACTCACATCTGTGGGTTTGAGGAAACAGAAAAAGATGATGAGGGAAGCTATGATCTTGTTGTGAGTAATATCCCCTTTGGGAACTTTCCTGTTTATGATCCGGAATTAAAAGCTTTAGGGTTAACGGATCGTATTCACAATTACTTTTTTGCCAAAGGATTGGAGAAAGCTGCTGACGGAGGTGTTATTGCTTATATCACAACAGATGCGTTTTTGAATACGCCCCTGAACGGGCAGGCCAGAAAGTATCTCTTTGATCGTGCAGACTTTGTAGCGCTTGCCATAATGCCGGATAATCTAATGAAGGATACAGGCAATACAGAAGCTCCCAATCATCTTCTGATTGTTCAAAAGAATAACAGCAAAGTAACGCTCTCAGAGATAGAGCAACGGTTGATAGAATGCGATAAAAAAGAGAATGTATATGGTATGTTCTATCAGAACCGGTTTATTTCGGAGAATCTCACTCATATTACCGTTGGAGACCAAATATATGAAGGAACAAACCAGTATGGCAAAGCCCATAATGGTATTTGGCAAAGTGGAAGCATCGATGCCATAGCGGAGCGGCTAAATATAGTTCTAACGGATGGGATTGGAAAAAGACTGGATAAGCATCGATTTAAAAAAGCGATCGTTGTAGATCAGGAAGAAAAAAATCCATCAGAGAAGCTGGAAATTAACTATTTACCCATGCCCGAAAATTCAAAAGCCGAATTTATCGGGCAGTTGGGCCTCTTTGATGTCGTTCCGGCCGATAACATCAATCGTGCGGCAGCCTATATTAATGACCTTGACCAAACTGTCGTCCAAAAACAATCGGCCAGAATGGTCGGTGTTATAAGAACAACGGATAACCCCGGCCATGAAGCAATAGTTCTGGTCACCGCTAAGGATGCCAAAAACCGCTATCTGTATAAATTATACTCCAATGTCAATGAGGTAAAGCATCTTTCGGCAAATTGGATGGTTTCGGGTCTGGTCAGTACTGAGATGCGGCAACTTTCGGTTTATTTGGAGGGGTATGACCATACATTCAAATATGAAGGGGACAGTACATTATCGGTCTTTTTTGCAAATTCTAAAAGTACACCAGATTATTTTTCACCGATAAAACCTTTCTATACAGATGGAACATTGGTGAGTTATGGAGGAACTATTGGTATTCTGGAAAAGGTCGATCAGGATTACAATAGGGCAAGTTTCAGAAGCCTTAATCTTACAGACAGTAATGCTTTCTTTCAACACTACATTCTTCTAAGGGATAATTACTTCGGTTTGGCAGAACGGGAACTTTCCGGAGAAGATATAAACGAACGGTATCGCGGAAAAGTAAATGAAACCTATGATTTTTTTATAGCAAAGTACGGGCAGCTTAATAATCCGGCAAATCGCAAGTTAATCCTTGAAGACAGGGCATTGGGACACACAGTGCTTTCTTCCCTGGAGCGAAGAGATGGTGTACAATTTGTCAAATCAGATATCCTTACCCAGAGTATCTTTAAGAAGCAGGAATTATTAAAGACGGAAGATCCGTTAGAAGCATTAGCCAGAAGCCTTAATGATCTGGGATATGTTGATATTGCATTTATAAGTTCCGCAATGGGCATCTCGGATGAAGAGTCTATTGCGGTTTTGGATGAGCGGATTTATCTGAACCCAAACGGAGACATTTGGGAAACAAGGGATAAATATCTGAGCGGTAATGTTCACCAAAAACTTTCCGATGTTAAAAAAGCATTGGAAGCTCAGTCGGAAAACGGGCAGTACAAGCGAAGCCTGGATGCCCTAGCAAAGATCCAGCCGGAACGGATACCGTTCGACCTGCTGGATTTTAATCTTGGCGAAAGATGGATACCCGAATCGTATTATAACCAATTTGCTACTGAATTGTTTGAGGAAAAAACGAAGATACATTTTTTGCGATCATTAGATAGCTTCAAGGTTGAAGTAAGTCACAACACTAAGGTCGATAGTGAGTATGCAGTGTTTCCCAAGAGTGGAAGAACTATGTATGGTTACACCATTTTGGAACATGCCCTTGAAAATACGGCACCGTTTTTTACCTATGAAATAAAAATGAATGATGGGGCAACAATACGTCAGCCAGATAATGATGCTATACAATTGGCGCATCAAAAGATTGAGCTCATTCGAAACAATTTTGTCAATTGGCTAACGGAACTGGGCAATGACCAGAAGAAAGAGCTGGAAGATATTTATAACAACACCTATAATTGCTTTGTCTTGCGGGAATATGATGGAAGCCATCTTAGTTTTCCAGGGTTGGACAGAAAAGCATTGGGTATCGAAGACTTGTACAGCTCACAAAAAAATGCTGCCTGGCGAATTATTCAGAATCGTGGTGGGTTGATTGACCATGAGGTAGGACTTGGTAAAACACTTACCATGATTGTGGCCGGACAGGAAATGAAACGGCTTGGCGTTGTGCAAAAGCCTGTTATTACTGCTTTGAAAGCAAATATTGGTGATATAGCGGAAACATTTAAAAAGGCCTACCCAAGTGCGAGGGTTTTGTATCCTAGTGATCGTGATTTTGAACCTAAGAATCGCTTAAGGTTGTTCCATGAAATCAAGAACAACAATTGGGACTGTATCATAATGACACATGACCAATTTGGAAAGATACCCCAAAGTCCGGAAATCCAACAGAGCATACTTGCAAAAGAATTGGACAACATTGAGTTAGATCTTGAAACGGTAAGGAATATTGGGGGCGATATTTCAAAAAAGATGTTGAAAGGTTTGGAAATCAGAAAGAAAAACCAAGACATTAAGTTGAAAGAGGTCCAGGAAAGTATTCAAAGCAGGAAAGATGAGGGAATAGATTTAAAAACGATGGGTGTTGACCATCTCTTTGTTGATGAAAGTCATAAGTTCAAGAACCTCACCTTTACCAGTCGGCACAATCGGGTCGCAGGAATCGGAAACATGGAGGGAAGCCAGAAGGCGCTGAACATGCTGTTCTCCGTCAGACAGTTTCAAGAGTTGTACGATGCAGACTTGTGTGCAACATTCCTTTCCGGTACTCCAATTTCGAATAGTCTAACGGAAATGTACCTCATTTTTAAATACCTACGGCCAAAGGAAATGAAAAGATTGGGGATTGAAAATTTTGATGCTTGGGCAGCAGTATATGCAAAGAAAACTACAGATTTTGAATTTAATGTTACCAATGAGATCGTAGCCAAGGATAGGTTTAGACATTTTATAAAAGTTCCAGAATTGGCTATGTTCTATAACGAAATTACGGATTACAAAACGGCTAAACATATCAATCTTGACAAACCGGAGATTGATGAGATACTGGTTAACATCAAACCAACATCGGAACAGGCAGATTTTATTCAGAACTTAATGGAGTTTGCTTCTACTGGTGATGCCACATTGCTTGGAAGGCAAGAGCTATCAGACTCCGAAGACCAGGCCAGAATGCTCATTGCAACTAACTATGCAAAAAAAATGGCTGTGGATATGCGGTTGATTGATGAGGAAATTTATGGCGATCATCCGAACAATAAAATCAATACAGCAGCGCGGAATATTAGTGAGATCTATTGGGAAAGTATTAAACATAGGGGTACTCAAATAGTATTTTGTGATGTAGGAACCCCAAAGCCAGGACGATTTAACGTGTATGATGAACTAAAAGGGAAACTGGCACAAGACTTTGACATCCCTGCCCATGAAATAACCTTTATTCATGATTCGGCATGGGATGGTTCTAAAAAGAAGAACCTCTTTAAAAAAATGAATGACGGAGAGATTCGCATTCTTGTTGGGAGTACAGAAAAAGCAGGAACTGGTCTTAATGTTCAAAAGCGTATGGTGGCTATGCATCATCTGGACATTCCCTGGAAGCCATCGGAACTTGACCAAAGGAACGGTCGTGGGGCAAGGCAGGGAAATGTTATAGCCAAAGAATGTTACGATAACAAGGTTAAGAATTTTATTTATGCCGTTGAACAAAGTCTTGATAATTATAAGTTCAATTTGCTGAAAAACAAGCAGACTTTTATTTCACAGATGAAGAATTGTGAGCTGAACGTGAGAACAATTGATGAAGGTTCGATGGATGAACAGAGCGGCATGAATTTTTCAGAATATATAGCCATTTTGTCGGGTGATACCTCGTTATTGGAAAAAAGCAGACTCGAAAAGAAAGTCACTGTTCTGGAGGGCTTGAGAAGTTCTCACTTTCGCGAGTTGAACCGGTACAAGGCTAGTTTGGAGGAAAGAAAAAAAGGACAGGCAAATGATACAGTCACATATAATAAACTTGCAGAAGATCTTGTCAATTACCATAAATACCTACAGTTTGAAAAAGATGGAACAAAGGCCAATCCTGTGAATTTAATTGGCTGTAAATCTGATGATCCAGAAAAAACAGGTGCGCATATTATCGATATGTACAAAAATTGGAAACCTAAAACTGGTGATCCTGATGTTCAAAAAATAGGTTCGTTATATGGATTTGATTTGTATGTCCGTAGGCAGGAAAATTTCTTTACCGATAAAATTGGAAGTGCATATACTATTAATTTTTTTGCTCAACGGGGAAGTGACGGAATAAAGTATACCTATAATCAGGGGCATCCAAATATTGATAACCACAAAATTGCAGCGAGACATTTCCTGAATGCAATTGACAGGATTGATAGTCTTGTTTCAAAATATGGACGGGAATTAAAAAATTACACACAGGAAATTCCAAAACTTGAGCAGCTTTGCGCGCGCTCATTTTTACATGATAAGGAGTTGCAAACCCTTAAAAATGAATTAAGTAATCTGGAAAGGGAAATTTCAATAAATATAAACCAAAAGCGTCTGCTTGCAAATGGTACGGTTGAGGATGCCCCTATTATTGAAATGGTAGTCAGTGATTCGGAACTATCCGAAAAAGCAGATGTAATGGATTTGGTTTCCACAAAACAGCAACGGAGAGGGCAACGTATAAAATTTTAAAACATTCACAATGGCAAATAGCGTTTACAAAATTAATAAGGGTATTAACCAGTCAATAGAATTTAAAGGTTTGAAGGCGCAATACATCTGGTACCTGGGCGCGGGCGTGGTAGGATTGCTGATTGTGTATTCAGTTATGTATATCATAGGTCTGCCAACACTGGTTTGCCTTGGTGTAATTGGTATATCCGGAACCTTAGTGTTTATGAAAGTATACCGCATGAGTAACATGTATGGGGAATATGGGCTGATGAAAGAACTTGCCAGAAGGCAAATCCCTAAAAACATTAAATGCAATAGCAGGAAGGTTTACCGTGGTTTTTGAAGGGAGGTGATGTGGAAGATGAAGAATCAAAGAATGAACTGCTCAGGCTCAGGCAAAAAGGTGTATTGCCAGAACTTGAAATTGCCGGGCAGGTTTATGAGGTTGACTGGTGTAATCGTTTGCTAAGGGCTTTAGATAATCCGGAGGTGGAACCGATTTCTTTCTCCGAACAAGGAGGGAATTTTTACGGGGATTATTATTATCTGCCCTATGATTTTAAGGAAAAAAAAATAGTTGACCTTGATTTTGATGCGACAACCTTACCAGAAAATGTGGTTATCGTAAAGTTTCCGGGAGGATTGAAGCTTGATCCTTTTGCTGTAGCCAGGGAAAATGGATTGAACCAAAGGAAATTTGTCGAAAATAATCCAATTTCAAAAAGAATAATAGCGGAAGTAATACCACTGAATCAGACCGCATTGGTAAGGTTTGTTGAGTTAAACAAACAAAAGCAAATACCGCAAATAGCAAAAAAGTCCTCTGCGAGCATAAAAAACAGAAAAGGGAATGGTTTAAGTAAATAGGAGATGAAAAGGGAACTACCAATATTTAACATCAACGGTACAGAGTTCATTGTTGATGTTGAGAACTTACAATTGAGGGAAAAAAATAACGACAATAATGTTATTTCATTCTTAGCAATGAACGAAATGAACCGGGGGTATCAATTTATCTACAATACGATCGGTAATAACATGTCCATCTTTGCAGGTACTGACCAGTATAATGTCATTGTCAATGTGCCCGAACTGGTTGATCTTGATCCTGTTGGTATGGCACAAAAGTATGGCTGTAAACTTGAAGAGGTGAAGTCAAAAACAGATTTTGATCTTATGGTTGACCAGAAGGCATTGAACCGCCGGATGTCAGGAATATTGCCTACGATAAATATTGAGGGTGATCTGTTTTATGTTGATGTGGCTAAGGATTGCCTCCGGCCTGCGGATGATTTCATCTCCAATGGAATTAGCTTTACCGAAATTGAAGAGCGCTTTGATGAGGAAAGGAATGCTTATGTAATTCCCTATGACAAGCAAAAAAAAGAGTATCAGAAACTTGATTACGAGAATATAACAGCAATCCCAAAAGATTTAGTGGTTGTTGCTTTTCCTGCAGAGTATGATTTAGATCCGATTGGCTTCAATCGTAAATACCGCCAAAGGGAGTTCCAAACTCTGAAAGAAGTCAATGTACGTTCGCATTTCAAGGCTGATGTAGTATCCTGGGAAGAATTTGGAATGGTAAGGCTTATCGAGGAAAATCTGAAGAAGCAAAAACCGGTTAATGAAAAGATGGATGACAAGGCAGATAAAAAGCAACGGAGAAGCCGCAGGCTATGAGTTAGAAAGCTAAAGGAAAACAGTTAAAGCAATAATGAGATGGATACATGGATGAATGAATTGATGCCTGTTATGGGAGTGGAACACGATTGTATCCTGTCCAAACAAGGCGATATAACCGTAGCTTTTAAAGTCGAGTTGCCGGAGATTTTCACCCTATCGGACAACGAATATGAAACCTTTCACCAGAATTGGATAAAAGCAATAAAGATATTGCCAAAATTTACCGTCTTGCAAAAGCAAGATTGGTTTATCGACAGCAAATACAAGGCAGACTTTACCAAAGACGATACCAGTTTCCTGTCAAGGTCAAGTGAGCGTTTTTTCAACGAACGTCCTTTTTTAGACCATAGCTGCTATATCTACCTGACCAGGAAACCGGCAGGACGAAAAGCAGGCAGTTCGTTATTTTCGAATTTAATCAGAAAAAGTATCGTCCCTGAAGAAACGCTGAATGCGGGAATACTTCAAGATTTCCTTGATTCCTGTGGGCAATTTAAGCATATACTGGAAGAGTGCGGCTTTATCTCTTTAAAAAGGTTAAAGCAAAATGAATTGCGGAGCAGCCGCCGCCAGATGGGAATTGTGGAACGGTATTGCAATCTGGCTGAAAAACAGGACTCGTTTCTAATCAAGGATATTGATTTTAGTGACGGCATTAAAGTAGGCGATCAGTATGCACAGTTATACACGCTTGGTGATGCTGCGAACTTGCCAGCACTTTGCGGTAGCCGCATAAACTATGACAGATACTCTACTGATAAAACAAAATTCAGCATTGGATTTGCCAGTACTCTAGGGCAATTACTTTCTTGCAATCACATTTACAGCCAGTATATTTTTATCGATGACGGGCAAAAGACGATTCAAAAATTGGAGAGTAAACGGTTGCGGCTGCAATCGCTATCCGCTTATAGCAGGGAGAATACCATAGCCAGGGACGCAACTAATGATTTCTTGAATGAGGCTATCAGTCAGCAGCGCCTACCGGTAAAAGCACATTTCAATGTCTTGGTCTGGACGGATGAAAGGGAAAAGTTAAAGGATTTAAAGAACATGGTCTCCTCTGCTCTTGCTCAAATGGATGCTGTAGCCAAACAGGAAACAGTAGGTGCTGCGCAAATATTTTGGGCAGGAATTCCGGGCAATAGTGCCGATTTTCCGATGAATGATACCTTCGACACGTTTGCCGAACAGGCAACGTGCTTTTTGAATCTTGAAACCGGGTACCGCAGTTCATTAAGTCCGATGGGTATCCGTCTTGGCGACAGACTTACCGGTAAGCCGGTACACGTCGATATTTCTGATGAGCCTATGCAAATGGGTATATGCACCAATCGGAATAAGTTTATTTTGGGGCCAAGCGGTTCCGGGAAAAGTTTTTTCACCAACCACATGGTACGCAGCTACTACGAGCAAGGCACGCATGTCGTTCTTGTTGATGTAGGTCATAGCTATAAGGGACTTTGTGATATGGTAAAGGGCTACTACTTCACATACAGCGAAGAAAATCCAATCCGGTTTAATCCCTTTTACATTGGCGAAGGTGATAATCTGGATACCGAAAAGAAAGAGAGCATTAAAACGTTGCTCCTTGCGCTCTGGAAGAAAGACGATGAGCAGTTTAAGCGGTCTGAGTATGTTGCTATGTCCAATGCGATAGGTGGTTATTACCATTTTTTGGATAGTAGTAACCCGGATGTGTTTCCATGCTTTAATACATTTTATGAATTTTTAAGGGATCAGTATGTTGCGGTTCTAACTGGCGACAAGGTAAAGGAAAAGGATTTTGACATTGATAATTTTCTATATGTACTGCGCCCTTATTATAAAGGTGGTGAGTTTGATTATCTGCTTAATGCAACCGAGAACCTTGATCTTTTACAGGAACGGTTTATTGTTTTCGAACTGGACAATATAAAAGATCACCCTATTTTGTTTCCGGTCGTTACCATCATTATAATGGAAGTATTCATCAATAAAATGAGGAAAATGAAAGGACTTCGTAAGATGATATTAATTGAAGAAGCTTGGAAAGCCTTGATGAAAGAGGGATTTGCTGAGTACATCAAGTATCTTTTTAAAACAGTCCGGAAATTCTTTGGCGAAGCAATAGTGGTGACACAGGAAGTAGAGGATATTATCTCCTCACCGGTAGTAAAACAAGCCATCATCAATAATAGCGACTGTAAAATTTTGCTTGATCAAAGCAAATACCAGAATAAGTTTGACCAGATACAGGAACTTCTTGGACTGACCGAAAAGGAAAAGGCTCTGGTATTATCGGTTAACAAAGCCAATGATCCCACTAAAAAATACAAGGAAGTATTCATTTCTCTTGGCGGTGTATTATCCAAAGTATATCGGACGGAAGTATCTGTTGAAGAATACCTCGCTTACACCACTGAACAAAGTGAAAAGGTAAGATTGATGAAGCATGCGGATCAATTCGGAGGGGACATTCTAAAGGGTATACGTGCAATGGCGGAAGAAATTCGATTAAGTAAACTTAAATAACTGAAAAATGAAAAGGTATATTAAAATAATGGTAATCAGTATCATGATCGCCACCACGGTACTGCCCGTTCAGCGGGTACATGCAGCCGGGATATTCGGACTATTCGGGGCTGCGGTGGCGAAGGCTATTAAGGCTATTGATTTAAAAATCCAACGGGAGCAAAACAAAGTGATCTGGCTTCAAAATGCACAAAAAGCAGTTGAGAATGCACTCTCAAAATTAAAACTAAAGGAAATTGCCGAATGGACGGAAAAACAAAAAGAGCAGTACCAAAAGTACTACGAAGAATTACACAAGGTTAAGAGCATTATCAGCTATTACCAGCGCATCCGGGAGATCACGCAAAAGCAGTTAAGAATGGTACAGGAATACAATCGTGTTTGGGGTCAGCTCAATCAGGATGATAATTTCACAGCAAAAGAAATCAATTATATGGGGCAGGTCTACTCCGGTATTTTGGAAGAGAGCTTAAAGAACCTGAATCAGATCACTATGGTGGTTCAGTCGTTTACCGCTACAATGAGCGATGCAAAGCGATTGGAGATTATCAATGCCGCTGCCGACAGGATAGAGGAAAACTATAATGATCTGCGGGCTTTCAATCAGCAGAATGCCATTTTGAGCATTCAACGCACTACGACACTGGCGGAAAAAGATCATCTTAAAAAGCTATATGGGCTATAAATCCGAAAAGTATGGAAAGGCTGCTAGAAGATATAAAAAGTGCTTTTGATGAGATCGAAAACAGGCTGATAACTAATGGATACAATGTTTCCAATTTCGTTATAGACATGCAAGATGAAGATAGCCTTAGGAATGGATTTGACTTTTTTTTGGAAGATAAATATTTTGACTACGGGCTTGAACATGTATTAAGCTTCAAAACTATCATACACAAGAATGAGAAGACAAAAGAGCTGATTAAAGCTGAATTTCTGATCTATTATAAAGAAGAATTAAGAAAGTTTACGCTTATCGAAGTAAATATAAGCTTAACAGCAAATAAAGAACAGTTTAATAAAACACTGACGACTCCCGATGTTTATTTACCTGCTTGTAGTCAGGCGATCAAAATAGCTAGGGCTGAAAGAAGGTATCAACAGAAAAAAAATAAGTTTAAAGGATATGAAAGGACTGGTTATAATAGTATTTATGAATCTGTGGTCAGGCATAGGGCTAAAAGCACAGACATGGAATGAGTGGTTCAATCAAAATGCCACCCAGAAAAAATATCTGAAGCAACAAATAGCCGCATTACAAGTGTACATCAACTATGGTAAGGAGGGCTATAAGATTGCTAAGGAAGGATTGTCTACGATAGGAAATATGTCCAGGGGAGAATTTAATTTACATGAGGATTATTTTACCTCTCTAAAAAACGTCAATCCAAGAATCAAAAATTATCAGAAGGTAGACGATATCATTACCTTACAGGTGCGTATACTAAGCGGATATCAGCAATTAAGGCCGAAGATTAATCAAAGTGATCTGTTTACAAGTTCAGAACGGGCATACCTTAATGGTGTTTATACCCGATTGTTGGCACATTCTGATAAAACCTTGGATGAACTCCTTATGGTCATAACAGATCAGAAACTCGAAATGACAGATGAACAAAGGATCAGTAGGGTCGACAATTTACATAGGGAGATGCAAAATCATTTTGGTTTCTTTCAAAGCTTCACTAAAGAAAACCAAATCATGGTGGTGGCCAGGTTAAAGGAAAAGAACGAAGCAGGAAACAGCCGTGTTTGGCAGGGCATAAATTAATAGGTAAATGAAAAGGATTGTTTGGATAATATGCCTGGTTCTAGCCGGTATGGTAAAGAGCCGGGCTCAGGTGGCGGAAAGTGCTCAATTGGCTCTCAATATTGAAAAGTTGGCTCAGTTTAAGCAGATACTTAGTGATATGAAAAAGGGCTATCAGACGCTTTCAGGAGGTTATAATACCATTAAGGGAATTTCACAGGGTAACTTCAATATCCATAAGATATTCCTTGATGGATTGATGGAAGTGAGTCCGACCGTTCGCAATTACAGAAAGGTTGGTGAGGTAATTAATTTCCAGGTCATATTGGTACAGGAATATAGAAATGCCTATAACCGCTTTAGGATCGATGAAAATTTTTCGGTAAGCGAATTAGGTTATTTGGCAAAGGTCTATGATAACCTGTTTAAGGAAAGTTTGCGGAACCTTGATGAACTCATAGGTGTGGTCACTGCCGGAAAGATGCGGATGAGTGATGATGAGCGCATTAATGCAATAGACCATATCTACTCGGATATGGAAGATAAGTTGCAATTTCTGAGACACTTTAATAGTAAGACAACGGTACTTTCCATGCAGCGTGCAAAAGAGCGCAGAGATTCCGAATCCATCGGTAAAGTCTATGGTATAAATCATTAATTCAGGTGAAAATGACAAAGTGGATCAAAGCCCTGGTAATTGTGGGAATGTGGCTCATAATACCGATTAATAGTCATGCTCAGGGCATGGCAAACGAAATGAACAGTCTTCATAATGTCTTAGAACAGCTGTATGATGAAATGATGCCCTTATGTAGTCAGCTTATCGGTGTCGGACAGGGATTAGCAGGTTTTGCGGCGCTATGGTATATAGCTTCAAGAGTATGGCGGCATTTGGCTAATGCAGAACCGATAGATTTTTATCCCCTCTTTCGCCCATTTGTAATCGGTTTTTGTATCGCCATTTTTCCAAGTGTAATTGGAATTATCAATGGCGTAATGAAGCCGACTGTAACTGCAACAGCTGCGATGATGGAAGGATCTAACAAGGCAATAGCAACTTTGCTGCTGGAAAAGGAAAAAGCGATTAAAGGCACTAAAAAATGGCAAATGTATGTTGGCGAAACCGGTTCAGGAAACCGTGAGCAATGGGTTAAATATACTTATCCGGAATTGGCAGGTCAGAGTGAAGGTCTTTTGGGAGGGTTGTCTATTGATTTCGAGTTTTTCATGGAGAAACAGATGTACAATTTCCGCAACTCGGTAAAGGAATGGATGAGTGAGGTATTGCGGGTATTGTTCGAAGCGGCGGCACTTTGCATTGATACCCTAAGAACATTTCAGCTCATTGTGCTGGCTATTCTGGGGCCGCTGGTGTTTGGGCTCGCGGTATTTGACGGTTTCCAGCATACCCTTACTGTATGGCTGGCTCGATACATTAATATATTCCTCTGGTTACCTGTGGCTAATGTTTTTGGAAGCATTATCGGGAAAATTCAGGAAAATATGCTCCGTATTGACTTGAGCCAAATAGACCAGCAAGGGGATACATTTTTCAGCCGTACAGATATGGGATATCTCGTATTTATGATTATCGGAATCATAGGTTATTTCACTGTACCGTCGGTAGCTAATTATATAGTTCATGCCGGGGGAAGCGCTTTAGGACAAAAAGTGACTTCATTGTTTAGTAACTCTTCGATGAATGCCGTCAATACCGGTAGACAAGGTGTTGGTATGGCCGCGGACACACTAGGTAATGCGGTTGGAAGAATTCAGCAGGATATGGCATCCTATGCTACTTCATCGCCTTATTTTAATGATGGGAAAAGCTCTGCGTCTGACTATATGGGAGATAAGCTAAAAGGCAATTCATAACTAAATGCGGAGCTATGTTTAAGAAAATGAAAAATATCGATACCGCATTCCGTCATGTCAGGAGTTTTACAATTGTTGTGATTATAGCCTGTGCGGTCATAGTCTGTTTCGCTCTTTATAAGAGTTTTAGTTTGGTATCTAACATGCAGGGAAAAATATACATACTATCCAACGGGAAAGCTTTGGAAGCTTTTTCAGCAGACAGAAAAGATAACATTCCCGTAGAAGCACGTGACCATGTTAAAACATTCCATTCCTTTTTTTTTACATTAGATCCTGATGATAAGGCAATACAGGCAAATGCAACCAAAGCACTTTATCTGGCTGATGGCAGTGCCAAAAGAATTTATGATGATCTGAAGGAAACGGGCTATTATTCCGGGCTGATCTCAGGTAATGTCAATCAAACTATCACAGTGGACAGTGTGGCGGTAAACGTTAATGATTATCCGTATGCTTTTCGCTGCTATGCCACACAGAACATTGTCAGGCCTACCAGTATCACTACACGAAACCTGATTACCGAGGGTGCTTTGCGCAACGTAAGCCGAAGTGATAATAATCCGCATGGTTTTTTGATCGAGCGCTGGAATATCATTGAGAACAGGGATTTAAAAACAGAAAACAGGCGACAATAATATGGGACTTTTTAAAGAGAAAAAAGATGTTGAAAAGGTATCTGTGCCTTTCAATGGCTTTAATAAAGTTTACGGCTATGTGCAAGCTAAATGGGTTGAAGGCATGAAGATCGCTACCGCGGAAATGTCTAAGAAAAATTGGCTGGTTTTACTGGTTGTCTTTGTCTTGCTCGGTACGGCTTATAACTTCTGCGTGGTACTTCAGGCGCTAAAGGGTAAGCAAAGTCCCAGTCCCATCATGCAAATTGCTCCGATAAAGAAACCAGCCAATATCAGTAACACCGGGGAACCAATGCGACCGGCTACCGCAAAAAAGGATTATTTAAAACTATTGGATAGTGTACAGAAAATAGAAAAACAACTTAATTCACAATTAAAATCAAACAATTATGGAAAAAAAGATGATTAGACAGCGCAAGTTTTTCCTTGTACTTCCGGTCTTAGCTTTACCATTTATGACCATTTTTTTCTGGGCATTGGGAGGTGGTAAAATGGAAGCATCGGAATCAAAAGAGGTTAAGAAAACTGGATTTAATGCTTTACTGCCGGATGCGAATCTAAAAGAGATTAAGGCAATGGACAAAATGAGTTATTACGACAAGGCAAAACTGGATTCGGTTAAATTTCAGGAGCTCATTAAAAATGACCCCAACTATCAGGATATGTCTATGGGAGCTGGTTCTCCTGATTATGCTGCCACAGGTTTAGGGAACTATTCCGGACTCAATACTTCATTAAACAGAAGAAACAGTTTTAACAACCCTAATGAAGAGAAGATTTATCAAAAATTGGCTGAACTGAACAGAGAAATGAATAAACCTGCGATAACTAACGCAGCTTATTCAAACGTTCCGAATTATAGCAATGGTTCAGTCAGTTCTCCAATGGGCACGGGCGATGTAGACAAACTGGAACAAATGATGAAAATGATGAATCAGTCCAACGGAGAAGATCCTGAAATGAGACAATTAAACGGTATGCTGGAGAAAATCTTAGATATTCAACATCCCGGCAGAGTACAGGAGAAATTAAACCAATCTTCCAAGATGAAAAAGGGACAGGTATATCCTGTAACCAACAAGAGTTTAGAGAATGTGGTTTCCTTATTGCAGTCAAAGCCAGGAGCGAACGAAAAAGGCAATGCATTCTATGCATTGGAAGATATGGGTGTTTCGGAGAATGTTCAGAATGCGATACAAGCTGTGATTCATGAGAATCAAACACTGGTGAACGGTTCAACAGTGAAATTAAGACTTGTCCAAGATGTTCAGATAAACGGTGTTATTATTCCAAAAGATCATTTTTTGTTTGGTGTAACAGCACTAAATGGAGAAAGATTGGGAATCAAGATAGATAATATCCGGTTCGGGAATTCATTATTTCCGGTGGAGCTTACCGTATATGATCTTGATGGAATGGATGGTATCTATATACCCGGTGCCATAACAAGGGATGTTGCCAAGCAATCAGCCGAGCGTTCGATGCAAAATATAGGAATGACAAGCCTTGATCCTTCCTGGGAAATGCAGGCTGCCGGAGCTGGCATTGAAGCAGCCAAAAGTCTGTTTAGTAAAAAAGTAAAACTTATAAAGGTGGTTGTAAAAGCCGGCTATCAGGTTCTTTTGCGTGATGAAAAACAGAAACAGAGCTTAACAGATTAAATATTAACTATAAAATTCCAAAAGATGAAGAAGATTAGTGTAGCGGTAGTGATGATAATGGGATTTTTCCTTTTTATAGGCGGCAATTTAAGTGCATTGGCACAAAAATCAAACAAGGTTAAAACAACTTCGATTCAACCTTACAGGTTAGAAATATCTTTCCTTAAGACCAGTAACATTGTCTTCCCGCAGGCTATTGTGAGTGTGGATCGAGGCAGTCGAGATATTTTGGTGCAAAAGGCAAAAGGAGTGGAAAATATACTTCAGATAAAGGCTGCAAAAGAAGATTTTCAGGAAACAAACCTTACGGTGGTAACTGCTGATGGAAAAATCAATTCTTTTGTTATTAATTATTCCAAACAACCGGCGATGCTCAATTTGTCATTAACCGATGACGTTTATAAGCCCGGTACCGTATTTCTGAGCCCTGAGCATATTAATAAATATGAAACAGAAATCTATGCTCAAAAGGCTCTGACCTCTAAAAACAGGGTAAAGCGCATTACAGACGTAAAGTTTGGAATGCTATTGCAATTGAATGGCATTTTTATCCAAAACAACTTGCTGTATGCCCGAATTAAGATAGAGAATTTCTCAAACCTGAATTATGATGTAGAACAGCTTCGTTTTTTCATCCGTGACAAGAAAAAATCCAAGCGTACTGCTTCGCAGGAAAATGAAGTCATGCCAGTTTTCGCATACCAAAATACCGATAAGATTATTGGGAAGTCCGCACAAAATATGGTGTTTTCATTGCCAAAATTCACAATTCCGGACGACAAACTGCTGATTATTCAACTCATGGAAAAAAATGGCGGAAGACATTTGGAGCTGGAAGTAAATAATACAACTATCGTCAAATCCACTGTACTGCCAAAAATATAGGCTAGATAACTGAATAACTAACTAAACAGAAGGGATGGAAAATGATGAGACATGGAAGTTTATTTAGTGGAATAGGCGGCTTTGATCTTGCCGCAGAATGGATGCAGTGGTTTAATATTTTTAATTGCGAAAAGGACTCATTCTGTAGGCAAGTGTTGACTTATTATTGGCCTGAAGCAGAAAATTATGAAGATATATTCGAGTTCGACGCAGCTCAGTATCGAGGATGTGTTGATATTATCACAGGAGGCTTCCCCTGCCAGCCGTTCAGTCAGGCCGGACGGAGAAAGGGCAAGACAGATGACCGCTACCTCTGGCCGGAAACTCGCAGAGTTATTATGGAAGCAAGACCTAAGTGGATCGTTCTTGAAAACGTTGCTGGACTGTTCACCATTTTGGAGCCAGAAAGTTTATCTCAAATGGAAATCGAAACGATTGAGCTTTTTTGTTCAAACAGTAAGCAGGAAGCAAACAAGACAATCATCAAGCTTCAACGAAGAGTCATTGGAAGTATTATTTCAGAAATTGAATCAGCAGGATATGTACTACCTCGACTTGAAGACGGGACGCCAGTCGTTCTGTGTATTCCAGCTGCATCCGTCAACGCCCCGCACCGCAGAGACAGAGTCTGGTTTGTTGCCTACTCCAAACACCATACAGATTGGCAGGATTTCGATAGACAGTCAGACCCTGGAAGTGAGCGAAAGGACAATGAAGGACGCATTGATCATGATAGCGGCATCCAACGGCCTGATTCCCACAGTTACGGTAATGGACGGGACGGGCGCGACATCAAAAATGAAATCTTCGCAAGTCAAACAAGGCAGCATGCACAGCATGACGCTGGTAAGATTGATCGCGATGCTTCCTACTCCGGTAGCGAGAGATTGGAAGGGAAAGACAGCAAACGAACTGGAAAGCCTGCCTGGAGCCGTGAAATTCCTCATTGGAATGGATGGCCAGCTCAACCCGCGATTTGTGGCGGAGATGATGGGCTTTCCCGCAGATTGGACGCAATTACCTTTCCAAAATGGCGAATGGAAAGCGTCAAGGGGTACGGAAATGCCATAGTGCCACAGGTTGCACTGGAATTATTCAAGGCTATAGAATCAGTAGAGAAACAATCAGGACATTAAACATTGATTATGAAAATAAGGAAGGACAATTATCAAAAAATTCTTGAATACTTCATCAGAAAACGTGAAGAAGGCTATGAATTTGTGGCTTTTTTTGAAGATACCAACCCGACTGATAAAAGCGAACTATTTTTTTTTTCTACACAATTAGACGTTCAGGAGTTCTGCTATGAAATGGCAACAGATATAGATAAATATGATTATCTGGCGATAAGGTCTGCCTATAGAACAATGGCAGAAGCCCATCAAGACAATAGTCTTATGCTAGAAAAAGATGGCGTTGTTGATTTGGAATCAATGGTTGCTATGCGATATCACCGATTAGAAACAGAAAAATTAAACCACAATCAAAATGCAAAAGTTATGAACGAGAAAAACTTAGAATACCTGGCAAATCAGGTAAAGTACACAGGTTTTGGAGAGGAGTTCGAGAATGAACTCAGGAAAAAGATAAAAAAAGAACCGGACGAATTCTCCCTGAAATATTCAACTTCTTTTGGAAAGGATAAGGTAGATGCGAAGTTGAAATTTAGCAAATCAAAACAAACTGATATGTATTTCTTCAATTCATATCAGTTAGGCATGGAGAAACAGAATGCTCATAAAGTTGAGCAAACTTTTTATATCAATAAGGGTAACAATATCACTTTAAAAGAAGCATACAACCTGCTAAGCGGACGTGCAGTAAATAAAGACTTGACCAACAGTGAAGGACAATTATACAACGCGTGGGTGCAGCTTGATTTTAAAGAGACAGATGAAAGCGGAAATTTTAAATTGAAAAAGTACAGTGAAAACTACGGTTATGATCTTGAATCTGCCTTAGAAAATCATCCGATTAAGGAATTAAATAACGAAGAGTATAAAGGCAATCTTATTGATTCCTTAAAAAAAGGTAATCTGCAATCCGCTACATTTATCAATGATGGGAAGGAAGAAAAACGTTTTATTTCGGCCAATCCTAAGTTCAAGATTATAAATCTGTTTGACAACGATATTAAAAGGATTGGAAGCAAGAAAAATCAAGAGAAAGATAATAAGAAGGATCAGACAGAAAAAAAGGGTAACACTCAAAAAACAGGTAAGGGTAATAAAACCGCTGATACATCTGAACCCGAGGCTCCTGATGTACCGGAACAAAGAAAGCGTAAAGGTAAATCACAATCTGCATAACTAATGGTAATCCTAACTTAAGATTTTTGATATGGACAATCAGGATAACAGAATAGAGAGAGAACTCAGTCAATGGAAATTAAGAGAAGGAAGGCTTGAAAAGTTACTATCTTTCAGTCTATCTTCAAATAAGGCGCTTCTAAAGGAAAAGCTCATTTTTTTTGACAGAATTACTACAAGATATGCAAGTACCCTTAATCCGGATGAACGCTTTGCATTAAGAGCTTTAAAACATGAAAGAAGAGATATTGAGAGAAGATTATACCCAAATCCTCTGCTACGTCTTTTACGTCGCCCTTTAAGGGAAAAAATTGTTGCTAATCAGGAGTCTCGTCAATTGGAAAACAATAGCCGCGAGTTACAACGAGAAATACAAAAAGCAGGCTTTGCCTACCTGACAAAAGATATTGAAAAGCAAATGAAGAGTGGTCAACCTCAATTTTCGGTGTCATCGTCACATTACATTAATGAAACAGAGAGCCTACAGCATCGGCTTTCTTTTGCTAAAGATTCAAGCGGAAACTATTGTTTTGAAGGATATAGCACTGCCCTGTATAATGAAAAAAAAACTGAAGAGAGTAGGCAACAGTTTTTTAAAACTGAAAACGGACTAGAAATCAACTCGATTGAGAGCTACAACCTTTTGTCAGGAAGAGCTGTAGAGAAGGACGGCAAATGGTTACAATTAAATTTTAATGACCGTGACCCTCAGGGAAATTATCGAATGAAAGAATTTCATTCCGATTTTGGATATCAGCTTGACAAGGTATTAGACGGATTGCCGATTAAGGAGAAACAGGATTACGACTTGATTAGGAAGTTGAACGATAATTTGAAACAGGGAAATCGGGAGGTGGTGAGCTTTGTAAAGGATGGCAACTTGCATAAATTCTATTTAGAAGCCAATCCTCAATATAAATCGGTGACAATTTATGATGAACATTCAAAGAAGGTTACTTTAAATGCTGCCCTCGGTAACAAAACCTCAGAAGGATTAAAAACTAGTCATAAACTCAATGAACAGCAAAAAGAAGGTGCTGTGAAGCGTAATGGTGTGAAGCTTTCCTAAATCGATGTACTATGAATGAAGTTAAACATTTATCGGATTTCTTTTCTGCCATAGAAAATGATGGGAGGATCAGTATTACCCATATCGGGATTTATGCTGCATTATTGCAATACAGGAAGTTGAAGGATTTTGTAAACCCTATTCAGGTTTTTAGCCATGAGATAATGAGAATTGCGAAAATATCCGCACAGACTACCTATCATAAATGTGTGAAGGATTTAAATGAGTACGGGTATATTAATTATCAACCATCTTATAAGAATAACGTAGGTAGTAAAATTTATTTTAATGAATAGCCAATGCATCTTTTAAAAGAGACTAAGGGAGTAAGGTGTTTTCCAGACTGGAGTCTGAAAATTAGCATAGTAGAAATATAGTAAACGGTCAAATATTGGAGGAGAAAGATTATGGAGGGAGGATTAAACAAAGATGACCTAAGGCAATTTGGATTAATGCTTAGGAATGAGATTAGCGAAATGCTAACTAAACGGGAGGCTACTGATCGTCCAGACCTACATCCGGGATGGATAAAAAGTAGGAAAGTCAGGGCTATGCTTGATATGTCTGCCGGAACATTACAGAGCTTAAGAATATCTGGAAAAGTTAGGCATAAAAAGGTGCTGGGTTCCTACTACTATAGTGAAGAGGATTTGAAATCGCTATTCGCTGAAAATGAGAACCGCAGATGACTTTTGAACTATTACAAGCTTATCTTCGGCTATTCGAAAAGGATAAAAAGCTTAATGTATGGCATCAGGCATTACTGAATGCGATCTTACATCTTGCATGTCTACAAAAGCAAAAGAAAGTTATCAGGGTTAGCAGGCGACGACTTATGGCTTTTTCCCATATTTCAACTTTGCCGACCTATCATAAATACTTTAAGGAGCTTCAAGATATGGGCTACATCGCTTATAGACCTTCATATCATCCTGGCTACAAAAGTGAGATTGAACTATTGATAAGCCCTAAGATCAGCATAAAAAAGGTATAAAATAAGCCCTCCCGTTTCAATAAAGCAGGAGGGCTTATTTTTTAAGATTAGTCTTTAATAATCAGCCCGTTCTTTCAAGTAACCTGTTGCGCAGAATCGACATTTGGGATTCGATATCCTTTAGTTCCGTAATATCGAAACTTGGAGAATTCTCGGCACCGGTAATTTTACCTTCTATTTCTGTCAGTTCCATTTTCAGTCTTGCCAGCATTTGTATGGAATCTTCTTTGGGGTTTTCCAGAGCCGCCAGCTTTTGTTTAAGCTGCTTCATTTCAAGACCTATACTCAATTCCTCAGTAATCGCATATTCTTCGGTCTGGGATATATTGGCATGGCCTAGCATTTCTTTAACTATGTTAATAGGGACACCATTCTTTAGCGTTATGGTAGAGGCAAATGTTCGTCTGGCCTTATGTGTGTTTAATTGAAAATCAAAATCACATAAGGTTGCTATTTCTTTCAGATATTCATTGGTCTTTTGGTTTGACCTCACCGGCAGAACTGAATTTCTTTGAAGGCATAACGGATCGTTTTCATATTTTTTCATTATCTCAATTGCCTTAGGTAATAATGGAATCTTGGTAGAAGCATCGGTCTTCTGACGGTTGGATATAATCCACCACTCTCCATCGATACCTCTTTGAATTTCGCTTTTTTGCAATTGATATACATCTATATAGGCAAGGCCTGTGTAGCATTGAAAAATAAAGATATCTCGGACGATAGTTAATCGTTCGGATGAAAAGGAGCGATTTTCTAATATATGCAACTGGTCGCTTGTAATTGGCTTTTTTGTCGGTTTAGTCCTCTTTTTCTTAAACTGTCTAAAAGGATCAGTACTAATAATTTCTTTGTCAATCGCCCTTATTATAATTTTTTTAAAATTCGAAATGTATTTTAACGTACTGTTATTATTGCACTTCCTTTCAGTTCTCAGGTAAAAATCATAGTCCTTTATAAATTCAAAGTCCAGGTCTTTAAAATCCATATCATCGACTTTATATTTGAACATCATAAAATCCTTGACATGGCTTAACGCAGTATTATATCTTGTTGCTGTTGCTATAGCAAATTCTCCAATTTTTGCCAAAGTTTCTATTTCCGTATTATGTTCTGCAAACTCCTGTAGAACTTTATTATGGCGATCTTCCTTGCCGTTTATACATGAAATAAGTTTTTCGGATGTAATTGCTTTTCCCATACTTAACAGTTCAGTTTTATATTGAACTATTTTTGACGTTAATAAGTCAAGAAATGAATTGAGTACCCGTGCATCTTCCTTATTTCCGATGGCTCTCTCTGTCTTTTGATCCCATCTTTTAATATCCCATTTCTGATTTGTGGAAGTGTCTTTCGGTCTGCCGTCTACTGTGATTCGGGCATATACCATTCTCATGTCATTTGGTTTTCTTGGTGTCTTCAGAAAGAAGGTCATCCCATAACTGCTCTCTAACATAATCTTTACTTTTTTAGGTTAATAAAATTCGGATTATATTGCGCTAAAATCAAGATGTTAACGTGCTTTACCTGTTGATATACAAATAGTTAATGTGGTTTTTGTGGCACATTAGCTAATTTTTTTCCTGTGCCACGATTGTGACACAAAACTTTTGGGTGTTTTTGAAAATTTTGCGTGTAGTAGTAAAAAACAAAAAAGTCTGCAATTATTAAAATTGCAGACTTCATGCGGTTTTACAAGTTTTTTAGGAGCAAAAACAGTCTTAAGATTTTGACTTTTCAGCTACTTCGCGGAGAAAGAGGGATTCGAACCCCCGGACCTGTTACAGTCAACAGTTTTCAAGACTGCCGCAATCGACCACTCTGCCATTTCTCCAATACATCGCAACCATTTCCTGATTGCGGTTGCAAATATAGTGCGTTTTTCGGTTTTTACAAGCCTTTTTTGCTTAAAACTATCGAAAAAACAAGTGGTTTGATATAACTTGCTTACAGTGATAGTTTTAGAAAGGTAAATAAAAATTAAAAACCTACGTATTCCGTGATTTCAAGTCCGTATCCGATCATTCCCACACGTTTTGTCTGCTCGGAATTGGATAATAAACGGATTTTACAGATATCCAAATCGTGCAACATTTGCGCTCCGATACCAAAATCTTTAGCGTCAATTTTAATTTCCGGTGCTTTATGTACACCCTGTGACTGCAGATTTTTAAGCTCCGACAAACGGTTTAGCAGGTCGGAGGACTGTATTTCCTGATTGATAAACAAAATAGCACCCTGTCCTTCTTCGTTAATACGTCGGAACATATCGTCAAGACGTTTGTCGGCATTATTGGTCAGCGTACCTAAAATATCGTTGTTAACGTGTGTAGAGTTGATTCGGGTCAGTACCGGCTCACCGGCGCTCCAGCTTCCTTTTGTCAAAGCAATATGCACCTGTTTGTTTGTGATTTGCAGGTAGGCTCTTAAACGGAAAGTCCCGAAACGGGTTTCGATTTCAAAATCCTCTTTTTTCTGGATCAGACTGTCGTGCTGCATTCTGTAGGCAACCAATGCCTCAATAGAAACGATTTTAAGGTCAAATCGTTTGGCTACTTCCATTAATTGCGGCAAACGGGCCATAGATCCGTCTTCGTTTAATATTTCAACCAGTATTCCGGCCGGTTTTAAGCCTGCCAGACGTGCTAAATCGATAGCAGCCTCTGTGTGTCCGGTTCTTCTCAATACACCGCCCTGTTTGGCACGTAAAGGGAAAATATGTCCCGGACGACCCAGGTCTTCCGGTTTGGTTTCGTCGTCTACTAAAGAAAGGATGGTTTTGGCTCTGTCATGTACCGAAATACCGGTAGTACAGCCGTGTCCTTTTAAATCTACCGAAACGGTAAACTGTGTTTCGTGCAGTACGGTGTTGTTCGTAACCATCAGGTTAAGATCCAGTTCCTTACATCTTGCTTCCGTTAGAGGAGCACAGATAAGGCCTCGTCCGTGAGTAGCCATGAAGTTGATCATTTCCGGAGTTACTTTTTCTGCCGCAGCAATAAAATCTCCTTCGTTTTCACGATCTTCATCGTCAACAACAATAATAATTTTACCTTGTCTTATATCTTCAATTGCTTCTTCTATAGTGTTGAGTTGTATGTGTTCGTTAGTTGCCATTTTAGTTGTTATTATTTTTAAATATTTTTTCTGCAAGTTTCTGGAACGGAACGGTAATCCAGTCAAAATTAATCATCACGCCAATATCGTTGGTTGCCCGGTAGGTCAGGAATATTGCCAGTGGCGTTAAAACCATCGAAGCCATCCAGGTTCCCAGGAAAGGAGGGATCCCGTTTTCCTGTGCTACTTTCTTTCCGAAAGTATTAATGAAGTGGTAGATAATGAAAATCAGTACCGCAAATACAATGGGCAGTCCCAAGCCTCCTTTACGGATAATGGCTCCCAGCGGTGCCCCGATAAAGAACATCAGCAGACAGGAGAATGCCACTACAAATTTTTCATGCAATACGATCCAGTGTACGTTGATGTTTTTTTGTTTTTCCAGCAGGTCATTACTGTTACTGTCTATAGAGTAGATCAGGCTGGTTACGTTATTTTTTGAAATTTCCAGTACTTTATATTGTAAATCCAGAGGCAGCAGCGCCATCATGTCTTTGGTTTTGTTGGATGCTGTATTGGAACCGGAGAATTTGGGTTTCAATGCAAAATCAGTGCCCTGAACAATATTGTCGGCAAAGGATAATTTATCTTTTTTAATATTCGATTCTAAGGAGTCAATGGTAAAATTCAGCTCATTTACCGTAAGCATGGTATTGGTATTCGTGATCTTTTCATCTTCATCAACAGGGTTTAAGGCTGTTAAATCGATATTGACACGGTATTTTTTAAAGGCTGCTTTGGCAAACGGTTCCCGTTTCCGGTCTTCATAATTTTTTGGCATCACATCTTCGTAGTAATAGCCGTCAATTAAATCCAGTTTTAAAATATTGGAATTGGCATCGTTAATTAAAACGCCTCTTTTGGCTTTAATAACCGATTTATTCCCGGTTCCCAGGTTTGATTTCTCGTGCATGGTAACACCTTGCAGCTGTTCGCCTTTTTCACCGGATTTCTTATCGACTTTAATGGAGAAATTCCCGATCTTGTTAAAAAGACCTTCCGCAATGGCCATGGCCGGTTTGGTATGGAAAATCTCTTTACGAAGGTTTACAAAATTATATTCTGCTTTCGGAATAACATTATTGGCAAAAAAGAAAGAAACAAAGCTTAAAATCACGATAAAAATATTCAGACTCTGCATCGCTCTTTTCAACGATATCCCGGAAGATTTCATCGCTGCAAATTCATAATTCTCCGAAAAACTTCCAAAAGTCATGATCGAAGCAAGCAGGATGGAAAGCGGTAAAACGAGCGGAATCATTTTTGGCGAGTAGAAGAGTAGGAACTGGAATACCAGCCAGGCGTCCAGATCTTTACCGGCTAATTCAGCAATGAACAGCCAGATTCCCTGCAAAATAAATATAAAAAAAAGGATTACAAATACCGTAGCAAATGTAATCAGGAAGCTTTTAAGAATGTAACGGTCTAATATTTTCACCCGATAATTAATCTAATTTATTGATGTAGTAATTAGGATATTTACTTTCGGTAAAGGTAAAATGATTTTTCGAAATAGGCTGATTCGTTTTAAAAGAATTAACAGTCAAAGTGGTTTTTGTACCGTCTTTCGCGATTTCGATCTTATTGTAGATGTGTTTTGTCTGAGTATCAATACCTAAGTAAATTTCTTTGGTTTTATCTTTGGCGCTAAGCGGCGTAAGTTTGATGTATTGTATCTTACGGCCTCTGATGTTTAGCAATTTGTCCCAGGCATATTTGTAGCCGGAATTGAAGAAGGTCAGTATTTTAGACGGCGTAATGGAATTTTCATCATTCTCGTCATATTTGGATACGGTAATTTCTTCGTCTTCAGGGATAATCGTATAGTTTTTCTTTCCGTCAAACATTTTGGTAACGCCCATAAAGTTCAGTACGAATAAATTGCCTTTAAGGGTCACGTTTCCTTTACTGTCCTGATCCTGGTTTTGTTTGGTGTTTTGAAGCGTAAAGCGGAAATCAATAACAATATTGTCATAGCTTTTCGCTTTGGTATAAACTTCATCCAACAGGTCTTTTGCCTTTTTGGCTTCCTGTGCCTGTAGGGTTAAACCAAAGAATAGTAAGGTGATAAACTGAAAAAAAGTACGCATTTTAAAAATCATTTTGTTCATTAGCAAAGAATTGATCCAGGGATGATAAGTCCGGAATGAGTACACTTCGGGCTTTACTGCCTTCAAAAGGACCTACAATTCCTGCAGCTTCCAGTTGGTCGATAAGGCGTCCGGCTCTGTTGTATCCCAATTTCAGTTTTCTTTGTAATAAAGAAGCCGAACCTTGCTGTGCGGTCACAATAATTTCTGCGGCTTCTCTAAATAAAGAATCTCTGTCGGAAATATCTATATCAAGACTTATGCCACTTTCTTCACCAATATATTCCGGAAGCAAATATGCATTCGGATAGGCTTTCTGTGAACCGATGAATTCCGTAATTTTTTCTACCTCCGGTGTATCAACAAAGGCACATTGCACACGAACCAGGTCATTTCCCTGCGTGTATAGTAAATCCCCGCGGCCGATTAACTGATCGGCTCCCTGGCTGTCCAGAATGGTTCTCGAGTCAATTTTTGAGGTTACACGGAAAGCGATACGTGCCGGGAAGTTGGCTTTAATGATACCGGTAATAACGTTTACCGACGGACGTTGTGTCGCGATAATCAGGTGAATACCAATGGCACGGGCAAGCTGTGCCAGACGCGCAATAGGCGTTTCCACCTCTTTACCGGCGGTCATGATCAGATCGGCAAACTCATCCACAACCAGAACGATATACGGCAGGAAGCGGTGTCCGTTTTCCGGATTTAATTTTCGTTGTCTGAATTTCTCGTTATACTCTTTAATGTTACGCACCATCGCATCCTTCAGCAGGTTGTAACGGTTGTCCATCTCGATACAAAGAGAATTCAGCGTGTTGATAACTTTGGTATTATCGGTAATGATCGCATCTTCCGTGTCCGGAAGCTTGGCTAAATAATGTCTTTCAATTTTATTAAAAAGGGTCAACTCCACTTTTTTAGGATCGACCAATACGAATTTTACTTCTGCCGGATGCTTTTTGTATAAAAGCGAGGTCAATACGGCATTTAAACCAACCGATTTACCCTGACCCGTTGCACCGGCCATTAAAAGGTGAGGCATTTTTGCCAGGTCAACCACAAAGGTTTCGTTAGAAATGGTTTTTCCTAAAGCGATTGGCAATTCCATTTCTGCTGTCTGGAATTTCGGAGAAGCGATAACGCTTTTCATCGAAACCATAGTAGGGGAGTTGTTCGGAACTTCGATACCAATGGTTCCTTTACCCGGAATCGGAGCGATAATACGGATTCCTAAAGCAGCAAGCGATAAGGCAATATCATCCTCCAGGCTCTTGATTTTGGAAATCCGGATCCCGGCTTCGGGTACAATTTCATATAAGGTAACTGTAGGACCAACGGTTGCCTTAATCTGGGCAATGTCGATTTTATAGTTACGAAGGGTCTCAACAATTTTGTTTTTGTTTTCTTCCAGCTCTGCCTGATTGATGGTGATGCCGCCGGATGTATATTCCTTTAACAGGTCAATGGATGGCAGCTGGTAGTTGGATAATTCCAATGTGGGATCAAACTCCCCGAAATCACGGACAAGTCTTGCCGCCAGATTTTCTTCCACCACGGCTTCCTCTTCGATTTTTTCGATTACAAAATGCTCGTCATCGGTTTTTATAATTTCCGAAACAGGAGCAGTCGGGATTGTGGCTGCCGGCTCCGGTTCGACAGGTTTTGTTTTCAGGCTGATTTCCGAAGGGTGTGCGATAGTGGGTTTTAAAGCTTCTTTATTGATCTCAAATGCAGAAGGCTTGGTCTTTAATTCAATATTGGACAATACTTCGTCGTCCTCTTCATCGTTAAAATCAAGACTTGGATTGGAAGTAATAATGGTGTCGTCAATTATTTCATCGGCTAAGGCTACCGGTGAATTGTTCTGGTTTCCGGCAACCGGCGTGTCCAGATTTAACTCGTCTGTAAAGGATTTGTTCGATTTTTCAAAGAAATCTTTAATGCCTTCGGTTGAAATTTTTATTTTGAAGATCAGGTAAATGATAACGCCAAACAGCAATACTAAAAAGGTTCCGGTTTTGCCCAGGTAATCCTGTACAAAAAGGTTCATTTCATACCCGATGATACCGCCTAACTGCGGTACTACATTCCAGAAAAAACCAAAGAGTACAGAAAGGATAACCATTACAAAAAGGTCCCAGAAAATGGTTTTTTTAAGTTTGGTTAGCGACAGATCTACCAGAAGATAGGTTCCGGCTAAAAAGAACAGGCGCACAAAAAGAAAAGAAGCCGCTCCGAATCCTCTATACAGGAAAAAATCGGACAGAAAAGCCCCGAATTTCCCTAACCAGTTGTATGTTTTCTCACTTCGGTCACCAAAGCTAGTTAACGAACTCTGGTCGTAATCGCCATAGATATAATAGGAGATAAAAGAGAGCAGCAACGCAACCGAAAATAAAACAAGTAAAGCCCCGAACAGGACTTTGTACTGACGTGAAATTTGCCAGGAGAATTTCGGTTTTGCTGTTTTTTCTCCTTTATCCGGAGTTTCTTTTTTTGTTGATTTTGCCATTTACAATAGTCAAATTTTGTCGCCGTACGGTGAATCAGATTATCCGTGGCAAATATATAATTAATCCCACAGCAATAGCGGCAAGGGCTGCAAAAAATACAGCACCTGCGGCTATGTCTTTTATAAAACCTATTTTTTGATGGTAGTCCGGATGAATAAAATCGGCAATTTTTTCAACAGCCGTATTCAATCCCTCGATACTTAAAACCAGTCCGATTGCCAGTGTCTGCACCAGCCATTCCACCTGCGATATTCTGAAATAGAATCCGGCCAGTGTAACCAAAACAGCCAGACTGAACTGAATCATCACGCTGTGTTCGGTTGTGATTAGTTTGTAAGCTCCTTTAAAAGCATACACGACACTTTTCAGCCTACCGGTAAAAAAGGAATTATCTTGTTTCATTTAAAATTTAAAGTGCTGCCAAAGCATTTTCGTAATTAGGTTCGTCCACAATATCCGGAACCTGCTCACTGTATTTTACCACGCCGTTTTCGTCCAGAACAATAACAACACGGGAAAGCAAACCTGCTAAAGGTCCGTCGGCAATTGTCAGGCCGTATTCTTTACCGAAGCTACCGTCTTTAAAATCAGAAAGATTGATCACGTTCGATAATCCTTCCGCTCCGCAAAAACGAGCCTGTGCAAATGGCAAGTCACGTGAAATACACAATACTTTTGTGTTTTCCAGATTGCTTGCTTTTTCGTTGAATTTTCTAACAGATGCCGCACAGGTACCGGTATCCACACTCGGGAAAATGTTTAAAACAACTTTACTTCCTTTAAAATCGGATAGGGAAGCTAATGAAAGATCGTTTTTAACTAATTGAAAATCTTTTGCCTGTGTACCAACCTGCGGTAATTCTCCGGCAGTATGAATTGTATTTCCTTTTAATGTGATTTGTGCCATTTTTTTAATTTTTTTAGTACTCCAAAAGTATGAAATTATATCGAAAATACGAAAGTGTACCGGATTTGCCTGCCGAATTTACACAAGGGGTAATTTTCAGGCGGTTATGGAGTGGGCGTATGGCGTTTACCGGCTGGGGAATAAAGAGGCGCGATTATTATAGGTGTAATTAAAGAGTGTTTCTCTTTTGGGATTCTGAGCCCAATAGCCGCATCGTCATTATGTGTTATTAATATACTCCTGAGCATTACAGGCCTTATGCTTTAAACCAAACGGATAATAATGATTCTCTTCCATAATGGAGGACACTCCTGTAAAACTATTCTCCGTACAGGACATCCCCAAATCCATAGGTAGCACTAACATAACCCTATGCATGCTGAGAAAATTTTAAAACATCTTTTTTGTGCTGAAAGCCAGCTAAATAAGAGGTGTTTACCAATGTTTTTTAGTCTTAATAATATTTGTGACCATTCGATCAATTTCATTACTAAAAGTTTTTTTTGCATCGGGATTTGGTAAAAGAAAAACAAATCGGCTAAGAACATCATTCTCCGTTGAGAGATAGGCGATTCCTCTTACGAATTCGCTATCATTGTAAGAAAAATAAATCTTTAGATTTCCATCCTGTTTTTCAATGTCCGTAATAACCAGCTCATACAAATCCGTTAAAAAATCTTCAAAGTTATTCTCATCAACTTTTACTGCTCCGCTCATCTTATTAGACATCAGATACAATAAATATTTAATCTTGCCATCTGCTCCAAACTCATAGATATCAATATTCGCTTCTGCCTCACGGGTAGTGTTAAACATCGTATAAGTTGTATTTTCTGGGACAGTAACGGTATAAAACTCAGTTTTAAATTTCGTTTGCGAATAAATTCCGGTTACAACTAACAGCGATATACCTGTAAAAAATAGTTTATACTTATTCATCCATCATGTACTTACTAATATTTATATTATCTGATGTTGTCAATATAAAACGAATATAACGATTCTTTTTTTTATCTCCGAAAGTTGTTATACAAGTCAGAGAAGACAGAAAAAGAACTGTCTTATTTATTTTTGAATCATCTTTTTATACGAACTATTGATAATCATAGTTTTAATTAGGGATTAAATTAAGGAGACTATACTTAGAATAATTTTATAAAATAGTTCTTTTAATAATTCCTTTATTCTTAATAAACTTGGCAGTCTTTGGTAAAGGATAAGCATTATAGGTAGGATCTACTAAGGTGACCTTTTCTAAAATTCTCACCATTTTTCTCCATTAATAATTGGATTAACATAAGGATGGACACATGTGTTGCGCCCATCCCTGTATTCCGAATACTGAAACGAGTTTCTGACTTTTTATGAATCTTAATGTTTTATTAAGCTTTTATAGATTTTATATGCGCTAACATTATCAATTTCAAAATTTGGTATCTCTTCAATATTATTTTTAATTAACAGTACAGAATCGTTATTATTTTTTGAAGCACTTATGTTGTCTAAAATGCCAGAACAAGCTGTACACTTTATTAAAACATAATAATAATCAATTTTTGATTGAATGATTTTTTTTGATTTTACATTAACGGAAAATAACTTCTTCTTGTTTTTTAAAATTTCATCAATTTTCTTCCTATTTGCTTCTCCATATTTATTGTCAATATTAAAAGAATCATTACTATAATTGAATGTCAAATATATCGAATCTCTTTTTTGACATGATTCAAAGTGACCGTCTGAAAAATCTTTTAAAAAAACATCTGAAATTTTAAAATCATCTTTTAACTCCACAGAAGAGTCATATTTAATTGCCTTCAAAGAAGCTTTATATTTATCAATCTTGGTTTTCTGTTTTGTTTCAGAAAAAATTAATAAAAATTTTTGTTCAGCAGATTGACCCAATACGCATTTGGGAATTAAGAACAATAAAATTAGAAATAATAACTTTCTCATAATATTAATTTGCTTTATAACTATTTTGAATTATTTGATCAACTTCTGATGTTTTTAAACTCTCAGGAGGACTTCCTAAAACATCACCACTCGTATTCGTATATCCATTGTCAGGGATTGTAAATCTGTATTATTGGGTATTATCAATTACGATCACTTTATGAGAAGCTCGAAATTCATTTGTTATTATTCGCATGGGTTCTTCTCCCTTTTCATTCTTTTTTTCTAATTTTATATAGCCCTGATCATTTATAATACCATCTATATAGAATACTCCTGTTTCATTGAATTTTATGTCATAAAAAGGAATAGTATTATTATCGATTGCCCCAAAAGTATCTTTAACTATTTTATGAAGATAGCTTTCATCATAATCAATACTTTTAGTCCTGGCCATTGCGAAAATAATATATCTATTATTCTTTTTATTTATATCATTATCTAAATCGGTCGTAATAGTATCTAATATATTTCTATAAATTATTTTTCCATTATAACTTTTCCCTTTATAAATAGTATCTGGGAAATCTATTTTAAATTCAACCCCCTTGTTATAAAAAATAGTCTTTTTATTGATATTATTGGCTGGTTGGTTTTTCACGTCTTTGCAACCAATATATAATAATAAGATTATTATTGCTCCTAAAATTTTACCTGTTGTTCTCATTGTTTGTTTTTTCTTCTGCTTCTCTTTTTCTTTCTGCATTTCTTTCAAAAATCAATGGTATATCTACTTACTGCTAACGACAGAGTTTTTTACTTGAATAGTTATATTGTACTTCGTTTTGTTAGTATGTATCTCCTTGTAATTAGTATTTGGCACTACACATTTTAATACTACAGCTAATTGATTACACGAGGATATTGGTTTTTTTAGAGTTGTAATTTGCTTCTCTTTATTGGCGCGGATTACAAATCCGCGCTATCGGGGTTTATTTTTATTCAAAACTTCTTCATCCAATTTACCAGCAATTACCGCTTTCTCAAGGTCTCCAATTGTAAGTTCTTTATAGCCTTTATTTTTTTTAGGGAACAATTGAGCTATAACTGGTGGCAGATTTATTCCTCCTTCGGCACGGAAATAATCTGCTGCCATAAAATTTGAAACATTTACACTAAATTCCTTTCCAAACTTAACTATGAATTCGACAGCATCATCACCGTAAATAAGTAAATCTTCTTGTATTGAAGTATCACGTGTCAAGGGAAAATCATATTCCCAGCGTTCTCTAATTATGAATTGCTTAATATTTTCAAAAATTCCAGTCTTACTCATCAGATTTCAATTTTTCTAATTTACAATCAGTTTGGGAATCTTCTTGTTCTTTAATACTCTTATTGTGTACCAATACCTTACTCTTTGTCACAAAATAATTATGATTGCCATCAACTGCCATATTATATACAATTACTTTCTTAGCTAATCGTCGAATATTTTTTATTTCCAGTTTCCCATCGGGTTATCCATTGCATAAGTGTAAGGAGACCATTTGCGCCCTTGTTCTGCTAACGGATCAATATTCATCCATCTGCCAATAGCCGCATCACAATTACGCGCTCCATAATCATATAAATTTAATCCTAATTCATCCTGTAATTCCTTTCCGTTAAATTTATACTGTATTATAAGTTAACAGAACATATTTTAATACTGTAGCTCATTGAATGCACTGTCTATAAATTATGTTTTTTAATTACAGTATCAATGGTAGACTTATCATAAAAGCAAACAGGATCTTCCAACCGAAAGCAAACGTTCTGATTTGACATTACTTTTTAAAGCCCATAGTATCCAAAATTTTATACTATAATGCCAATAAATCCATCCTATTACAACACCAACAATAACCCCTTCTCTAAATGTTAAATTAAAAATAGAAGAACTAATGTAGGCTATACAGAAGATAATTAATAATAAAGGAATATTAATCCATAAATAACCAATCAATATTAACCTTAATGTACTTATGTTTTCAATATTTTTCATGTTTTTAGCTGTTTAAATATCCAATCTAAGAGGATGTTCTTTTGTCCTCTTAGATAGATATTTTAAATTAGGATTATTTTTATTTATTCGTTAAGATTTATTATTCTATAGAATTGAATAATTCTATATCCTCGGCCAGCCAAACACAGGGTACTCCATTATAATAGTCTCTAATCCGATCTTCAACATGATGGGCTTCCCAAACAGCTGCTCTTTCTAACCCTTTAATATGTTTTTTGGTTGTAGGCGTTATTTCACCGGTATTGGGATCATACAATTCAAAATTTTCAGGATTTAAAGCATCTTGTATAAACTTCATAGGTTGCTTTCTAATTTCTTCTCTTATATTAAGTTTTCCAACTTTTAACCATCGACCTTGTGTTATTACATCATTATACACAGCAACAATAAATAAAATTTTCTTATTTTCAAGAACACTAAATTCTTTCAATGGCACTTCAGTTCTATAGTCAAAAAAGGCATAACCTGCATTTTCTAATATTTGTGCATAAGTATAATATTTATTTTCAATATTTATTTCAAGTATTGCTCCTTTAGTAATTTGTTGTTTTTTCATATTTAACCTCCAAACTTTTTTAATGAACTATTTTTGTTTGATAACCGGCTGATTATCATTGGTGTTTGTAGGTGGAATTAACAGAAAATTTAAAGCACGTTAAAACTCCACTTTATTTTTAAAAGCTATAATATCACTACTGTAACTTTTTTAGTTATGGCTTAGGGGCTTAAATTATTTCTCTTTTAGAAGTAGATTAGGTTTTTCTAAATTGATATACATGTAATTTTTTAATATGCGTACCGATTCTTCTCCATTTATTATTGAATCACTATGCAAAAAAACAATATCCTCAATAACACCATACTTTGGTTTTTCTCTCTCAAAACATATAGAATTCTTTTTAAATAGGAATTCTTTCAGTTGAAGCTTATCATAATTTGAAAAATCTCTTAATAGTGAATCAGAGGTTTTGAAAATGATAAATCTTTTTTTTCCAAACTCTAAATTTAATGTATCTAAATAAGAGTGGTATATCAAACAATTTTCATCCTTAAGCTCATAATATTGACTGGCTTTATCAATTCTATCATTTTTATCAAAAATTATTACTTGATTCAAATATGAGGATGAATTTTTTAAATTTACAAACTCTTCAACTCTTCTTGTTGAATCATTAGAACTTACATTTTTTTTAGAATCTTTAATATCTGTTTTACATGAAATCATAACTGAAAACATTGTTATGATTAATATAGGTTGTAATACGTTTATATAACTTTTATGGTTTTCTTTTTTGTGCAGCTTCACTATCATCTTCAAATTGTTTTTGTAGTTTATTGTATATATTTAATGCTTTACTCTTAGGTACTGTGGTGTCATTTAGTTTATAATCTGCCTGAGGTTTATTGTTTGGCCCATATGAAGTAGTCGTTCCTGTTGCTTTACGATAACTAAATGTTTCCATTTTTTCCTCAGTATTTGTACTATTCTGCATTGTACTAACATCATTCTTTTTTGCAGAAGAATTACTGCTTGCTTCTGTTGGCACTATTGGTGTTTCTCCTTTTGCCCCTTCAGGACCATGAATGTTTGTTAATTCCATAATAACATCAACATTAACTTGTTTAGTATCTCTATTACCCTGTTCTTTTTTAACAAGACCATTTTGAGCGTTGTCCTTATCCTTAACCTTAAAATCAAAACCGAAACCTCCAGAAGATTTATCAGAAGAAGACCCCACACTAAATGTTTCTTTTATCGAATTTCTTGTGTTTTCCATTTTTTGATTTACATAACCTTTAGCCATATTTACAACTTTGCTAATTTTGTTTCCCACATAACTACTAACTGCCTGTTTCGCTCTTGCAATATAATTACTAATAGGGTTATCTGGCCACATTCCATCTGGATCAATAAAATAAACGGGGTTATCCATTGCATAAGTATAAGGAGACCATCTGCGCCCTTGTTCTGCTAATGGATCAATATTCATCCATCTTCCAATCGTAGGGTCATAATTCCTTGCACCATAGTCATAGACATTAAGACCTAATTCATCCTGTAATTCCTTTCCGTTAAATTTATACTGATAAGGATTAGGCATACTATTTAGCTGTTCTAAAACAGGAGCGTTATAACCCGGTGACCCGTCCATTGGCATGCTGAACAAATACTCCTGTGTATTATAAGCCTTATGTTTTAATCCAAACGGATAATAATGACTTTCCTCCATGATCTTTACACGGTCAATCACCTTGTCATAGGCCCAGCTTACCCGTGTATTGCCCAAATGGTCAGTATAATTAAAGACATAGTTAAAGTGAATATCATCAGTAACCTTAACATAGCCTTCTGCATGCGGGAAAAAAGCCAATTTACTGCTAATATACTGAAATCCGTCTAAATAATCGGTTTTGCTGACATCGCTGCCGTCAGTCACTTTTTTCTGTACCTTAACCCCGGCAGCACTGTAAAGATAATTGATTTTATTTCCGCCGGAAAACGTTATTTCCATTGGTAAGTTCAGATGATTATAAAGAACATTCGTAATCTTTTTATTTTCATCTTGAATCATATTCCCGTTAGCATCATAGGCATAATCATTATATGTATTATTGTATCCATTGTCTTTAAATCCTTCCGGATTATTGGTCGTATCGTTTACACGCATCAAACGGTTACCGTTATAAGTATAGGCTAAATCATCGATATCGATCGTAATATTGGGATGATCCAAATTACCGGTACGTTTTAATTTTGTTATATTACCATTTTTATCATAACTGACGGATTCATCATAAGAGTTCGATATTGGTTCATTCGATAATGGTTTTTGATAATAAGCTCCCAATAAGCGGTTTAAATTATCATAGCGATAACCATATTTTCGTAGAATGTTGTCACTGGTTGTCTTCCAGAAAGTTTCAGAAATATTCCCGTTATAAAGAGGTTTTACCTGACCATAGACACTTGCTGTACCATAATACACAGTGCCATCTTCGTCTGTTTCGGTTACCTGATTATAATTGATTTTATAACCAAATAAATCGGTCTCTTCCATTCGCAGTACCGGATCTCCCACAGGACTGATGTTATTGATATCGGTCAGCCAGCCACGAACATTGTAACGGTAATCGACTTTTTGATATCCTATAGCTCCTGTTGCATCCGGACCTCCTATATTCTTAGAAATTAACAACCCTAATTCATCATAAGTGTTTTTAGTAATTAACTCTTCAGGACCACCATTAATTTGCTGTTTGTGTAATAGTAACCGATCCTGATTTGTATAAGTGTAAGTATCTGTGATTAGAATCTCAGTATTAGTATTACTCCTTTTATGAGTGGTTTTACTATACTCTGTTTTACCTGTGAAATCAACTTTTTTATCAATTTGAGTATAACCACCGAAATGATTGTTAATACGATTTCGAATTGACCTTTCTTTTTTATCATAAAAATCATAGGTAAGCTGGTTGTTGGTCTCATTCGTTGAGGTCAAAATCCTGTTCCAGGTTCCTGTTATATGCCCCTTAACATTTTGTTGTACCGACTGTCCTTCTATTTGCTGCGGAACTACAGGTGCATTCGGATAGGTATAGTTATCATAATAATTAATACTTAATATATGGTATGAACCTGTAGGGAAAACAGTATTGGTATAAGCTATAGACACATTGTTGATGACACCTGTACCTGTTTTATTTTCATTTAATACCGTTGCAGCATTATGGATGTCTTGCACTGCTTTTCTACCTGTAGTATTAGCCGGATGACCGGTGTACCAACCGGTGTAGATATTCTTATTGTAAGCATCATATTTATTTATGATCCATCCTTCTGTATTATTATTTGTAAATGGAGAAAAAACAGGCCCTGTAGCTACAATCCGGTCCAATTTGTCATATATAATGAATTCCCATTGTTTTCCCGGTATTTTTTTCTCTACAAGCCTGTTGTTTTTATCATGTTTATACTGATAACACAAATCATTTAATTGCGTTAACGGGGCAGTCGCTAACGGGGGGATAACGTAGGTCAGGTTACCGTAAATATCGTACACATAATAAGTGTCATGTGCTCCGTTATTGTACGATCGTTTTAAAATTATCCTGTCTTCTTTGTCTTTATACTCTTCTGTTGTATTATTAGTGCCAGATATCCAGTTTTCATTTTTTATAACCTTCTTATAAAGTTGACCGGGGGAATACGTACCGCTTTGAACCAGATTAATATCATAAAGACCTTTAGCATTATCCCATGTTGTTACTGCTTTGAAAAAAATTACAGCATCAGTACTTTTATTAAAAAAGTAACTATTTCGTATCTCATGTCCGGTGCCGACTGCCCAGGTGTTACCCGAAGCCGACTGTACGATAACCTTATCTAAAGAAGATTCCTCATATACCTTTTCGCTATAGGGATAGGCAGTCGTTTCGAAATAAGGATTACCTGTTGCCGAAGACAGTACGTTGTAATAATTATGGGTGTCATTCTTTGCTGAAGTAATGAAATTTAAAGAAGGAGTTTGATTGACATAAGATAAATATTCTTTTGATTGTCTGAAAAATGCATCATACTCAATATGGGTAATAATATCGTTTCCTGAGGCCGACTGTTTGTGGCTAATTTGCTGTATTGGTCTGCCAAGTCCATCAATATAACTAAGGTCAATTTTTGCCTGACTCAAAGCAGGTGTAGCGATTCCGTTTAAAACCGGAACTTTATAACGGGTTGTTTTTATCCAATTTTTATCAGGACTCTGCCCAAAAATAAGAATCGGAAACAATAATAAATAGTAAAATATCTTTTTCATATTAATTCTTATAATGGTATTCATTTTCTTTTAAAATATACTTATCATCGTCTTTGGTGTTTTTTAACCTGCCATAAGGATCATATTCATAATAGGTAGTGTTACCTTTGGGATCGGTTATAGAACTCACACCAATTAAAGGCTTATGGGTATAGGTTGTTACCATACCATTTGGTAATGAATTTCTAAGATTATTCAAAGCAATAATTAAGTTTGCTTCTGTATCACTATTTGATTTAGATTGCAAATTGTTTATTGTAGTAAGCGGAATATCAGTATATGCTGCATTTTCAATTTTTGCAATCAACAATGTTTTATTGTATCCCCATATATAAGAGATTTTAGCTCCGTTTTGCTGTTGTGCTTCCAAATAGTTCCCGTTAGAGGTGTCTACCAAATTGTATATAATCTTATCTTCCAGATTATTCGCAGCTTTTGCTGTTTGTACAATACACGGAAGAATAATGTTATTTCCCCAGTTTTTATATAATGCCCGTTTGGTAAAAATCAATTGGTTGTTTTTAAAGGTATTGATCTGCACGGGTGTATTGATGTTATTTTTCTGTTTTAATGCGATAAAAGCATTAAACGGCGCTGTGGCCAACGATCCGTTTGGTAAACTATTAATGGTTGTGATATCATCCGGATAGTACACATTTGTCATTTTAGTTTCACCAATACCATTATCTATATTTTCCAAAGACGATTTAATTAAACCTCTGTTGTTATAAGTATATTTTATCCCTTTCCTGAGTTCATCACCTTCTGAATATTCTTTTATAGTTTCTGAAGCTAACAGGTAATTACTTATTTTATACTTCTTCTTTACGGCAAAAAGTACTCCGATGTTATTTTCATTTTGCACACGCCATGGATGTGTAATTGGCTGATAAAATGATTTTTCATTATAGACCACATCATTATATGTATTTACCGTTTTCTTGACCAGAAGATTGCTCTGATTGAAAATATTTTCTTCCAATAATTTTCCTCTTTTATAAGAATTATCAGTAAAAATATTTCCTCCCATACCGCTATTGGCTTTAATAAAAGGACTCATACAAATATTGGTTGTAGCCAGATAGATTTCACAGATGCTTACAGGCAGATCGTATGGATCGGCTTTAAAAATTTTATTTTTAAAATTATTGGTCTCGCTTGATGTATAAAAAAATTCTTTGTATCCATTGCCAGTTTCTCTTTCAATAACTCTCGAATATCCTACAAAAGCACCCGAAGTGATATCTTCTGCCAGGTTACTCTTATCTAATAGTTTCCATTCATTAGTGTCATAAACCACATTTCCAATAGTTGTTATTGTAGCGGGGATGTCTTCATCAAGTCCTTGATTGGTTTGATACTGTACATTAAAAGCCTTTACCAAAGGATGTCCAAAAAATGGAAAATTGTCGAGATTTCCTGAGCTCAGTTGATTATCTTTTTTATACTCATATTCCAAGTATCTGCTATTCCCTGAACCATCGTTTAAAATTTGTTTTTTTATCCTTATTCCTCCACCTTTAATATCAATACCATTAATATTAAAAGTATTCGATTCATATTCGAATTCTGAAAAACCTCCTGTTGGATATTCAACTTTTTTAAGCGACCATGCTTTAGAGAATTCATTTGCCTCTCTATTAAAATAGCCATTTATAGTAGCATTTGGAATATTAGGTATCAGGAAAGGTAAAAGCGATTGCTCTTCTTTATTCGGATAATAATATAATTTAGGATTAGGCGTAAGGCTTAATAGCGTTGGTATATTTGAAACGTCAGCAGAATTATTATAATACCCGAGAAAATCAACTGAAAAGGAGTTAATTGGCGGTAATTTTATGTCTTCAATATAAGTAAAAGTGTATGGTTTTTTTCCAGATTCTTCAATACTTGACAGTTTTAGCCTTTTGTAACGGTAAGGGTTATATTCATTATCTGGATTAAACTCTCCTACATTATAACTGGAATTAAAATAATCATACTTGAAAGCTACTGTTTTAATAATTTCGTTTTTGAAATTTTTAACGGTCATCTGTGTTAAAAAATCACCATTATAAATATCTTCCCGAGTATTCCCAATCCCCGAATTTGCACCTTCATTATTGTTATACTTAAAAGTGATTTCTCCTTTATCAAAAACAATTCTGCTTAATCGTTTTTTTTGAACATCAACTCTACTATCACTATTTAGTGTATAGTCTACGATACTTGATCCTCCTCCTGTCCAATAACGGGTACAATTGTTAACCGTAAGTGCATCAGAATAAGGTATTCTGAAATAGTTAAAAAAGCGCTGGGTTCTTTTTATAGTATTCTCATAAAGAATATTTTCGTTGAAAGGATTGGAATGAGTGGTATCATAATAAAATTGGACTTTCTTACCTGTATTGGTATCCTCTATTTTTGTAATATGCCAAGCAGAAATCTGGGCTGGATATTGATTTATAAAACCTCCGGGTGTAAAAGAGTACTCTCCCAGAAAGCCTGTTGCAAAAAAAGTCGCAGATAAATCGAAATCACTGAATGTATATTTAATTCCATCCGGTGTGGTAACTATTATTGTAAAAAAATCCTGAGTTGGAAATTCATATAAATAGATGTTACCATTAGGATAATTTTTACCGTAAAAATTGGTGTTGAATAAAGCTTTTCCTTTAACTGCCGAGATTATTGTTCCCTTTGGCGCTAACTCCACAGGTGTATTTATATCCTGAAATATAAAACTAGTACTGTAATTATTGGAATGGAAGTTATAAGTATCAGGTAAAAAATCAACCTTTCTTCGATCAAAAGTCATCTCACTGTTAGTTTTCTGAATCAAAAAGTGACCTAAATTGCCTCTTACTGAACTTGCACTACCAACATTAAAATTTTTATTCTGTTCTACCGCATCTGTGAATACATAATCTGTGTCAATCTGATTAAAACCAATGCTGTTAAAATCATTGGCTTGATTTACAATTCTGGTGATTACCGTTTTTGATAAATTCCACCCGAGTCCAACATCAGAAGCAGACTGATCAACTTTAATACCTCCCGAATCATAAGATAGGGTTATCGGGTAGTTAATATTTCCCGTTTCAATATTATAGAGTGGTATTGATATATCTGCTTTGCCAACATAATGGTTTACTTTTTTTAAATTATGCTTTTCAAAACTAAAAACATCAGGATTGGAGATTGTAGCATAATTAAGTTTATCATTAATATCTTTTACAGTTTGTGAACGTAAACTGCAGACTACAAGTAGTAATATAACCACTTGGACTATTATATGTTTTTTCATAATTATCTATTTACTATTTATTGTGGCTTATACTTTTAATCACTTTTACAGAATCCGTTTGCAGATTGGTACGGATCTCTACGATATAAATCCCTTCGGGATAATGACTCAGATCTACCGGAACGGTCCGGCTATCAATGCTGAATTGTTGAAGCTGTCTCCCGGACAGGTCAAATACCGAAGCGGTACCGCTTTGAAATTCATAACCCACCACGATATTGGTAAAGTTTTGTGCCGGATTCGGCAAGGCTTCAATAGCTGATTTCGCCACTTCTTTTTTATAACGGTCTTTGAGTTTTACCACCCAGAAATCATTTCCGCCATGTCCGCTGCTTTTATCGCGGGACGGTTTGCCTTTGGAGGTTCCGGCCAGCAGGTAACCGCCATCGCGGGTTTCAATCAGTCCGTTCAGGATGTCTTCGCCATCACTGCCCACGGTTTTGCTCCAGAGCTCTTCACCTTTGGCATTGATCTTTAAAGCTATATAATCGTTGATGTCTTTTTTGTCTTTCTTTCCGTCCGATACTTCTGTCCGAGCATAACCGCCAAGGAGCAGCGTACCGTCTTCATTTTCCACTATTGAGGTCAGCAAATCTACCGCTCCGTAGTTGTAGGTTTCCTGCCAGAGGGTTTGTCCGTTGTCATCCAGACGGACGATCCAGAAATCGGTTCCTTTGGTATTCGCCCGGCTCTTGTCGTTCGAAGGATTGGAATTGGAACTGCCGCCCAGCACATAGCCGCCGTTTCGGCTTTGTATCAGCGCACTCAGGTTGTCATCGCCATCACCGCCCAGGGTACGCTGCCATTCGATGGCACCGGCTTTGTCGGTTTTGATGATCCAGTAATCCCCGGTACCGAGGTTGTCGCTCTGCTTGTCGCCCGAAGCCGGAGAATTGGAATAGCCGCCCAGGATATAGCCGCCGTCTTTGGTTTGTTCCACCGTTTTCAGCTGATCCAAATAACGGCCGCCGTAGGTCTTTTGCCATTCGATCGTTCCGGAAGCATTCAGCTTTACGATCCAGTAATCCAGGTTACCCTGATTAGCTTCGGTTTTGTCGCCGGATTTTCCTGAAGAAGAAGATCCGCCAACGATATACCCGCCGTCCTTTGCAGGGCTGATGCAGGCCAGCTGTTCCTGACCGCTGCCGCCAATGGTGCGCTGCCATTGCTCATTGCCTTTGGCATCGAGCTTGATGATCCAGTAGTCGTCCTGACCGCGGGAATCTTCTTTTTTATCGCCGCC